>CP128857.1:1536882-1844258 GCA_030388725.1 Prodigiosinella aquatilis
GCCTGGACGAGAGCTTCCTGTTGATGTTGCTGCAACTGGAGGCGGTGAGGTTAGTCATACAGTGGTGACAAACTCATCAGACAGTCGGGTGTTGGCCAGTGGCTACTTGCAGGCGGTTGGTGGAAAGGAAAATCTGACTGGTATTGATGCCTGTATTACTCGTTTACGTCTGAATGTGAAGGATTCGGCTATTGTTAATGATGCTCAGGCCAAACAGCTGGGGGCTGCCGGGGTTATTCGTCTGAATAAGCAGAGTGTTCAGATTGTGGTGGGAACTCAGGCGGAAAGCATCGCTGCTGCTATGCGTGAAGTAAGTGAAGAATAGTATAGTGGTATTGACACATTAAGATGTTGTGGTTATCGGCGGGATGAGAAGAAAAGCTCATCCCGCTTTCTATTCTCCCTATTTTCGTGCAATTAGGTGAAACAAACGGTTGTTTCCCGACGAGGCTTGTTGGATCATTAGTGGTTATATGTCGTTTTTCGTATTTGAGGAATCAAGCATGAGTGAGGCTGAAGCCCGCCCAACTAACTTTATCCGCCAGATTATCGATGAAGATCTGGCTTCCGGTAAGCATGATCATATTCAGACGCGTTTTCCTCCTGAGCCGAATGGTTATTTGCATATTGGTCACGCTAAATCGATCTGCCTGAATTTTGGTATTGCTGATGATTACAACGGCCAATGCAATTTGCGTTTTGATGATACCAATCCGGTAAAAGAAGATATCGAGTACGTTGAATCTATCAAGCATGATGTCCAGTGGCTGGGTTTTTCCTGGAGTGGTGACATACATTACTCCTCAGATTACTTTGACCAATTGCATCTTTATGCCGTCGAGTTGATTAGTAAAGGATTGGCGTATGTGGATGAGCTCACGCCTGAACAAATTCGTGAATACCGTGGTACGTTGACTTCACCGGGGAGAAACAGTCCTCATCGTGACCGCTCTGTGCAGGAAAACCTGACGTTGTTTGAAAAAATGCGCAACGGTGGTTTTGCCGAAGGTATGGCATGTCTGCGTGCAAAAATTGACATGGCATCACCATTTATCGTGATGCGTGATCCCGTGTTGTACCGGATTAAATTTGCTGAGCATCATCAAACCGGCAATAAATGGTGCATCTATCCGATGTATGACTTCACCCACTGCATCTCCGATGCAGTGGAAGGCGTAACACATTCGTTATGTACACTGGAGTTTCAGGACAATCGTCGTTTGTATGACTGGGTGCTTGATAATATCACTATCCCGTGTCACCCACGCCAGTACGAATTCTCGCGCTTGAATCTTGAATACGCTGTAATGTCCAAGCGTAAGTTGAATCAGTTGGTTACTGAACAGGTAGTGGAAGGTTGGGATGATCCGCGTATGCCGACGATTTCCGGACTACGCCGTCGTGGCTATACTGCTTCGTCTATCCGTGAATTTTGCCGTCGTATTGGTGTAACCAAACAAGATAACAATGTTGAAATGGCAGCGTTGGAATCTTGTATCCGTGACGATCTGAATGACAATGCGCCACGCGCAATGGCAGTGCTGAACCCGGTAAAAGTAGTGATCGAAAATCTGCCTATGGATCACGAAGAATGGGTAACGATGCCACATCATCCTAATAAACCGGAGATGGGCTCGCGTCAGGTGGCTTTTAGCCGTGAAGTTTATATCGATCGTGCCGACTTCCGCGAAGAAGCGAACAAGCAGTATAAACGTCTGGTATTGGGTAAAGAAGTTCGCCTGCGCAATGCCTATGTGATTAGGGCCGAGCATATTGAGAAAGATGAACAGGGTGTGATCACCACCATTTATTGTCGTTACGACCCCGAAACGTTGAGTAAAGATCCATCGGATGGACGTAAGGTAAAAGGGGTGATCCACTGGGTTTCTGCAGTACATGCTATTCCTGCAGAGTTTCGTCTGTATGATCGCTTGTTTAGTGTCCCGAATCCTGGGGCTGCAGAAGATGTCCTCTCTACTATTAATCCTGATTCGTTGATCATTGAGCATGGTTTTGTTGAGGCCAGTCTGGCTAATGCTAAAGCGGAAAAAGCCTATCAGTTTGAACGTGAAGGATATTTTTGCGCAGACCGCGTCTATTCCAGTACAGAAAATCTGGTATTTAACCGTACAGTAGGATTGCGAGATACCTGGGTTGGTTAAGCGGGAAAGCAGGACTGTATACAGAAAAAATAAAACCGCCGCGGCGGTTTTATTTTTTGCAGAAGATTTATTTTATCGTTCGTCGTGAATACTTTCATCTTCACGGCAATTACCATCGGTACAGTGGCCATACAGATATAAGCTGTGATTGGTAAGTTTTATACCATGTTTTTCAGCGATTTCACGTTGGCGGGCTTCAATGAATTCATCACGAAATTCAATGACGCGGCCACAATCCAGGCAGATCAGATGGTCATGATGGTGCTGTTGGGTCAATTCAAAGACAGATTTTCCGCCTTCAAAGTTATGACGGGTCACAATACCCGCATCGTCGAACTGGTTAAGTACACGATAAACTGTAGCCAAACCAATTTCTTCACCCATATCAATCAGCTTTTTGTATAAGTCTTCCGCGCTGACATGGTGGCATGTAGGGTCCTGTAACACTTCCAGAATTTTGAGTCTTGGGAGTGTTACTTTCAGGCCAGCCTTCTTTAATGCGGTGTTGTTGTCAGTCATGCGGATTTAGTCCTGTTACTCTACTTTATCAAGGGAGGCTACCTAGCCTAATATTATCGGTCGGCTCAAAAAAGGTTATGTGTCTCAATTATAGAACTGCATATTCAAAATAGAAACAACGGAATCCTAACCATATTATTCTTGCCTAGCGGGGCGGTCTATAACGTAATGCCTTGTTGATTAGCGAAATATTATGATGATTTCGGCAAACCGATAGCGTCATTGTACCTTGCCATTGCGAAAAGTTAAAAAAATGTATCTACTTCTGTAATAGTTTTTCGCTATTGATGTGGCTCCGGCGCAAAATATTGCCAGAGCCAAAAGAGGACATGATTCAGGCAAGAAGTCCTTTCAGATCTAGCTCGTCGCTGATTTTTGTAACCCAGGTATTGACGCGTTCACTGGTCAGCTCCGGCTGACGATCTTCATCAATGGCCAGACCAATAAAATGGTCATCATCCACCAGACCTTTAGATGCTTCAAAGTGGTAGCCCTCTGTCGGCCAGTTGCCCACGATAATGGCTCCATGTGGCTCAATAATGTCGCGTATGGTGCCCATGGCATCGCAGAAATATTCAGCATAATCTTCCTGATCACCGCAGCCAAACAGGGCTACCAACTTACCGGAAAAGTCGATTTCTTCCAGTGTTGGGAAAAAATCATCCCAGTCACATTGGGCCTCACCGTAATACCAGGTTGGAATCCCCAGCAGTAAAATGTCAAAACGTTCTAGATCTTCTTTACTGCTTTTGGCGATGTCATGAACCTCGGCAACTTCTGTTCCCAGTTGTTGTTGGATCATCTTGGCAATGTTTTCGGTATTGCCAGTATCACTGCCAAAGAAAATTCCTATGAGTGCCATGAATAAAATAACCTCTTGATTCTTAATGGTATGATGACCTTTGCCATCACTGATCGAGTAATAATAGCAGACACTTTCCGCATGAGAAACTTGAATATCGGTATACACATTGTTCTAAGATGAGAAAATGATTAGCTGTTCTTCTCTTTTTGGGTAGATGGTTTTTTAATTTTTTAAAAAAAACCAAATGTATTATCTGCTTGAAAGCACTATCAATATGCTTAATTTGTAAAATTTTATAACTATAAAATCACAATTTATCGTTAAATATTCCTCTAATTATGTCGATTAAAGAGGAAGGTACTTCTTTATTTTTATTTCAGCATACAACAAAGTCAAGGTCGTAAAAATGCACTTTGTTTAATGTTGGCTAGTTATCACAACATCTTCCCTATGTTGCTAGGTCTGGAGACTACATATGCGATTTCTGCGAAACATTTCTATTAGAACGGCTATGTTATGGGTGCTAGGTACTTTTTGTACATTATGGATTGGTGTTTCGGTCTATACCATGTACTCGTTCAAAACAATGAATGTAACCTCAAAAACCAGTTCATTACTGGTGAAGAACATGAATTTGGTCAATACCGGCAACGACCAGTATTTTCGTATGGTTACACGCCTGGCTCGTTCGGTTGACTATCGTCGTAATGGTGATAATCAAAAAGCGGATGATCAGCAGAAATCAGCATTGGCAGCACTGGATCTTTTAAAGTCAAATTTAGACACATTCAAAAAAATTGATCATGCAGGGATGTCACCGGAATTAGTCGATGCGGTTACTCAAGGCTGGAGTAATCTGGTATTCCAAGGGGTTGAACCAATGTATCAGAACGCGGTTGCCCAGAATCTGAGCGAATATGAAAAATATGCCAAAGATATTGTTCCTGCTTTTAGCCGACAATTTAATGTGGCGTTTACTCATTTTGATAAAGCCGGTTCCAAAATGTTTGTTGATTCCGGTAATCGTCTGGAGAGTATCACCTGGGTGGGACAAAATATTCTGCTGGCCGGATTAGTCGCTGGTTTGCTGATGTTATTCCTGACAGATCGCTATCTGGCGGCTTATCTGATGCGCCCATTGAATGATCTGCGCGCTCATTTTCAGGCTATTGCGTCTGGAAATTTGAGTAAACCGATCGTCGATTTTGGTAATAACTGCGTTGGCCGTCTTTTCCCGTTGCTACGCGACATGCAATCCAGTCTGGCGAAAACGGTAAGCACGATTCGACATAGTGCAGACTCCATCTATCAAGGTGTCGCGGAAATTGCCTCGGGGAATAATGATCTTTCATCACGTACAGAGGCGCAGGCCGCAGCACTGGAAGAAAGTGCCGCCAGCATGGAACAGTTAACCTCTACGGTAAAACAGAATGCGGAAAATGCCAGCCATGCTAGCCAGTTGGCTCACCAGGCATCGACCACTGCTCGTAAAGGTGGTGATCTGGTGGATAATGTGGTGAAAACCATGGCCGATATTTCCGGTAGTTCGAAGAAGATTGCCGAGATCACTACGGTAATTAACGGTATCGCTTTCCAAACTAACATTTTGGCATTGAATGCGGCGGTGGAAGCGGCTCGTGCTGGTGAGCAAGGGCGCGGTTTTGCGGTGGTAGCGGGTGAGGTTCGTAGTCTGGCTCAGCGCAGTGCTCAGGCGGCCAAAGAGATTGAAAATCTGATTTCTGAATCGGTGAGGTGTGTGGATACCGGCTCAACGCTGGTGGCTGATGCGGGTACCACAATGAGAGAAATTGTGCGTGGCATAACCAACGTAACGGATATTATGGGCGAGATTGCCACTGCATCAGAAGAGCAGAGTAAAGGTATTGCCCAAGCTGGAATGGCAATTACTGAAATGGATGGTGTAACCCAGCAGAACGCCGCGTTGGTTGAAGAAGCTTCAGCCGCAGCCCGATCACTGGAAGAGCAGGCTTCAGTACTGACTCAGACGGTAGCCTTGTTTCAATTGACCAACGATCAAGCGGCGGTGACGCAAGTTCGTGAAACGCCAAAAGCAGTAGCTGCTACTCCGGCCAGGAAGGCGCTACCTGCCGGTAAAAGTAATGATAACTGGGAAACATTCTAGGTTATAACCATTGGCGTCAGGGAAGACGCCAAGGTGGTAAATCAATCTTTTCGCTCTGCCAACTGCGCCAGTAATATCTGTTCAATCAATTCGCTGCGGCTGATATTACGTTCCTCCGCCAGCGTATTTAAAATTTCCACTGCATCGCTGTTAATCTTCAACTCTATGCGACGTAGCCCACGGACTTTGTCTCGCCGCAGTTGATTCCGTTTATTGATTCTCAACTGCTCATCACGGGAGAGCGGGTTAGTTTTCGGTCGACCCGGACGACGCTCATCAGCGAACAGATCCGGCGTGGTGCGATCCGTTTGTTCTTTTGCCATAAGTAATGGTACTGCAAGAAATTCGGATCAAAACGCGGGCATTTCAGATGCTGCATTTTGATGATGTGGTTAATGAAGCCAGTGGCCAGACAGCCTTCCTTTACTGCGGCCGCCATCATACCCCAGCCGTACTGGCCGCGACAACGGTTAACTGAACCCGTGTTCGGTGATACGGTAACAATATCAATGGGTATCGAGGAAACGATGGATGGCACGAAGAACGGCCTCGGTTTTTTCAGCGTGAACCCAGTGACCGGCCCCTGCGACTACGTGTGCTTTAGCGGCGGGGAACTGGCGTAGTAGCGCATCACGGTAGCGATCATCCAGGTACGGGGAATTCCCACCGCGGATAAACAGAATTGGGCCATGCCATGCTGGCAGTTCATGCCAGCCAACAATATTTTCATATTGATCCCACAAGGCTGGTACGTTAAAACGCCACTCTCCTTGCTGGAATGATTTCAGTAAAAACTGAATGACACCTTCTTCCTGCAAATAATCACGCATCAGTACGGCGGCGGCGGCGCGCTGAGTGATACCTGCGGCGCTGACGGCTTTCACTGCGGAAAATACCTGGTCATGGCGGCGTAATTGATAGTCTACGGGGGCAATATCAATAGCTACAATGCGGTCTATGCGATCGGGCATTAATGCGCTCAGTGCCATCGCAATCTTTCCTCCCATGGAATGACCAATCATAATGACCTGTTTCAGCTGTAAATCATCGAGGAGTGCCAAGACATCCTCTGCCATGACGGTGTAATTCATTTCAGGTGAACGTGGTGAAAGACCGTGGTTCCGCACATCAATCTGCAATATGTCATGTTGGTTTTGCAGATTGCGCGCCAATACGCCAAGATTATCAAGATTGCCAAACAGACCATGGATAAAAACAATAGGTAAATTGTTCTGTGGCTGATGAGCGTTTTGCCAACGATAATTCAATTTCATAGTGAAGTTCATTTAGAGAGACAGATGCTTAGGGTATCATGACTTTATTGCGTTATCTTGCCGTGGACTAAACAGGTGTTTACCTTCATGGTGGCAGAGATGATGAGGTATTGTCTTACTTTTGTGTAGACTGTCGCTCGTCGCTATTTGAGGGTGAATCATAATCTGTATAATCTAAATAATTCAAGTTGCAGGAAGGCGGCAAGCGAAGGAATCCCAATGAACTACTCAAGCGAATGATTCGGGTGAATGAGCACAGCCAACGCACATGCAGCTTGAAGTATGGTGAGTATATAATCCATGACGATTGATTTTAAGTCATAAAACAGTATTGGATAAAGATGAAAACTATTGACGTTGACGAAGAGCTTTATTGTTATATCGCCAGCCACACTCAGCATATTGGCGAGAGTGCTTCTGATATCTTGCGGCGTATGCTGAAGTTCAACGCCGGGCAGCCAGCAGTCGCAACGGGAACACCGGTAGTAGCTGAAAAAGCTCAGCCCCTGGCTCCAGCTTCACTGAGTACGCGTGATCGGGTAAGAACTCTGCGTGAGCTATTATTGTCTGATGAATATGCGGATCAACATAAGGCGGTTAATCGTTTTATGTTGATTCTGTCCACACTGTATCATTTGTCGCCCAAAGAATTTGCAGTGGCAACAGAGTCTCTTCTTGGTCGCACTCGGATTTATTTCGCTGGGGATGAGCAAACGCTGCTTCAGAATGGCACACATACCAAACCAAAACATATCCAGGGTACGCCCTACTGGGTTATTACCAATACGAATACCGATCGTAAACGCAGCATGATTGAAAGCATTATGCTGGCAATGCAGCTCCCGCCAGAGCTGATAGAGAAAGTTTGCGGAACCCTTTAAATCATAGCGTCAGGAAGAAACGCCAATGGCTAATCACCCGAGAGCCGGACAACACACCCGGCAAAGCGATTTGATTAACGTCGCACAGCTAACGTCACAGTATTATGTTCTGTGTCCCGATGTGAGTGAACCGGCTCATGCGGTCAAGTTCGGGACCTCTGGTCATCGTGGTAGCGCAGCGCGTCACAGTTTCAATGAAGCGCATATTCTGGCGATTGCTCAGGCGATTGCTGAGGAGAGAAGCAGACAGGGGATCACCGGCCCTTGTTATGTCGGAAAGGACACGCATGCGTTGTCCGAACCTGCGTTTATTTCTGTGCTGGAAGTACTGACTGCCAACGGTGTGGACGTGATAATACAACAGGATAATGGTTTTACACCGACGCCAGCGATCTCTCACGCCATTCTGACGCATAACTGCCAGACGAAAGCTCAGGCTGACGGTATCGTTATTACCCCTTCACATAACCCGCCTGAAGACGGCGGCATTAAATATAACCCGCCTAATGGTGGCCCAGCTGATACGAATCTTACCAGCGTTATTGAGACGCGGGCCAATGCACTGTTGGCAGATAATCTGCGTGGTGTGAAACGCCTGACGCTGGCTAAAGCCCAACAGAGCGGATACTTGCATGAGCAGGATTTGGTGCAGCCGTATGTGGAAGGGTTGACCGATATCGTGGATATGACCGCGATTCAGCGCGCTAACCTGAAATTAGGGGTCGATCCATTGGGTGGTTCTGGCATCGTGTATTGGCAACGAATTGCTGAACATTACAAATTGAATCTAACGTTGGTCAATGATGCTATCGATCAGACGTTCCGTTTCATGACGCTGGATCACGATGGGGTGATCCGCATGGATTGCTCGTCCGTCTGTGCGATGTCTGGCCTGCTGGCGCTGCGTGATAAGTTCGACTTGGCGTTCGCCAACGATCCGGATTATGACCGCCACGGCATTGTAACGCCAGCCGGATTGATGAATCCAAACCATTACCTGGCGGTGGCCATCAACTATTTGTTTCAGCACCGTCCACAGTGGGATGCGTCTGTTGCCGTAGGCAAAACATTAGTGTCCAGCGCAATGATTGATCGTGTAGTAGCTGACCTGGGACGTAAGCTGGTGGAAGTCCCGGTAGGATTTAAATGGTTTGTGGATGGTCTGTTTGATGGCAGCTTAGGCTTTGGTGGTGAAGAGAGTGCCGGAGCATCATTCCTGCGTTTCGACGGCACACCTTGGTCGACGGATAAAGACGGCATTATCATGTGTTTGCTGGCGGCGGAAATCACCGCTGTTACCGGGGAAAACCCGCAGCAGCACTATGATGAACTGGCTAAACGGTTTGGTGCGCCGAGCTACAATCGTATACAGGCACCAGCTACTTCCGCTCAGAAAGCGGCGTTGTCCCGATTGTCGCCGGATCAAGTGTCTGCCAGTATGTTGGCCGGTGATCCCATTACTGCTCGTCTGACGAAGGCGTCGGGTAATGGCGCGTCGATTGGTGGCCTGAAAGTGATGACTGACAATGGTTGGTTCGCGGCACGTCCGTCAGGTACAGAGGACGCTTACAAGATCTATTGCGAAAGTTTTCTTGGCGTTGAACATCGCGAGAAAATCGAGAAAGAAGCGGTTGAAATTGTCAGTGCGGTGTTGAATAACACGAAATAAGACCGCTACCGATATTGATTACAGGCGCTGAATGCAGCGCCTTTTTTCATCCTAAAGCAACGAGTAGCGCTCCTGCCGATATCAACGCCACACCGAATCCCGCCAGCAGCGAGATTTTTTCTCCCAGCAACAATACAGCCAGAATAACGGCAAACACGACGCTGAGTTTATCGATAGGCGCAACCTGTGCCACGCTGCCGGTTTTCAGCGCCATAAAGTAGAACAGCCAGGACATGGCACCGGCAATACCACTGAGCAGAATGAATAGCAGTGCGCTATGATTGGCGAAAATAGTGCCGACCAGTGCCAGCTTTCCTTGCATTACCACCACACCTGCCAGAAATAACGCCATCACCACCGCTCGGATTGCTGTCGCGGTATTGGCATCCAACTGCTGTAGTCCGATTTTCCCAAACACCGCTACCAGCGCAGCGCACAATGCGGACAATAGTGCATAGATTAGCCAGCTACTCATCGATATCTTCTCATTGAGAAAATGCTGATGCTACACCTGCTAATTGCTCAGCTCCAGTGTGTCAGGGAATAAAGCGATAGCCGATGGCGGTTTCGGTAAGAAAATGGCGTGGACGAGCCGGATCGTTTTCCAGCTTTTGGCGTAAATGTCCCATATAGATACGTAGATAGTGGCTATGTTCTATGGCATTGGGTCCCCAAACCTGATTTAACAGATACCGCTGCGTCAGCACCTTGCCGGGATTGGCAATCAGGGTCGACAGCAAGCGGAATTCTATTGGGGTGAGATGCAGTTCCAGACCATCGCGCAATACCTGGCGGTTAATCAAATCTACCGTCACTGCATCGAAGTTTATCAGCGGTGTTTCCTGTAAGGGGGCGTTGAAGCGTCGCAATGCCACGCGAACACGGGCCATCAGTTCACCAATGCCAAACGGTTTGGTGAGGTAATCATTGGCACCTTCATCCAGCGCTGCGATTTTATCCTGTTCATCAGTGCGGGCCGATAGCACAATTACCGGAATAGTGCTCCACTGTCGCAGGTCGCGGATGTAATCAATACCATCGCCGTCGGGTAACCCCAGATCCAGAATAATCAGGTCCGGCTTGCGGGTTGCCGCTTCAATCAGACCCCGTTGCAGTGTTTCTGCATCGAATACGCGACAGCCTTCACTTTCCAGCGCGTTACGTACAAAGCGCCGGATCTCTTTTTCATCTTCTACGATAAGGATGTTGGTCTGCAATAGCGTCATGGCTCCATATATTCAGGTTCTATCTCTGGTGGTGTCGCGAGTGGCAGAGTGAAATGGAAAACGGCACCACCGTTTTCTGCATTGGTAACCCAGATACTGCCACCGTGAATATCGATAATTGCACGGCAGATAGCCAACCCCAGCCCTACGCCGGGAATGGATGATTCTTTATGGCCGCGGGCGAATTTATCGAAAATTATCTTTTCCAGACCGTTGGCAATACCTGGGCCGTTATCCGCCACGGTAACTTCCAAACTCTCTTCGACAGCAGATGACTTGTTGATTTTAGCGGAAATAGTGATGGTCGCCCGCTCCCCTGCATATTTGATGGCGTTTTCCAGCAGGTTGATCAACACCCGCTCAATCAGGCTGGCATCACAATACACTAGCACCATCTCAGGCGGTAGATTGACCCGAACAGTATTGTTGACCAATAAGTTTTCCAATTGCCGCAGTGCGCTGCCGGTTAATTCTTCCAGCGTTTGCCACTCTTTACGCAGGTTAAATCCGTCGGACTGGATGCGGGCCATATCCAGCAGATTATTCACCAACTGGGTCGTGTTCAGTATGTACTGGCGGATCTGGCTGGCCTGTGGGGCATACTGCGAGCCTTCTGATGCCAAATTGAGCGTCAGAATCTCTGCTTGTCCGAACAGTACAGTCAGCGGTGTGCGTAGATCGTGTGACAGTGCGGCCAGCAGAGAATTGCGTAGTTGTTCTCGTTCAGCGTTCAGCCGGGCATCCTCAGCATTTTTAATCAGCTGCAAACGCTCCAGTGCATTAGCGATCAATACGGTAAAGGTTTCCAGCAGGCGTTGTTGCTCAGGGATCATCAATTGACGGACATTGTTGGGTTCAATGGCGATGACGCCAAAAATTTGCTGGGGCGTGGACAGCGGCTGAATCTGATAGGGGACGCCGGGCAGGGTGGTGGTTCCGGCACCTGCTGGCGCGTGATGATCGAAACTCCAGCGAGCAATGGCCTGATCGACAACCAACTGATCTGGCTCTTCAACTGCGGCCTGCTGTAATTCTGCGGTCGGCGAAGATGCCTGGTCAGCCAGCAGGATGGCAATTTTTGCCTGAAAGGTGGAACGCAGGAAGTGGTGGCTGGCTTTGGCTATATCATTCACTGACAGGCTACGGTTGAGCGCTTTTGACATCTCATACAGATGCCGGACGCGCTGTTCACGGTAGCGGGCCACTCGTGCCTGATAACGTACTCCGGCGGTGAGACTTCCCACCAGAATGCCTACGCTCAGCATTACCCCGAAGGTAACCAGATATTGCGCGTCGGCCACGACAAATGTGCCTTTGGGAACGATGAAAAACAGATCGAAACTGGCGACGTTGATAACAGCGGCAAATACTGAGGGCCAGCGGCCGTAAAACAGCGCAACCACGACTACGCCGAGCAGATAAACCATCACCAGGTTAACCGGTTTCAGCATGGAGAAGGGAGACCATAACGCCAGCAGTGTGATCAGGGAACAGAGTATCACCGCTATGGCGCAGCCATATAACTGGATGCGCCATTTTTCTGCCATCCCTCGATTGTCCGGCGTTTTGGCGGGAAGCAGCGTGGTTTCATCCTGCACAGAAACCACCACCAAATCGAGATCAGGCCCCAGTTTCCCCAGTTTTTCGGCAAAGCGGGTACGCCGCCACCATCCCAGCTTTTGCTCAGGGTGACGACCAATAACGATTTTACCCAGATTGTGTTCGCGGGCATAACGCAGCACGGCGTGTTCTACGGATGGATCGGCGAGAGTGGCGGTCTCCGCTCCCAGATCTTGCGCCAGTTTAAGGGATCTCAGAATGGCCCGGCGCTGTGCTTCTGGCAGTCGGTGCAGACGCGGCGTTTCCACATAGACCGCGTGCCAGAGGCTACCGAGGCGTGCTGCCAGACGGGCCGCAGTACGAACCAGCTTTTCATTACCAGCACCCTGGCCGATGCACAATAGTATGGCGTCGCGGGTATGCCAGACATGTTCCCATCCCTGACTGGCGCGCATGGCGCGCATTTGGTCGTCGACCCGGTCAGCCAGGCGGCGTAGTGCCAGTTCACGCAGTGCAATCAGATTACCCTTGCGGAAAAAGTTCTCGATGGCCCGTTCCGCTTGCACTGGCAGATAGACCTTGCCTTCGTTCAGGCGTTGGCGCAAATCGTCCGGCGGTAGATCCACCATCACCACTTCATTGGCATCATCGAAAATCGGGTCAGGTACGGTTTCCCGTACTCGGATACCGGTAATGCCGCCGACGATATCGTTCAGACTCTCCAGATGCTGAACGTTAACGGTAGTCAACACGTCAATCCCGGTATCAAGCAGTTCCTGCACGTCCTGCCAGCGTTTGGGGTGCCGGGAGCCGCGGATATTACTGTGTGCCAGCTCATCAATGAGGATCAGCGCCGGGTAGCGAGCCAGCGCGGCATCCAGGTCAAATTCATCGTGATGTCGACCGTGATGGTTGAATTTCTTCATCGGCAGTCGAGGAAGATCGTTGAGCAGTGCTGCTGTTTCATCGCGTCCGTGGGTTTCCACTACGCCAACCACAATATCCAGTCCCTGAGCCTTCAACCGATGCGCTTCCTGTAGCATAGCGTAGGTTTTCCCTACGCCGGCACTGGCCCCAAAGAAGATTTTGAGCTTGCCGCGGGGATGCTCATCAATCTGCGTCAGCAGACTGTCCGGGTCGGGGCGACGTGGTTCCTCGTTGGTCATGATTTTTCCTTATCAGGGAAGTGGTTTTAATTGATCCAACGCCATGTTTAACAGTAATACATTAACGACCGGCCCTCCGGCAAATGCAGGTTGAGGATTTTGAATGGTGCGGTTTATCAACTGTTCAACCTGCTCCCGCGATATACCGCGTACTTGCGCAATGTGTCCGGCCTGATAGTAAGCCGCCTGTGGTGAAATGTTCGGGTCCAGACCGCTGGCGGAACTCGTTACCAAATCGACTGGCACCGGTTCGGTATTACCGATGCGTTTATGCCATCCGTCAACACTTTGGCTGATGGCCTTGTCCAGCGCCGGATTGTTACCCGCCAGGTTGCTGCCGCCAGAAGCCAGCGTATTATAGGCGCTGTCGGCGGTTGCGGATGGGCGGCCCAGAAAATAGCCGTCACGGCTAAATGACTGTCCTATTAGTGCTGAACCCACGGCTTTGTCCTGCCGGTAGATCAATGAACCGTTGGCCTGGGATGGGAATAACCATTGTCCCAGCCCGGTGACCAGTAACGGGTATGCCAGCCCGGTAATTAAAGCTAACAACAGCAGTAATAGAATCGAAGAACGTACATAACGCATAACTTTCTCCTTAGCTTATGCTATACCCAGCCCGGTCAGCAGGATGTCAATCAGTTTGATGCCAAGGAAGGGTACCAGCAGCCCGCCCAGACCATAGATCCACAGGTTACGACTTAGCAGCGCTGCCGCACTCATTGGTTTATAGCTGATGCCTTTCAGCGCTAGCGGGATCAGAAACACGATGATTAACGCGTTAAAGATCACCGCCGACAGCATGGCGGAGGCCGGTGAGTGCAATCGCATCACATTCAGCGTATTCAATTGTGGATAGGTTGCGGCAAACGCGGCCGGAATAATGGCGAAATACTTGGCAACATCGTTGGCGATGCTGAATGTAGTCAGTGATCCACGGGTCATCAGCATCTGTTTACCGATGTGTACCACTTCGATCAGCTTGGTGGGGTTGGAGTCCAAATCCACCATGTTTCCGGCTTCTTTCGCTGCTCGTGTGCCAGAGTTCATGGCGACAGCCACGTCGGCCTGTGCCAGCGCCGGAGCGTCGTTAGTACCGTCACCGGTCATGGCGACCATGCGGCCTTCTGCCTGATATTGGCGAATCAACATCAGTTTGGTTTCCGGCGTCGCTTCTGATAAAAAATCGTCCACACCCGCTTCAGCAGCAATCGCCGCGGCAGTCAGTGGGTTGTCTCCGGTGATCATCACCGTTTTAATGCCCATATTGCGTAGCTCGGCGAAACGTTCCTTGATGCCGCCTTTGACGATATCTTTTAGCGCTATCACGCCGAGTACGCGTTTGCCTTCGGAGACCACCAGTGGTGTTCCGCCCTGACGCGCTACACCGGCCACTATCTCTTCTACTTCCGTCGGGAAATGTCCCTGGTTGGCGTCGATGTAACGGCGTAACGCATCCACTGCGCCTTTACGGATGGTTCGCCCCTGAACATTGACACCACTCATACGTGTTTGCGCAGAGAAGGGCACAAAGGTGGCATCCAATTCCTGCAATGGTCGTTCACGCAGGTTAAAGCGCTGTTTGGCCAGAATTACGATGCTACGGCCTTCCGGTGTCTCATCGGCCAGAGATGCCAGTTGGGCTGCATCTGCCAGTACCTGTTCGCTGATACCGGGCGCGGGTAGGAATGCGGAAGCCTGACGATTCCCCAATGTGATGGTGCCGGTTTTATCCAGCAGCAGGACATCAATATCCCCGGCGGCTTCCACCGCTCGTCCGCTGGTGGCAATGACGTTAGCGCTGAGCATCCGGCTCATCCCGGCTACGCCGATAGCGGACAGCAGCCCGCCGATGGTGGTGGGAATCAGACACACCAGCAGCGCCACCAGGATAGTGATGCTGACTGCAGTGCCGCTGTCATTGGCCGCCACGCTGAACAATGAGAAAGGGTACAGCGTAGCGGTGACCAGCAGGAAGATAATGGTTAGTTCCACCAGTAAAATCGTCAGAGCGATTTCGTTCGGCGTTTTACGGCGCTGGGCACCCTCTACCATGGCAATCATGCGGTCAATAAAGGTTTCCCCCGGATTGACGCTGCACTGAATCACCAGCCAATCAGACAATACGTGGGTACCGCCAGTGACAGAGGCGAAATCACCTCCGGACTCGCGGATAACCGGCGCGGACTCACCGGTTATCGCGCTTTCATCTACAGAAGCGCCGCCTTCCAGCACCTCACCGTCACAGGGGATCATCTCTCCGGCGACAACTAACACCACGTCGCCTTTGCGCAGGCTTTCCGCCGTCACTCGCTGAGAATCGGCATCGTGGTGCGGTGCTGCCAGTTTGTTGGCCCAACTGGTTTTTTTTACTCCCCGCAGTGTTTCGGCTTGCGCTTTACTACGGCCTTCCGCCAGCGCTTCGGCAAAGTTGGCGAACAGTACGGTAATCCACAACCACAAGGAAACTGCACCGGTGAAGAAGGCGTCACCCGTTGTCTCTTGGGCGACAATCGCCAGCCAGATACCGGTTGTCAACAGGCTACCCAGATACACTACGAACATCACCGGATTGCGCCACTGTACCCGGGGATCAAGTTTTTTCACGGCATCTAACAGGGCGTTGCCCATCAGAGTGGAATTAAAAAGTGCTTGCTGTTTACGAATCATCATAGATCTCCGGCTCAGTGAACCAGATTAAATGTCAAATGTTCGGCCACCGGGCCTAACGCCAAAGCGGGAATGAAGGTCAGTGCACCAATAAGTAGCACGATGGCAATCAGCATGCCGATGAACAGAGGACCACTGGTTGACAACGAGCCTTTGGTTTCTGGTTGGCGCTTTTTGACGACCATCGAACCGGCAATTGCCATGACCGGTATCATTACCGAGAAGCGACCAATCAACATGACAATCGCCAGCAAGACGTTATAAAACGGAGTGTTGACGCTCAGACCAGCAAACGCGCTACCATTGTTATTCGCCGCCGAAGAGAAGGCATACAGCACTTCGCTGAAGCCATGTGCTCCCGGATTGAGGATCCCGCGGCGTCCGGCGTCGGTGCTGAGGGCAAGCGCCGTACCCAGCAGCACCAGTGCGGGGGTGATCAGAATGACCAATGCGGTCATTTTCATCTCATAGGCGGCAATCTTTTTACCCAGATATTCCGGTGTGCGGCCAATCATTAGCCCGGCGATGAAGACGGTGATCAGCACGAAAATCAGCATACCGTATAACCCGGAACCTACACCGCCAAATACGACTTCACCCATCTGCATTAGCCACATGGGTACCATGCCACCCAATGCGGTGAATGAATCATGCATGGCGTTAACGGCCCCACAGGACGTCGCGGTGGTGATAGCGGCAAAGAACGCCGAGGAAAGAATGCCGAAGCGAGTTTCCTTACCTTCCATGTTTTGGCTACTGTCGGCGCCTAGTGCCAGCAAATGTGGATTACCGCTGACTTCCGCGTACATTACTGCCGTGGTAGCCACGACCAGGATGAATAACATGGCCCACAGCAGAGTGTGACCTTGCCGGGAATCGTTCACCGCACGGCCGAACGCAAAACACAGCGCAGTAGGAATCAGCAGGATAGACAGCATCTGTACCATATTGCTCAACGCGGTAGGGTTTTCAAACGGGTGCGACGAGTTGGCACCAAAGAAACCACCGCCATTGGTACCCAATAACTTGATGGCTTCCTGCGACGCCACCGGGCCCATCGGCAGAATTTGCGAAGCGCCTTCCAGCGTCGTCAGGTGTTGGTAAGGCAGCAGATTCTGAATTACGCCCTGACTGATAAAGAACAGGCTTAACAGTAGCGACAGTGGCAACAGTACATATAGCGTGATACGTAACAGATCTAACCAGGCGTTACCTAATGCGGTCGTTGAATGGCGCGCGAAAGCACGAATCAGCACGAACGCTACCGCGATACCGCTGGCGGCGGAGAGGAAGTTTTGTACCGTCAGCCCCAACATCTGACTGAAGTAACTTAGGGTGTTCTCTCCGCTGTAAGCCTGCCAGTTGGTGTTGGTCATAAAACTTACGGCGGTATTCAACGCCAGATGCCATGACAGCCCTGGCATATTTTGCGGGTTTAACGGCAAGTGATCCTGAAACATCAGCAGGAAAAACAACAACAATCCGCCAGTCAGATTAAACACCAGTATGGCCAACGTATATTGTTGCCAGCACATTTCATCCGTATTAAAACCGAAGCCACGTGCCACTGTCAGTTCGAACCGCTGTAGTACCGTACCGGTTTCCCCTTCGATCAGACGAGCCAAAAATTGTCCCAGGGGTTGAGCCAGCAATATTACTGTCACCAGTAGACTGGCAATCAGTAAAAAAGCATCCGAGGCCATCAGAAATCCTCCGCCTTCAATAAGGCATAGAACAGATAAACCAATAGCAGCACAACCAGAATGCTGCCTATGATGGTTCCGAAATTCACAATACACCCCCAACGGTGCTGTCAGAGCGAGAGATCGTCAGGCTACCCGGATGGAAAAAAAGAAAGTGCAAATTTGACAAGGACCAGCGTAAAAAAAGTATAAAAATGCCGGACTGCGAAATGAGCACTTGCGGAGGGAAGAACTCGTGAAGTGTAACGTTATTCACTACTATGCAACAAAAGAGTCGCTGAATAATCAAGTAATAAATTGCATATTTTTTGAGCTATCAAGTGATAAGATTTTATCCGCATGGTAGAGTTTTGATCGACATTACCAATGTAGACATTCATCGCCAGTCGGGGGTTTATCGTTCCTGACTGCCTTACATCGAGGATTGTCATGTCTCTTTATACTGCTTATTCCTGGCGTCGAGTTTTTCTGCGCCGTATAACGGTGATTATAATTGGTGCGCTGATGTTTCCGGCGCTGCTTTTCTGGCGAGATCGCGCCCGCGTTTATAGCTATTTACACTGCGTCTGGCTGAAAACCAGTGACAAACCGGTATGGCTGGCACAGTCAGAGAGTGTTATTAACGATCTTTATTGATAACTGCACTGTTATTTTTCAGCCCTTGCTGGGACACCACACTGTTCATATAAGCGAGGGTTTTGTTTGCCCTTTTCCTGCCAGTCAGTCTCATTATTTATTACGTTATTTTCTGTCCCTTCTTCACAGCAACGGACATAAATCCGCTATGCTATTGAGATAGCTCTATCTTTTAACGAGGTCACCATAATGACACTTGATCAGATTCCCGTTGGTATTAGTGCTTGTCTGCTTGGAAATCCGGTACGTTTTGATGGTGGCCACAAGCGTTTTTCTTTCGCGGTAGAGCAGTTGACTCCTTATTTTGGTTTTGAATTGATATGTCCGGAAATGGCGATAGGGTTGCCAGTGCCTCGTCCGGCGCTGCGGCTGGTGAAGGATGACCAGGGCATGGTCACTATGCGTGCCAGTAATGGTGCGCCGCTGGATGTCACCGAAAAAATGCAGCTGTTTGCAACGGAGTCCACACAGAAGCTTATGCATTTATGTGGTTACATCGTTTGTGCCAAGTCCCCCAGTTGCGGTATGGAGCGGGTGAAGGTTTATGACGAATCTCAGAAGAATGCACGTAAAAGTGGCGTAGGGTTGTTCACTCAGCAACTTATGACGTTAATGCCGTGGTTACCGGTTGAAGAGGATGGACGTCTGCATGATCCGGTGCTACGTGAAAATTTTATCGAGCGGGTTTTCACGTTGTATGAATTGAATCGACTATGGCAACAGGGGTTAAGTCGTGGGGCGTTAGTGAATTTTCATAGCCGTTACAAACTGCTGCTGTTAGCGCACTCTCAACCGGGATACCGAGAATTGGGGCGTTTCGTGGCCGCGATGGAACAGTGGGATTCGCTGGCAGATTTTGCTGCGGAATACCGTTTACGGCTAATGGAGCTGTTATCGCATCCGGCCAGTCGGCGTAACCATACCAACGTGCTGATGCATGTGCAGGGCTATTTCCGTCGCCAGCTGACAACACTGCAACGACAGGAGCTGGCTCATCTTATTGAGCGGTATCGTCAGGGTATGCAGCCGCTATTGGCTCCCATCACGTTGTTACGTCACTACCTATCTGAGTATCCGGATGCTTATTTGTCTCAGCAGCGTTATTTTGAACCCTATCCGGAAGCGTTGCGTTTACGTTATGGTCATTAGTTTTCAGTGAAAAGGATGGTTCATGACCACACATCTGGTCTGGCTTCGTAACGATTTACGCCTTACCGATAATCTGGCATTACATGCGGCCTGTCAGGATCCGACGGTCAACGTGATAGCCCTGTTTATTGCCACTCCGGCGCAGTGGGCCAGTCATGATATGTCGCCGCGTCAGGCCACCTTTTTACTGGAAAATCTGCATGTGTTGCAACAGTCTTTGCATGACATCGGCATTGAACTGCACTATCACCAATGTGCTGATTTTACAGACAGCGTTCGCTGGCTGACGGAATATTGCCGGCAACAGCGAGTTACCCATCTGTTCTATAACTATCAATATGAATTGAACGAGCGCCAGCGGGATCTTTCGCTGGCGCAGGAATTGGCCGGACAGGTAATTTGTCAGGGGTTTGACGACAGTGTATTGCTACCGCCGGGTAGTGTTATGACTGGAGATGGTGAGATGTATAAGGTATTTACACCATTTCGTGAGGCGTTCATCAAACGATTGCTACATAGCGATATCCATTGTGTTCCCGCCCCGGTGCCGCGCACAATGGCAACCACTCTTCCACTACGGCCGTTGACACCATTCAGTTATCCCCTGCAAACAATAAACGACGCATATCCAGCGGGGGAAAAGTCCGCATTACAGCGGTTACGTGATTTCTGCCACGAACAGATTCAGTTTTATCACCAACAACGTGATTTCCCGGCCCAAGCGGCTACCAGTAAGCTTTCTCCTTATCTCGCACTGGGCGTGTTGTCGCCACGGCAATGCATTAACCGTATGCAGATAGAACAGCCCGACTGGTTACAGCAACGTGAGGCGGGAGCATTTGTCTGGTTTAATGAACTGATTTGGCGGGAGTTTTATCGCCACGTGCTGGTATTCAATCCATCTGTATGTAAACGGCAACCCTATATCGATTGGACCCAACAGATTGTCTGGCGTCAGGATCCTCATGGGTTAGCTGCCTGGCAGCGGGGGATACCGGGTATCCCATTGTGGACGCCGGCATGCGGCAACTCAATCAGACGGGGTGGATGCATAACCGTTTGCGTATGATTTGTGCCAGTTTTCTGGTGAAGGATTTGTTGATCGATTGGCGGGAAGGCGAACATTATTTCATGATGCAACTGCTGGATGGCGATCTGGCCGCTAACAATGGTGGCTGGCAGTGGGCGGCCTCGACAGGAATGGATGCCGCGCCTTATTTTCGTATTTTTAACCCAACTGTTCAGGGTGAACGTTTTGATCCTGAAGGGACATTTATTCGACACTGGGTACCAGAATTGGCGCTAGTACCAGGAAAGTCGATTCATCAACCTCACCGCTGGGCGGAAAGTCAGCGTCGTCAGTTGAACTATCCTCAGCCTATAGTTGAGCACAAACAGGCCCGCTTGCGGGCGTTGGCCGCTTTTAAGGCGGCAAAAGATGTCAACCCTGGTGGTGACAAATAACAAAGGAGGCGTGTTTATGCGTAATACCGAACTGGAAACACTGATTAACCAGTTACTGAATGTCGCGGCGTTTCAGGACTACGCTCCGAACGGGTTACAGGTTGAAGGGCGGCCTGAGGTCAAACGCATTATTACGGGTGTCACCGCTTGTCAGGCATTGCTGAATGTCGCAGTGGAGAGGAATGCGGATGCGGTACTGGTACACCACGGCTATTTCTGGAAAAACGAGCCCGTCTCTGTTCGCGGCATAAAACGCCAGCGTCTGAAAACATTGTTAGCCAATGATATCAACCTGTACGGATACCATTTGCCATTGGATGCCCATCCTGAACTGGGGAATAACGCTAAGCTGGCAGCAATGCTGGATATTGACGTCCAAGGCGAAATCGAGATGTATCTGCCATATGGTGAACTGCGTCAGCCACAGAGTGGTGAAGATCTATGCCAAAAGCTGGAAGTCCTGCTTGACCGGACGGTGCTGCACTGTAGCGATAATGCGCCAGCGGTAATTAAACGGATTGCCTGGTGCACCGGTGGTGGCCAGAGTTTTATTGACCAAGCGGCCGATTTTGGCGTCGATGCCTTCATCACCGGCGAAGTGTCTGAAAAAACCATTCATACCGCGCGTGAGATGGGCATTCATTTCTATGCCGCAGGTCATCATGCCACGGAGCGAGCCGGCATTCGTACATTGGGAGAGTGGTTGGCTCAACATCACGGCTTTGACGTGACTTTTATTGATATACCTAACCCGGCGTAAGAACCGTTCAGTCATGATATGAGGTTGGGGCCATTGGTGGCCGGCCATTCGTCAATAGTGGAGGAAGGATGCAACGGGCACGCTGTTATCTGTTGGGGGAGAAGGCTGTAGTGCTGGAACTGGAACCCCCGGTACTACTGGAAAGCCAGCAGCGTATCTGGGGATTGGCTGAACGTCTGAATTATCACGAAGATGTGAGAGAAGTCATTCCCGGTATGAATAATATTACGGTTGTACTGGAACACCCTCAGCAAGTGGCGCTGGATGCTATTGAATGGTTGCAGCATTGGTGGGAAGCGAGTGAATTATTGGAGATGGAGTCACGGGATATTGCTATTCCGGTTGTCTATGGCGGTGATAGTGGACCCGATTTGTCGTTGGTGGCCGATCATTGTGGAATGAGTGAAAAACAGGTAGTGGCATGTCATTCCGCAGGCCACTATATCGTCTATTTTCTTGGCTTTCAGCCTGGTTTTGCTTATCTGGGCGGACTGGATGAACAGCTTTATACCCCACGCCGGGCCGAGCCGCGGTTGTACGTGCCAGCGGGTTCTGTTGGTATTGGCGGTCATCAAACCGGTATTTATCCTCTGTCGACACCGGGTGGCTGGCAGCTTATCGGTCATACCCCTTTGTCTTTATTCAATCCGACAGACAATCCCCCTACTTTGTTAAGACCAGGGGATCGGGTACGTTTTGTTCCCCAGCCGGAGGGAATATGCTGAATATTATCCGGGCCGGTTTATATACCTCGGTGCAGGATACCGGCCGTTTCGGTTTGCGTCGGTCAGGTGTCAGTCAGTGTGGTGCGTTGGATATTCCTGCATTGAAAATTGCCAATCTGCTGGTTGGTAACGATAGTGGTGCCGCCGCGCTGGAGATTACGCTGGGGCAGTTGGTAGTTTCGTTTACGTCAAATTGCTGGATTGCGCTGACCGGCGCTGATTGCCATGCAGACCTGGATGGAAAGCCGTTGTGGACGGGATGGCGCTTTGCAGTTGAACCCGGTCAGGTATTGCGCTTGCGAGCACCACGACATGGTATGCGCAGCTATCTGGGGGTTTCTGGCGGTATCCAGGTACCCGAAATACTGGGATCATCCAGTACAGATCTAAAAGCTGGATTCGGCGGCCTGGATGGACGTTTGCTGGCAGACGGTGACCAGCTTCGGCTAGGTAAACCCATCGTGTTGCCTAAAAAACAGGTTGGTGTGAAGCAGTTACTGTTCAGTAATCGTATACGGGCATTGCCGGGGCCGGAATATCAGGAGTTTAGTGAAGACGCACGTAATACTTTCTGGCGTGCTGACTGGCATCTTAGTCCGCAAAGTAATCGTATGGGATACCGTTTACAGGGACCGTCGCTTGAGCGCCATATATCACGTGAAATGTTATCTCATGGCGTGTTGCCAGGCGTGGTGCAAATACCTCACAACGGCAGACCCATTGTATTGATGGCCGATGCACAAACCACCGGGGGATATCCGCGCATTGCCTGTGTAATCGAAGCCGATCTTTACAATTTGGCACAAATTCGCCTCGGTGAGCCGGTACACTTTATTCACTGCTCGCTTGAGGATGCTCGGCGAACGTTGCAGGAGCAACAGCGTTATCTGGAACAATTGGCTTGGAGGCTACATGATAATTGATTTAAATGCCGACCTGGGAGAAGGTGGCCAATATGATGAGGAATTATTACAGTTGGTCAGTTCTGCCAACATCGCCTGTGGATTTCATGCCGGAGATGCGCTGAGCATGCGCCAGTCAGTTCTCTGGGCAATAAAATATGGTGTAGCCATCGGTGCTCACCCCAGTTTTCCAGACCGGCAAAACTTTGGTCGTACTGCCATGCAGTTACCACCGGAAACGGTTTATGCGCAGGTGGTTTATCAACTGGGGGCATTATCCGCGATCATTAAAGCAGAAGGAGCGCGGATGTTCCATGTGAAGCCTCATGGCATGCTTTATAACCAGGCAGCCAGGGATCCAGCGTTAGCGGATGCTATTGCACAAGCGGTCAAGGCTGTTGATCCTGGCTTGTGTTTGGTTGGTTTGGCGGGTAGTGAGGTGATATGGGCTGGAAAACGGGCTGGACTTAAAACCCGCCATGAGGTCTTCGCCGATCGGGGTTATCAGCTTGATGGAACATTGGTGCCGCGTGGGCAGCCTTCGGCATTAATTAACAGTGACGAACTGGCATTGGCGCAGACACTGGAGATGATTCAGCGTCAGCGGGTGCGGGCCAGTGACGGAAGCTGGGTCACGGTTCAGGCCGATACGGTTTGTCTGCATGGCGATGGTGATCATGCGTTGATTTTTGCGCGGAAACTACGGCAAAGTTTTACCCAATACGGGATTCGGGTCAGTGCGCAGTAGGTCTGAATTGGCGAGATGGAAAGCGTTACGATTGCTATGAACACATGGGCGCCCGCTCTATAAGCACCACAATGGTTATGTTCTTGAGAGAATATTGGCATTGTCTGGTACTTGCTACAGTTGTTATTTGTTGTATTAAAAATAGTTAAGGGCCGGATTATCCGGCCCTTATGACACGAGTTAATACAAACAGGATCAGCGTTTGCTTATCGATGAATCGAAGTCGCGCTGTTCATAACCGGTATACAACTGGCGCGGACGGGCGATTTTCAGACCGTCGCCGTGCATTTCACTCCAGTGCGCAATCCAGCCAACGGTGCGGGCAATAGCGAAAATAACAGTAAACATGGTGGAAGGAATTCCCATGGCTTTCAGAATGATGCCAGAGTAGAAGTCCACATTCGGATACAGTTTACGCTCAATAAAGTACGGATCGTTGAGCGCAATATTTTCCAGTTCCATTGCCACTTCAAGCAGATCGTCTTTCGTACCCAGCTCTTTCAGCACTTCATGACAGGTTTGGCGCATTACGGTGGCACGGGGATCATAGTTTTTATATACACGATGACCAAATCCCATCAAACGGAAAGAGTCATTCTTGTCTTTCGCACGTTTAATGAATTCCGGAATGTGTTTAACAGAACTGATTTCCTCCAGCATGCGCAAACAGGCTTCATTGGCGCCACCGTGTGCCGGTCCCCACAATGAAGCAATACCTGCGGCAATACAGGCAAAGGGATTTGCGCCAGACGAACCTGCGGTACGTACCGTGGAAGTAGACGCATTTTGTTCATGGTCAGCGTGCAGGATCAAGATTCGATCCATCGCACGCTCCAGTACCGGGTTCACCTTGTATTCTTCACACGGAGTAGAAAACATCATGTACAGGAAGTTACCGGCATAAGAGAGATCGTTTTTCGGATAAACAAAAGGCTGGCCGATAGAGTATTTGTAACACATGGCCGCCACGGTCGGCATTTTTGACAGCAAACGGTATGCTGCAATTTCACGATGGCGTTCGTTACCGATATCCAGTGAATCATGATAGAAGGCAGCCAGAGCGCCAGTTACCCCACACAGCACGGCCATTGGGTGGGAGTCACGACGAAAACCGTGGAACAGACGGGTGATCTGTTCGTGAATCATGGTGTGGCGGGTAACGGTGGTCTTGAAAGTATCATACTGCTCTTGAGTCGGTGCTTCGCCAAACAGCAGAATATAGCAGACTTCCAGATAGGTCGATTTTTCAGCTAGCTGAGAGATAGGAAAGCCACGGTGTAACAAAATCCCCTGGTCGCCATCGATGTAGGTAATCTTGGATTCGCACGATGCGGTAGAAGTAAAGCCAGGATCGAAGGTGTAATAGCCTTTAGAACCGAGGGCACGAACATCAATTTCGTCATTACCGAGCGTACCTGTCAGGACATCAAGCTCAATCTGCTCTTGATCTATGATAAGCGTCGCTTTTTTATCAACCATTATAGTCTCCTTAGCGCTTTGATTTTAAATATTTTCCACCGTAGAAACATTGTCATGCCTGACTCTGTAGAGGGATGCGCAGCACCAATAGGGCACAGAGTCGAAACTATGTGCGTCAGGCAGGTTTCATTCAGGATGAACAAGTTGTTCTCCCAGTGTGGATATTAACCATGTTCTGAATTCATTGTAGTCATTAACGATGCACGATGATTTTCCCGGGGACGTTATTTACCCACTGTTACATAACTTGTGCAGATGGGAAAGGGCCACTGTTGACCTTTAGCACAGCATAAGAAATCCAGTCACTAGTTGTAATTTAAATGTTGATCTTTTGTCAAATCAGATAATTGATTTTATATAAATTGTGAAAATCGTGATCTAAATCACTGTTCAGGGGAAATGTGTCCAAACCGTTTGTGTGGTAATTGTAATGAGAATGTGAAGTGCCTATACTGCCGCCAGGTCTCCGGAATACCCTGCAGTAGGAGCACCCAGTATGATAGGTCTGCGCGGTTTGAACATTCGACATTGATATGTAAGAGCGGCGTGAGCAAAGGAATATGAAACTGATTCCACCTTTTATGCTGTCTGACCCCCCACAACAGGTCCGGAGGAAGAAAATAATAAAAGCTGTGTGGGCGAATCTGTGAAAAAACAACGACCTGTCAACCTGGATCTGCAAACGATCCGATTTCCTATTACTGCGATCGCATCAATTCTTCACCGTGCCTCCGGCGTTATTACTTTTGTCGCCGTCGGTATTTTATTGTGGTTGCTGGGCATTTCCCTCTCTTCTCCGGAAGGTTTCATGCAGGCTGCTGCCATCATGGACAGCTTCATCGTGAAATTTATCGTCTGGGGCATCTTGACTGCATTGTCTTACCATATTGCTGGTGGTCTGCGTCATCTGCTGATGGATTTTGGATATATCGAAGAAGATCTCGTCTCAGGAACTCGCTCTGCAAATCTTTCTTTCATTATTACTGTCGTGCTTTCATTTTTGGCTGGAGTCCTCGTATGGTAAGTAATGCCTCTGCATTGGGACGTAATGGCGTACACGATTGGTTATTACTTCGCGCTTCTGCCATTGTCATCGTGCTGTATGTGCTTTATATCGTTGGCTTCATTGTCAGCGCTAATGACATAACTTATGAAGTCTGGCATGGTTTTTTCGCCATGCATCTCACTAAAGTTTTCACCCTGTTAACACTGTTCTCGATCCTGGTTCATGCCTGGATTGGAATGTGGCAGGTATTGACCGACTACATTAAACCGCTGGCCGTCCGACTAACTTTGCAGTTAGCGATCGTGGTTGTGCTGATGGTGTATGTCATTTATGGAACTGTTGTAGTGTGGGGTGCGTAATGAATCTGCCAGTCAGAGAGTTTGATGCTGTTGTTATCGGTGCAGGTGGCGCAGGTATGCGCGCTGCATTGCAAATTTCCCAGATGGGCCTTTCCTGCGCCCTGCTATCCAAAGTGTTCCCGACCCGTTCCCACACCGTTTCCGCCCAGGGGGGGATTACCGTTGCGCTTGGTAATACCCATGAAGATAACTGGGAATGGCATATGTATGACACGGTGAAAGGCTCCGATTATATCGGTGACCAGGATGCTATTGAATACATGTGTAAAACTGGTCCGGAAGCGGTTCTGGAACTGGAACACATGGGGTTGCCTTTTTCCCGTCTGGATGATGGCAGTATTTATCAACGACCGTTTGGTGGTCAGTCCAGAAACTTTGGCGGTGAGCAGGCGGCGCGTACTGCGGCGGCGGCGGACCGCACCGGTCATGCTTTGTTGCATACCCTTTATCAGCAGAACCTGAAGAATCACACGACGATATTTTCTGAGTGGTATGCACTGGATCTGGTGAAAAATCAGGATGGTGCGGTGATGGGATGTACCGCCATCTGTATCGAAACCGGTGAAGTCGTATATTTCAAGGCTCGTGCCACCGTGCTGGCAACCGGCGGTGCCGGACGCATTTATCAATCCACGACGAACGCCCACATTAATACCGGTGACGGTGTTGGTATGGCATTGCGTGCCGGTGTGCCGGTTCAGGATATGGAAATGTGGCAGTTCCATCCAACAGGTATTGCCGGTGCTGGTGTGCTGGTTACTGAAGGCTGTCGTGGTGAAGGTGGCTATTTGCTCAATAAGCACGGCGAACGCTTCATGGAACGTTACGCGCCGAATGCCAAAGATCTGGCGGGTCGTGATGTTGTTGCTCGTTCAATCATGATCGAAATCCGTGAAGGTCGTGGTTGTGATGGCCCATGGGGTCCTCATGCCAAATTGAAACTAGACCATCTCGGTAAAGACGTTTTGGAATCCCGTCTGCCAGGTATCCTGGAACTTTCCCGTACTTTCGCCCATGTTGATCCAGTTAAAGAGCCTATTCCGGTTATTCCAACCTGTCACTATATGATGGGGGGGATCCCGACCAAGGTGACCGGTCAGGTATTGGCCGTGAATGAACAAGGTGAGGATGTGGTTATCCCCGGTTTGTTTGCTGTCGGTGAAATTGCCTGCGTATCTGTACATGGGGCGAATCGTCTGGGCGGTAATTCACTGCTGGACTTGATCGTGTTTGGACGCTCAGCCGGTATGCATCTGCAGGAGTCACTGGAAGAACAGGGTGCTACCCGTGATGCCAGCAATTCTGATATCGAGGCTTCTCTTGATCGCCTTAATCGCTGGAACAGTACCCGTTCCGGTGAAGATCCGGTGGAAATTCGTAAAGCACTACAGGCCTGTATGCAACACAACTTCTCGGTATTTCGTGAAGGTGATGCCATGGCAAAAGGTTTGGAAGAGCTTAAGGTGATTCGTGAGCGTTTGAAGAATGCTCGTCTGGATGATACTTCCAGCGATTTCAATACACAGCGTATTGAATGTCTGGAGTTGGATAACCTGATGGAAACCGCCTATGCCACCGCTGTTTCGGCTAATTTCCGCACTGAGAGCCGTGGTGCGCATAGTCGTTTCGATTATCCTGATCGTGATGATGATAAGTGGTTGTGTCATACGCTCTATCAACCGCAAACCGAAAGCATGACGCGCCGTAAGGTGAACATGCAGCCTAAACTGCGCCCGGCTTTCCCGCCGAAAGTGCGTACTTATTAATTGCGGAGATTAAGCGATGAAACTCGAATTTTCCATTTATCGTTATAACCCAGATGTTGATGATGCGCCGCATATGCAGGATTACAGCCTGGATGTTGACGCTGGGCGTGACATGATGCTACTGGATGCGCTGATTCAGTTGAAAGAACAGGATCCCACGTTGGCATTCCGTCGTTCCTGCCGTGAAGGTGTCTGTGGTTCAGACGGAGTAAATATGAACGGAAAAAATGGGCTGGCTTGTATTACGCCGATTTCTTCCTTGCAGCGCGGTAACAACAAGATAGTGATTCGTCCTCTTCCTGGTTTACCAGTAGTACGTGATTTGGTAGTGGACATGGGGCAATTCTATGCCCAGTATGAGAAAATAAAACCTTACTTGTTGAATAATGGACGAAATCCACCGGCACGTGAGCATTTGCAATCCCCAGAACAACGGGCAAAACTGGATGGATTATATGAGTGCATTATGTGTGCTTGCTGTTCTACGTCATGCCCATCATTCTGGTGGAATCCGGACAAATTTATCGGTCCGGCCGGATTACTGGCGGCATATCGTTTCCTGATTGATAGTCGTGATACGGAAACTCAAGCACGTTTGGATGATTTGGACGATGCTTTCAGTGTCTTTCGTTGCCACAGTATTATGAATTGTATCAGCGTATGCCCGAAAGGACTGAATCCGACACGAGCTATCGGTCATATCAAGTCAATGCTACTGCAACGTAGTGCCTGACGGTAAATCGTAGCGAGTAACATGTTCGCTCCTCTGTGTTTTTTGCAGAGGAGCGACAGGAAACCTTTAAAAACCGGCTTATGTGCCGAACCGATTTTTAAAGGTTCCTTAGAGGTTAAAGATATCCTCAGCCTGCAATAAGCAGGCGCGATAAGTGAACCGTTTTTACGGCAACCTGTTTTTTATACGGCACAATAAACATGTTAACCATGGCGAAAACTGAAGCTTATTAGCTTAAGGGATCATAATGCAGAACGGCGCAATGAAGGCCTGGCTGGATTCCTCCTATCTGGCGGGCGCGAACCAGTCCTACATAGAGCAGCTCTATGAAGATTTTTTAACTGATCCGGATTCTATCGATCTCAGCTGGCGTTCGATTTTTCAACAATTGCCTACCACTGGGGTCAAACCGGACCAACTTCACTCTAAAACCCGGGAATACTTTCGCCGCCTGGCGAAAGATACAACACGCTATACTTCTTCGGTAAACGATCCGGACAGTGATGCCAAGCAGGTTAAGGTATTGCAACTTATCAATGCTTTCCGTTTCCGCGGTCATCAGCTTGCTGATCTTGATCCGCTTGGTTTATGGAAACGGGAAATCGTTCCTGACCTGGATCTCGCCTATCATCATCTGACGGAAGATGACTTGAACGAAACCTTTAATGTGGGTTCGTTTGCGATTGGCAAGGAAACCATGAAACTGGGTGATCTTTACTCTGCGCTGAAACAGACCTATTGCGGTTCGATTGGTGCAGAGTACATGCATATCACCAATACAGAAGAAAAACGTTGGATTCAGCAACGTATTGAGTCGGTTGTCGGTCAACCAAATTTCAGCGTTGAAGAAAGGAAGCGTTTCCTGAAAGAGTTGACTGCTGCTGAAGGGTTGGAACGTTATCTGGGTGCCAAATTTCCGGGAGCCAAGCGTTTCTCACTGGAAGGTGGAGATGCTCTGATCCCGATGTTGAAAGAGATGATTCGCCATGCCGGTAAAAACGGTACGCGAGAAGTCGTATTGGGGATGGCACATCGTGGTCGTCTGAATGTATTGATTAATGTGCTGGGTAAACAGCCACAGGAACTGTTTGATGAGTTCTCTGGCAAGCATAAAGAACATCTTGGCACCGGTGATGTCAAATACCATCAGGGCTTTTCCTCTGACGTTGACACTGAAGGCGGTAAAGTGCATTTGGCGTTGGCGTTCAATCCTTCCCATCTGGAGATTGTCAGCCCGGTGGTGATAGGGTCGGTTCGCGCCCGTATTGACCGTCTCGATCAGCCAAGTAGTTCGTTGGTTTTGCCAATCACTATTCATGGTGATGCGGCAATGGCCGGTCAGGGTGTGGTTCAGGAAACCCTGAACATGTCCAAAGCTCGCGGTTATGAAGTCGGTGGTACGATCCGTATCGTGATCAACAATCAGATCGGTTTTACCACATCTAATCCGCTTGATGCGCGTTCTACCGAATACTGTACCGATATCGGCAAAATGGTGCAGTCACCCATTTTCCACGTGAACGCCGATGATCCAGAAGCTGTGGCCTTTGTCACTTGTTTAGCGCTGGATTTCCGTAACACCTTCAAGCGTGATGTATTCATCGATCTGGTCTGTTATCGCCGTCATGGTCACAATGAAGCAGATGAACCCAGTGCTACCCAACCGATGATGTATCAGAAGATCAAAAAACATCCGACACCACGCAAGATTTACGCCGATCGCCTGGAACAGCAGAAGATTGCTACGCTGGAGGATGCCACTGAGTTGGTTAATCTCTATCGTGATGCGCTGGATGAGGGTGAATGCGTTGTTGAAGAGTGGCAGCCGATGGATATGCACTCTTTCACCTGGTCACCGTATCTCAACCATGAATGGGATGAAGAGTATCCACATAAAGTTGAGATGAAACGATTACAGGAACTCGCCAGACGAATTAGTGAAATTCCTGAAGCCATAGAGATGCAGCCGCGTGTCATTAAGGTTTATAAGGATCGCGCGGAAATGGCCGAGGGTCGGAAACTTTTTGACTGGGGTGGTGCCGAGACGCTGGCTTACGCTACATTGGTTGATGAAGGTATTCCGATACGCTTGTCTGGCGAAGATACCGGGCGTGGTACGTTTTTCCACCGTCATGCCGTCGTGCATAACCAGAAAAATGGCTCGACGTATACTCCGCTGGCGCATGTTCATAATTCCCAGGGCGAATTCAAAGTATGGGATTCAGTACTGTCTGAAGAAGCAGTTCTGGCCTTTGAATATGGTTATGCAACAGCAGAACCCCGTACGTTGACTATCTGGGAGGCCCAGTTTGGTGACTTTGCCAATGGTGCTCAGGTGGTGATTGACCAGTTCATCAGTTCTGGTGAGCAAAAATGGGGGCGGATGTGTGGCCTGGTGATGTTATTGCCGCATGGCTATGAGGGGCAGGGGCCTGAACACTCCTCCGCACGTCTGGAACGTTATCTGCAATTATGTGCTGAACAGAATATGCAGGTCTGTATTCCATCAACACCAGCTCAGGTTTACCACATGCTACGCCGTCAGGCACTGCGTGGCATGCGTCGACCGCTGGTGGTAATGTCACCGAAATCACTGCTGCGTCATCCACTGGCTACGTCCTCACTGGATGAGCTGGCTAATGGGCATTTCCAGCCTGCAATTGCTGAAATTGACGCGTTGGAGCCAAAGGCAGTGAAGCGCGTCGTCCTCTGTTCCGGTAAGGTTTACTATGATTTATTGGAACAGCGTCGTAAAAATGAGCAGAAAGATGTGGCGATTGTTCGCATTGAGCAGCTTTATCCGTTCCCGCATCAATATGTACAAGCGGCACTGGAAGCTTTTGCTCATGTGCATGATTTTGTCTGGTGTCAGGAGGAACCGCTTAACCAGGGAGCCTGGTATTGCAGCCAACATCATTTACGTGAGGTGATTCCTTTCGGAGCATCTTTACGGTATGCCGGGCGTCCGGCTTCTGCTTCACCTGCCGTCGGCTATATGTCCGTACACCAGAAACAGCAGCAAGATCTGGTTAATGACGCGCTGAACGTTGATTAAATTAGAAGGATAAATAATGAGTAGCGTAGATATTCTCGTTCCTGACCTGCCTGAATCGGTTGTAGATGCTGCCGTAGCCACTTGGCATAAAAACCCGGGTGATAGTGTTCAGCGCGATGAAGTGTTGGTTGAGATCGAAACGGATAAAGTGGTTTTAGAGGTTCCGGCTACTGAAGCGGGCATTCTTGATGTCATTCTGGAAAATGAAGGCGCAACGGTAACTTCCCGTCAGGTCTTGGGGCGTCTTCGTCCGGGAGACAGTACGGGTAAAGAAAGCAGTGAAAAACCACAGAGCAAAGAGTCTACACCTGCCCAACGTTACACCGCGGCGTTGGAAGAAGAAAATAATGATGCGCTCAGTCCGGCTATTCGTCGCCTGATTGCTGAACATGATCTGGATGCTACAGCCATTAAAGGCAGTGGAGTTGGTGGTCGCATCACGCGTGAAGATGTGGAAAAACACCTCGCCGCCCAAAGTAAGGAAAGTAAGAAGACAGTGACACCGACGCCAGTGACGGATGCCGTAGAGACACCGGTGCTAGGTGGCCGCAGTGAAAAACGAGTCCCGATGACTCGTCTGCGCAAGCGTGTTGCTGAACGCCTGCTGGAAGCGAAGAACAGTACTGCCATGCTGACGACGTTTAATGAAGTCAACATGCAGCCGATTATGGACATGCGTCGTCAATACGGTGAAGCGTTTGAAAAACGTCATGGTGTTCGTCTTGGCTTTATGTCTTTTTACACCAAGGCCGTTGTTGAAGCGCTGAAACGCTACCCGGAAGTGAATGCGTCGATTGATGGCGAAAATGTGGTTTATCACAACTACTTTGACATCAGTATTGCGGTTTCAACGCCGCGTGGCCTGGTGACTCCGGTTCTGAAAGATGTTGACGCTTTGGGTATGGCCGATATCGAGAAAAAAATCAAAGAGTTGGCTGTAAAAGGTCGTGACGGCAAATTGACGGTTGAAGAGTTGACCGGTGGCAACTTTACCATTACTAACGGTGGTGTGTTCGGTTCGCTGATGTCTACCCCGATTATTAACCCGCCGCAGAGCGCTATTCTGGGTATGCATGCCATTAAGGATCGTCCGATGGCGATTAACGGTCAGGTAGTGATCCTGCCGATGATGTATCTGGCGCTTTCCTATGATCACCGTTTGGTTGATGGACGCGAGTCTGTTGGCTTCCTGGTTACCATAAAAGAGATGCTGGAAGATCCGGCTCGTTTGTTGTTGGACGTATAAAGCTGTTTGGGCGGCATAATCAACTTTATGCCGCCTGTCGAGAGTGCTATGCAGGCCGTTTTCATAACGGCTTTATCCAAAATATAAGAAAGTCCCGGGACTTATCTTCAAACTTAAATGGATAGAACATCATGAATTTACACGAGTATCAGGCAAAACAACTCTTTGCTCGGTATGGTTTACCCGCACCCACCGGTTATGCCTGCACCACGCCGCGTGAGGCAGAAGAAGCTGCATCAAAAATTGGTGCTGGTCCCTGGGTGGTCAAGTGTCAGGTTCATGCCGGTGGTCGAGGCAAGGCTGGCGGCGTCAAGGTCGTAAAAAGTAAAGAAGACATCCGCGCCTTTGCGGAAAATTGGCTGGGTAAGCGTCTGGTGACTTACCAGACTGATGCCAATGGTCAGCCAGTAAGCCAAATTCTGGTGGAAAGTGCTACCGACATTGATAAAGAACTCTATCTGGGTGCAGTGATTGACCGTGCCAGTCGTCGTGTTGTCTTCATGGCTTCCACTGAAGGTGGCGTTGAGATTGAGAAAGTGGCTGAAGAAACGCCGCATTTGATTCATAAAGCTGCCTTGGATCCGCTGACTGGTCCTCAACCTTATCAAGGGCGTGAGTTGGCGTTCAAGCTGGGTCTTAGCGGTAAACAGGTTGCTCAGTTCACCAAGATTTTTATGGGTCTGGCAACCATGTTCCTGGAACGTGATCTGGCATTGGTGGAAATCAATCCATTAGTCATCACTCAACAGGGTGATCTGGTGTGTCTGGATGGCAAGCTGGGCGTTGATGGCAATGCCTTGTTCCGTCAGCCGGAATTACGTGAGATGCATGATGCCAGTCAAGAAGATCCGCGTGAGGAGCATGCTGCCCAGTGGGAGCTTAATTATGTGGCTCTGGATGGCAACATCGGTTGTATGGTGAATGGTGCCGGTTTGGCAATGGGCACCATGGATATTGTCAAATTGCATGGTGGTGCGCCAGCTAATTTCCTGGACGTTGGCGGTGGTGCGACGAAAGAGCGTGTAACAGAAGCTTTTAAAATTATTTTATCGGATGACAAGGTAAAAGCGGTGCTGGTGAACATTTTCGGTGGCATTGTGCGTTGTGATTTGATCGCTGACGGTATTATCGGGGCGGTAGCAGAAGTGGGTGTAAACGTGCCTGTCGTTGTGCGTCTCGAAGGTAACAATGCAGAGCTGGGAGCGAAGAAATTGGCGGACAGCGGTTTGAATATCATTGCTGCGACCAGTCTGACCGATGCGGCTCAGCAAGTGGTTGCTGCTGTGGAGGGTAAATAATGTCCATTCTGATCGATAAAAACACCAAAGTTATCTGCCAGGGTTTGACTGGTAGCCAGGGTACCTTCCACTCTGAACAGGCGATTGCTTATGGTACACAAATGGTCGGCGGTGTAACGCCGGGTAAAGGTGGTACCGAGCACCTTGGACTGCCGGTGTTCAATACTGTGCGCGAAGCGGTAGAGGCCACTGGTGCCACTGCATCAGTTATTTATGTACCGGCTCCATTCTGTAAAGATTCTATCCTGGAAGCTATTGATGCTGGCATTCAGTTGATTATCTGTATCACCGAGGGGATCCCGACCCTCGACATGCTGAGCGTAAAGGTCAAGCTGGAGCAAAGCGGTGTTCGTATGATTGGACCTAACTGTCCGGGCGTCATTACTCCAGGTGAGTGTAAAATCGGTATTATGCCGGGTCACATTCATCTGCCAGGTAAGGTGGGCATCGTCTCCCGCTCAGGTACATTGACTTATGAAGCCGTGAAGCAAACGACGGATATTGGTCTGGGGCAGTCGAGCTGTGTTGGCATTGGTGGTGATCCGATCCCCGGCTCAAACTTTATTGATATCCTGAAGCTGTTTGAGCAGGATCCCCAAACCGAGGCTATCGTGATGATCGGTGAGATTGGTGGTACTGCCGAGGAAGAGGCCGCTGCTTATATCAAAGAGCATATTACAAAACCAGTCGTCGGCTACATCGCCGGGGTGACCGCGCCAAAAGGTAAACGAATGGGTCATGCTGGGGCAATTATTGCCGGTGGTAAAGGAACTGCAGATGATAAATTTGCAGCACTGGAAGCTGCCGGTGTTAAAACGGTTCGTAGTCTGGCTGATATTGGCGACGCAGTAAAGTCTGTGCTGACACGCTAGAGCCACACTACAGGATATATTCCTAAGCTAGTGTGTAATATTTTTAAAGTTCGACATGTTTGGCCACCTTCGAGTGGCCTTTTTTGTATCGTTATTATTAATATGCATATAAATAACTTTTGTGAAATTAAAATATATCAAATGTGCAACATTGTTATAACAATATTGATTATTAATTATAAATTTTGATAATTGGGATCAACGCACATTTTTTTTAATTTAAGTAAAAAATATATTATCGATAGCGATGATTTGAAACTTAAGAATTACATAAAATTAACAATGCGGCTAATAAAAAATTAAATAACATCGATAGTTAACATAAACGTGAATAATTGTTTCAGATCAACAAAATCGACCCAATGTTATTTCTCTGATAATGCTAAATTGCGCCAGATCAATTGCATTATGGGGTGTATATGTGAGAAGGGTTGATATAGAATCAAAAACCCAATCTACATCACGTAAAAACTTATTTATTGTAGATAATTAGAGGCGTAATATACGGTTACTCTGTTCGGGTATGATATTTGTAATACCAATGTTCTCTTTTGAGTCTACTTGTTGGATTTACTATACTTATTTGCAATGTGTATATACTTGATAGATTTCATGATGCAGGAAGGTGGCAAGTGAATGAGGTCTGATGAGCTTACTTAAATAAGTGATTCGGGTGAGTGAACGACGCTACATTACTGTAACTTGAAAGATCATGGGTATCAGCCTGCGCTGAAGCATTTTTTGTGCTTTTTCGGGTATTACTGCCGGGTGTTTAGCAGCTTGTCTATACTGAAAGCTAAAACCTTCCTGCGAGGAGCAAGGAGTCAAGATGTTAGATATAGTCGAACTGTCGCGTTTACAGTTTGCCTTAACAGCGATGTATCATTTCCTGTTCGTTCCATTAACGTTAGGTATGACGTTTATATTGGCGATCATGGAAACGGCATATGTCCTGTCTGGTAAACAAATCTATAAAGATATGACGAAGTTTTGGGGCAAACTGTTTGCAATTAACTTTGCACTCGGTGTTGCCACTGGGCTAACCATGGAATTCCAGTTTGGTACTAACTGGTCTTATTTCTCGCATTATGTCGGGGATATCTTCGGTGCACCTCTGGCGATTGAAGGCCTGATGGCATTCTTTCTGGAATCCACGTTTATCGGGTTGTTCTTCTTCGGTTGGGATCGTCTAGGCAAAGTTCAGCACATGACGGTTACCTGGCTGGTCGCTCTGGGATCTAACCTCTCTGCACTATGGATTCTGGTTGCTAATGGCTGGATGCAGAATCCCATCGCCTCTGATTTCAATTTCGAAACCATGCGCATGGAAATGATGAGTTTTAGTGAGCTGATATTGAACCCGGTAGCCCAAGTGAAGTTTGTTCATACTGTGGCTGCAGGTTATTGTACGGGTGCGATGTTTGTTCTTGGTATCAGTTCTTTCTATTTGCTGAAAGGCCGAGATGTCGCTTTTGCCAAACGCTCATTTGCAATTGCAGCCAGTTTTGGCATGGCCGCCGTGTTGTCCGTTATTGTGCTGGGTGATGAATCCGGTTATGAAATGGGTGACGTACAAAAAACCAAACTGGCTGCCATTGAAGCTGAGTGGGAAACCCAGCCGGCACCTGCTGCTTTTACGCTGTTTGGCCTGCCAAATCAGGATTCGATGGAGAATAAATACTCTATCCAGATCCCTTATGTGCTTGGTTTGATCGCTACCCGTTCTACCGATAAAACGGTTACCGGTCTGAAAGAGCTTATGGCACAACACGAAGTCCGTATCCGCAATGGTATGAAAGCCTACCAATTGCTGGAACAGTTACGTGCAGGTAATACTGATCCCTCAGTACGTGAAGCCTTTAATAAAGCCAAGAAAGATCTGGGTTATGGTCTGCTGCTGAAACGCTATACGCCCAATGTATCCGATGCAACTGAGAATCAAATCAAGCAGGCAACAAAAGATTCTATTCCGCGTGTTGCTCCGTTGTATTTCGCCTTCCGCATTATGGTGGCCTGCGGCGGTTTGATGTTGCTGATCTTCGGCCTCTCCTTCTGGTCAGTGCTGAGGAACAAAATTGGTCATAAAAAGTGGCTGCATCGTGCGGCATTGTATGGTATCCCACTGCCGTGGATTGCTGTCGAATCAGGTTGGTTTGTCGCCGAGTATGGTCGTCAACCTTGGGCAATTGGTGAAATATTACCAACCGCAGTTGCCAACTCGTCGTTGACGGCCGGAGATATCCTGTTCTCTATGGGGCTGATTTGTGGTCTGTATACGTTATTCCTTGTCGCAGAAACCTATCTGATGTTCAAGTATGCGCGTCTCGGTCCCAGTAGCCTGAAAACGGGTGCATACCACTTTGAACAGCCGATTACAGCTGCGCAGGACGCACGGTAACAGGAGTCCGCTATGTTTGATTATGAAGTATTGCGTTTTATCTGGTGGCTGCTGATTGGCGTGTTGCTGATCGGTTTTACGGTCACCGATGGTTTTGACATGGGTGTGGGCATCCTGGCTCGCTTGATGGGCCGAAATGATGTCGAGCGCCGGGTGATGATCAATTGCATCGCTCCCCATTGGGATGGCAATCAGGTGTGGTTGATAACCGCTGGTGGTGCATTGTTTGCTGCATGGCCAATGGTTTATGCTGCTGCGTTCTCTGGGTTCTACGTTGCGATGATTCTGGTGTTGGCCTCATTGTTCTTCCGTCCGGTCGGTTTCGACTACCGTTCCAAGATTGAAGACTCACGTTGGCGCAATATGTGGGATTGGGGCATTTTTGCCGGTAGCTTTATCCCGCCAGTTGTTATTGGCGTGGCTTTCGGTAATCTGCTGCAAGGCGTTCCATTCCATGTTGATGAATATCTGCGTCTGTACTACACCGGTAACTTCTTCCAGCTCCTGAACCCGTTTGGATTACTGGCTGGTATCGTCAGCCTGAGTATGTTTATGGCTCAAGGCGCAACTTACCTGATGATGCGCACTACTGGCGAGTTGCACATTCGTGCCAAAGTCGCGGCTCAGGTGTCATCACTTCTGTTGGTGGTTACATTCGTATTGGCTGGCGTATGGATTGTTTATGGTATTGATGGCTATGTTATTACCTCTGTGGTGAATACGGCTGCCGAATCTAACCCGCTACACAAAGAAGTTGTTCGTCAGGCGGGAGCATGGATGATTAATTTCAATAAATATCCGGTGCTGTGGGCTATTCCGCTGTTAGGGGTGATCTCACCGTTATTGTCAGCAATGATGGCCCGGTTGGAAAAAGATGCAATGGCATTTCTGTTTTCATCACTGAGTATTGCGGGTGTCATTTTGACAGCCGGTACGGCTATGTTCCCATTCATTATGCCGTCCGTAACCATGCCGAATGCTAGCCTGACCATATGGGATGCGACATCTAGTCTGTTAACGCTGCAGGTAATGACTGTCGTGGTGATTATCCTCGTGCCGATTATGTTGGCTTACACTTGCTGGTGTTACTACAAGATGCGTGGTCGTATTACCAAAGAGCATGTTGAGCAGAACTCCCATTCGCTGTATTAAGTAAGGAGCATAATTTATGTGGTATTTTGCCTGGATACTAGGAACGCTTCTTGCTTGTTCGCTGGGAATTGTTACTGCCCTGGCGCTTGAGCAGAGTGAAGCAAGCAAAGCGGTGAAAGATAAATCACAATGAGTCGTCTTGTTGATAATCTCTATCGTTTAATGGACAAAGGCCCGTTTCGGGCCTTTTCCCTGATCATGGCGCTTTTGCTGGCTGGGTGCGTGTTTTGGGAACCGGCACGTTTCGCTGCCAAAACCAGTTCTCTTGCTGTTTGGCAAGGTTTTTTACTGGTTTGGGCCGTGTGTGCTGGTGTCGTCCATGGGACGGGTTACCGACCGCAACGATTGCGGTGGCGAGCTATCTTCTCTCCTCTTCCTGCATTTGTGATTCTTGCCTCAGGATTGTATTACTACTTCTTGTAAACGAATCTTTAATTCCTTTTTGTTATGGGTTGTAAACAACCCATAATTATTTACTTTCCTGTACATACTTCCGATTCCAAACACCATCCCTCTTGCGTATAGTAACGAAGTTTATCGCATTGCTGGGATGTAAAGTGAGTAATAAGGTGTTCCGCTGGCCAGTACGCGTCTATTTTGAAGACACTGATGCAGGTGGGGTAGTTTACCACGCCCGTTATGTTGCCTTTTATGAAAGGGCTCGGACAGAAATGTTGCGTAAGCATGGTTTTTATCAGCAGTCGCTATTGGAAGAACACATTGCTTTTGCTGTTCGTAAAATAGCAGTGGAGTACCTTGCTCCAGCGCGTCTTGACGATTTGTTGGAAGTGCAAAGCGAGATCGTTTTGATGCGTGGAGCTTCTCTGACTTTCGCTCAGCGTATTCTCAATTTACATGGTAGTGTGCTAAGCCATGCTGAGGTTTTGATCGCCTGTATCGATCCACATCAAATGAAGCCGATTGCGCTTCCTAAGTCTATTGTCGCGGAGTTTAAGCAGTGACTGACATGAATATCCTTGATTTGTTCCTGAAGGCTAGCCTTCTGGTTAAACTTATCATGCTAATTTTAATCTGTTTTTCTATCGCTTCCTGGGCAATCATCATTCAGCGTACGCGTATTCTGAATGCGGCGGCTCGTGATGCTGAAGCATTTGAAGACAAATTCTGGTCGGGTATTGAATTATCACGTCTTTATCAGGAGAGTCAGACTCGCCGGGAAAGTCTGACGGGAACAGAACAAATTTTTTATGCCGGCTTTAAAGAGTTTGCTCGCCTGCACCGGGCAAACAGCCATGCGGCAGAAGCTGTGGTTGAGGGTGCATCCCGTGCGATGCGTATTTCCATGAATCGCGAACTGGAAAGTTTGGAAACGCATATTCCGTTTTTGGGTACCGTGGGTTCCATTAGCCCCTATATCGGGCTTTTCGGTACTGTATGGGGGATCATGCATGCTTTTATTGCTCTTGGTGCGGTAAAACAGGCAACGTTGCAGATGGTGGCTCCGGGCATCGCCGAGGCATTGATTGCCACGGCTATCGGTTTGTTTGCTGCCATCCCGGCTGTGATGGCATTTAACCGCCTGAATCAGCAGGTAAACAGGCTCGAGCAGAATTACGATAACTTTATGGAAGAGTTTATTGCCATCCTGCATCGTCAGGCATTCTCCAGCGAAAATAGTCGTTAATCAGGAGGATAGCATGGCACGTGTACGTCGTGGTCGCCGGGCGCTGAAGTCCGAGATTAATATTGTTCCATTGTTGGATGTATTGCTGGTATTGCTGCTCATTTTTATGGCGACGGCACCGATTATTACCCAAAGTGTGGAAGTCGATTTGCCGGATGCAACAGAGTCAAAAACGGTTTCCAGCAATGACACCCCTCCAGTGATTGTTGAGGTATCTGGCGTCGGGCAGTACAGCTTGGTCATTGATCATAATCGTATGGAGCAGTTACCGCCGGAGCAGGTTGTAGCAGAAGCGCAGTCCCGCTTATCGGCGAATCCCAAAACGATATTTTTGATTGGCGGAGCGAAAGATGTTCCATATAACGAAATTATCAAAGCATTGAATTTGTTACATCAGGCTGGTGTGAAATCTGTAGGCTTGATGACGCAACCGATTTAAATAGGTTGGTTTGTTAATGAGCGTTAGTCATTTTTCTGGCAACACTGTTTTTGGAAACCACTTGTGCTAAAGGCAAACGAACAAAACGACAAGTTAAAACGTGCCGTAATTGTCTCGGCAGTTTTGCACATCATTCTGATTGTGTTGCTGGTTCTGAGTTCATCGAACCAGAATATGGATGCTAGTGGCGGCGGCGGCGGTTCATCGATTGATGCGGTCATGGTCGATCCCAATGCGGTTGTTGAACAATATAACCGCCAGCAACAGCAACAGACCGATGCCAAACGTGCTGAACAGTTACGCCAAAAACAAGCTGAACAGCAGGCTGTCGAGTTACAGGAAAAACAGGCAGCTGAGCAGCAGCGTCTGAAAGAGTTGGAGAAAGAACGCCTACAAGCTCAGGAAGAGGCTAAAAAGCAGGCTCAGCAGCAGGCTGAACAACGTAAACAAGCAGAAGAAGCGATACTGCAAGCCAAAGAACAGCAAAAACAAGCTGAAGCGGCAGCCGCCAAGGTGAAGGCTGAGGCTGAACAGCAGGCGAAAGCAGCGGCGGCAGCGAAGAAACAAGCTGAAGATGAAGCCAAGAAACAGGCAGCAGCGGAAGCGAAGAAAAAAGCGGAAGATGTTGCCAAGGCAAAAGCAGCAGAGTTAGCAAAACAAAAAGCGCAAGAAGAAGCAAAAGCCAAGGCAGCAGCAGCCGTAGCAGCCAAAGAAAAAGCCGCGGCAGATGCAGCCAAAAAAGCCGAAGTGGCAGCCGCCAGGAAAAAAGCGGCTGAAGAGAAAAAGAAAGCGGCTGCTGAAGCGGCTAAACAAGCCAATACTGTTGATAATTTGCTAGGTGGTCTGGCTTCTTCGAAGAATGCCCCCAAAAGTGGTAGTAGTGCGACGGCAAATGCTGGTAATGCACCCGCTGGTGTTGGCAACAACAAGAAAAGTGGTGCTTCTGGTGCTGCACTTGACAGCTATGGCAGTCAGGTCAGAACAGCTATTCAGAGTAAATTCTATAATTGGGAGTCATATAAGGGGCGTACTTGTACATTACGGGTGAAATTGGCGCCAGATGGTTTACTGGTTGATGTTCAGACTGAAGGTGGCGATCCCGCTTTATGTCAGGCCGCTATTGCTGCGGCTAAGCAGGCCAGAATTCCTAAGCCACCTAGCCGGGAAGTGTACGAAGCTTTTAAAAACGCGCCGATAGATTTTAAACCGCAATAATTATGTCACTTACCAGTATGGGTTTGAGACTATTACTATGGTAAGTGGGCTGGGTTATAGTGTTTTGTTGATATTGGTTTGTTGAGATTCTGCTGTTTATCATAGGTTAATAGCCTGGATAAGGGAGATAAAATGAAGCAGGCATTTAAAGTTGCGTTGAGTTTTTTAATGCTGTGGGCATCTGTACTACATGCAGAAGTGCGTATAGAAATAACCCAGGGTGTCGACTCTGCACGCCCGATTGGTGTTGTTCCGTTCAAATGGGTTGGCCCTGGTGCTGCGCCGGCAGACATTGGTGGCATTGTAGGGGCGGACTTGCGTAACAGTGGGAAATTCAATCCAATTGATCCGAGTCGTATGCCTCAACAACCAGGAAGTGTTGCTGAAATCACGCCAGCGGCATGGACTGCACTGGGTATTGATGATGTGGTTATTGGCCAGGTTCAACCGAGTGCTGATGGGTATGTAATTTCCTATCAGCTTGTCGATGTTTCCGGCAGCACGGGTAACGTCCTGTCACAAAACCAGTTTAAGGTAACGAAACAATGGTTACGTTATGCGGCACATACCGCCAGTGATCAAATATTTGAAAAACTGACCGGTATTAAGGGCGCGTTCCGTACCCGTATTGCTTATGTGGTTCAAACCAATGGCGGTAAATATCCCTATGAGCTGCGTGTAGCTGATTATGATGGCTACAACCAGTTTGTCGTTCATCGCTCTCCTGAACCTTTGATGTCACCAGCCTGGTCGCCGGATGGCAGCAAACTGGCCTATGTAACGTTTGAAAGTGGTCGCTCGGCATTGGTTATCCAAACGCTGGCTAATGGGGCTATCCGTCAGGTCGCTTCATTCCCTCGTCACAATGGCGCACCCGCATTCTCTCCTGATGGCACTAAATTGGCGTTTGCACTTTCCAAAAGTGGAAGCCTGAATCTGTATGTCATGAATTTGAGTTCTGGACAGATTAGCCAGATAACGAATAGTCGCAGTAATAATACGGAGCCGACTTGGTTTCCAGATAGCCAGACACTGGCCTATACTTCTGACCAGACCGGGCGTCCCCAGATATACAAGATTAGCGTTAACGGTGGACCGTCTCAGCGTCTGACGTGGGAAGGGCCTCAGAATCAAGAGGCGGAAATCAGTAATGATGGTAAATTTATGGTGATGGTGAGCACTAACAATGGTGCTCAACACATTGCCAAGCAAGATCTGGTAACGGGCGCTGTTCAAGTATTAACGGACTCGTTCCTGGACGAAACGCCAAGTATTGCGCCTAACGGTACCATGGTGATCTACAGTTCTGAACAAGGATTGGGATCCGTGCTTCAGTTAGTCTCGACTGATGGACGTTTCAAAGCGCGCCTTCCGGCTACTGATGGACAGGTTAACTCTCCTGCTTGGTCGCCGTATTTATAAATGCAAACAAATATGTATAACCTATTCAAAGGACATAAAAATGCAATTCAATAAAGTACTGAAAGGCCTCATGTTGGCTTTGCCGGTGCTGGCCGTTGCCGCATGTAGCTCTAATAAACATGCTAACAATGACCAATCGTCTACGGACGGAACGGGAATGGGAATGGAAAACAATGGCAATATGTCATCTGCTGAACAGGCTCGCTTGCAGATACAAAAATTGCAGCGCAACAATACCGTTTACTTTGATCTGGACAAGTATGATATCCGCTCTGACTTTGCGCAGATGCTGGACGAGCATGCTGCCTTCCTGCGTAATAATCCGTCTTACAAAGTGACTATCGAAGGTTACACGGATGAACGTGGTACTCCAGAGTACAATATCGCGTTGGGTGAACGTCGTGCTAACGCGGTACAGATGTATTTGCAAGGTAAAGGCGTTTCGGCTGACCAAATCTCTATCGTGTCTTACGGTAAAGAAAAACCCGCTGTTCTGGGTCATGATGAAGCGGCTTACGCTAAAAACCGTCGTGCTGTCCTGGTATATTAAGAGAATCGCATGAACAGTAACTTCAGACATCATCTGTTGAGTCTGTCGTTACTGATTGGCGTAGCGACCCCTTGGGTCGCTACTGCCCAGGCACCAATCAGTAATGCCGGCTCCGGCTCGATAGAAGATCGAGTCATTGAACTTGAGCGTATCTCTAACGCTCGTGGTCAGCTTTTAACCGAACTTCAGAAACAAGTCTCGGCGACTCAAGACGAGATTGATAGCTTACGTGGCCAAATTCAGGAAAATCAGTATCAGTTGCAGCAGGTTGTTGAGCGACAGAAGCAAATATATCAACAAATTGATGGACTGAGTTCCAAAGGGGGACAGTCGCCTTCTGCGGCAGCGGGAGGCAGCGCAGCAACGACACCTGGTACTGGCGCTGGCGCAACAAATACCAGCAGCACTTCTCCGGCCTCTGTGCCTGCCAGCTCAGGGGATGCAAACAGCGATTATAATGAAGCCGTAGCTTTAGTGCTTGAAAAAAAGCAGTATGATCAAGCTATTGTTGCATTCCAAAATTTTATCAAGAAATATCCTGATTCTACTTTCCAGCCAAATGCCAACTATTGGCTTGGACAACTGTATTACACCAAAGGTAAAAAAGACGATGCGGCATATTATTTTGCTAATGTTGTCAAAAATTATCCTAAATCCCCCAAAGCATCTGAAGCGTTATTCAAGGTTGGGGTAATCATGCAAGAAAAAGGTCAGCCAGATAAGGCAAAAGCAGTATATCAGCAGGTTATTAAAATCTATCCCAACACTGAAGGCGCCAAACAGGCACGGAAGCGTTTGGCGGCTTTGTGATTCTTTCCGGTAAGCACAAAAATCACTCATCTCGTGTGATTTTTGTGCTTTATTGCGTGAAGAACAAGCAGTCGGACCTTTTGGGTGGAAAATAGGTTGCACTGAGAAATTATATTAGTAATATATGCCGCCGTTGCCAAGGCAAGACTGAATCGCTAAAGCAGCAGTAAATTTGGGTCGTTAGCTCAGTTGGTAGAGCAGTTGACTTTTAATCAATTGGTCGCAGGTTCGAATCCCGCACGACCCACCAAATTTCAAGAAATGCTATTTTTTCTTTGCAGAATTCCGCATTGCGGGTCGTTAGCTCAGTTGGTAGAGCAGTTGACTTTTAATCAATTGGTCGCAGGTTCGAATCCCGCACGACCCACCATTTCAAATTACTCTGGTTATCTTTATTCCATCAAAACGGCATGTTGCACATATCGTGTGGGTGGGAACCTGCGTTCAGGTTCGAGCCGAGCGAAAGCGAGACAACAACGCGATAGCGTTGGCCCGAAGGGTGAGGCCAAAGGCCGAATCATCCCGCACGACCCACCATTTCAAATTACTCTGGTTATCTTTATTCCATCGAAACGGCATGTTGCACATATCGTGATGGTGGAACTGCGCACGAATTGCAGTCCTGTAAAACTGGCACCGCTCACAACAATCCTCTGCAAGGAGAGTCTGTGTTGATGCCAGCCATGCGTGATCTACCTCTGACTGTGTCTAATTGCCGAGTTACCGGCCGGATTGGGTGCCCTCCAGCGCCTCTGCCGGGGTCCAGTTGCCATGCAGTGACATGCGTAGACGGAAGAACCTTGATGCGGGCGACAGGGCCGGTAGCTATCTTCAGCGAGTCCAGCACCACTAATTCGGTATCGTTGCCGTGGAGATGATTTAGCAACGCGATCACATAGCCATCGCCCTCGGGCGCATCTGGTGAACGGGGAACGAAAATCGGTTCCTGAAAGCACTGCGCATTACCGGGATACCAGGTTTCAGTCTCGCTGGTCCTTACGTTGACATGGGCAAGCTGGTTGAAGAACTGAAATGGCCGTTCGCCCAGTGTCTCGTCGAAGGGCAGGGCCGGGTCGAAGGCAAGGACAAAACCGTGCTCATATGGCTTGCCGGTGAAGCGTTCATCACAGCGGGGGAACTCGCAAGGGAACGATGTGAGAGGTTGTGGCTGGAGAGTTTGTTGGCCAGTCCCTGATTCTCCCGGACCGTTGAGATTGAATGTCCATCGCATGAGCTGCGAACTCAAGCCCTCTGGCAAGGGAACGGAACCGTCGGCCTGTGGGAAGAAATAAAAGACGTTGCTGTTCGTTACCGGTATGTCGACTCGTAGTAAACCATCCTCCTTGTAAGCGTTGAGGGTATGCCCCTGGAAGCCGTCCTTCGGTCCGTGGAACCACATAACATCCTCACTGCTGCCGTCACGCGGTAGGACACCGAAGCGTTGTGGCAGGTCCGGCTGCCAGCGGATCGTTGGTGTAGATGTTGCGGTAGATGCCGTTGAGGGAACGTCGCGCCTTCCATTGTGCCTTCAGCCTGTCAGTCTGAACGTAACAGCGGCGCAGGCTGACGTGGCCGTTCTCGAATTTGAAGGCTGATACAAGCCCGTCACCGTTGAAGAAGATGTCTTTGCCCCGCATCGGCGGATAATAGGAATCCGGCGAGACCTGAAAGAAGGTGTCTTTGATCTGGGGCGGCAGCTTGCCTCGCGGCAGAGTCGTACGCTGGTACGTTTGGAGATGAGGTTGATGTGGTTTGATCTTGGTTCTTCGTTGCCATCATTTGGCTGGCGGCTGCGAGACATTCCTGAGCGGCCAGAAAAATTGCGCTCTGTGGCTTCGTGAAATAGAGCAGTCTTGCCAAAGCGTTGCGTAGATTTTGCCGCATGGCCTTGGCAGACGCGGCGTCCCGATTTTTAGAAAGTTGCAAGGTTAGTCGGACGATCCTCCTCGCTAACAGCATGCTACGAACAGACGGTGTGGCTGGAAGGATGATCCAGAACGTCGCCACGGCGATCATCACACCAACAATTAAGGCTGCTAGAGCGTTATTAGTTGAGCAAGGAAGCCCTGTTCGGGACGTTTGTGCACGAAACGCTCCCGCTGGCAAAGTGAGCTACGGTAGCTCAGTGGCAGCGTGTCGAATGGAGGACATGCCGCTAATCATCTGATATGGCCGCTGTTTGTCACGCAATCGACGTCGACAGTCGTCGATTGCCGAATAGACCGACAAAACAAAATGCTATTCCTGATCAGTATCAGGTATTACCCTTTTTCCTGGCTTGCCGGCTGCCTGTTTGCGTTATAATGACTGTTTCATCCTTCTGTTTAATCTCTCGGGATTTTACTGTATCTGAAATACTCATGTAGTAGTCAGACAAGCCCACAAGTAAGGTCGTTTAATGATTGGTCCATTTATTAATGGTTCTGCCATTTTAATCGGTGGCGGCTTCGGTGTTTTATTGCGTCGTTTTATCCCCCAACGTATGCGAGATGGTTTGCCGCCTGCATTTGCAATGGTTTCTATTGCCATGGGAGTAACGTTAGTTGTGAAGGTTCAACAACTTCCGGCAGTGGCATTGTCTATTGTCATCGGCGTGGGTATCGGCGAGTTGTTACGTTTAGAGTTGGGTGTACAGAAGGCAGGTATTTTTGTTGAGCGGACGTTGAGTCGGTTTGTACCACCACCTGAGCATAGATTACCTCAGGACGTCTATTCGCAGAACTTTACGGCGTTAATTGTATTGTTTTGCGCCAGTGGTACAGGCGTGGTAGGCGCATTGACGGAAGGTCTGACGGGAGATTACCAACTCCTCATAATTAAATCGGTATTGGATGTTTTTACCGCACTCATTTTTGCTACTACTCTGGGGATGGCGGTCATGTCTATTGCTATTCCTCAGTTCATTGTCCAGATGCTGTTATTCTTTTCAGCCAAACTGATTATGCCTGTGATGACGGTTATCACGATGGGGGATTTTTCTGCTTGCGGTGGCATTATCATGATGGCTGTGGGATTGCGTATTGCTCAGATAAAAACGTTTGCTGTGGTAAATTTCCTGCCTGCACTGATACTCATCATCCCGTTGTCGTTGTATTGGCATCAGTTATTCGGTTAATTACTGTTATCGCTGGCCTTTATTCCGGGTCAGCTTTTGTTATTCCCCCATAATATCAATCAATAATACCTTTCTGCCGATTATCGTTTTAATCCAGTAAACAAATTTCACCCATACTGGGAAAAATAAAGCGACTTTATCGCTTTTCTACGGTAATTTGTTTAGGATACAAAACAAGTGGCCCAATGATGATGTTAGGGGCTAATGTAACCGTGCGGAATTTATCATGAGCCTATTCTTAGATAGCCAAGAAATCGATTATCCCTTTCCTGTCAAACCCAAACCACTTTCAGTTGATGAAAAGGTGCATTATCGCGACCAAATAAAGGCGCTGTTGATTCAACGGAATGCCGTGCTGGTAGCGCATTATTATACCGATCCGGAAATTCAGTCATTAGCGGAAGAAACCGGGGGTTGTGTCGCCGACTCGCTGGAAATGGCGCGTTTTGGTAATACACATCCGGCCTCCACGTTGATTGTGGCTGGCGTAAGGTTTATGGGTGAAACTGCCAAAATTCTTAATCCTGAGAAAACGGTATTGATGCCGACACTGGATGCTGAGTGTTCGCTGGATTTAGGGTGTCCGGCTCAGGCATTCAGTGATTTTTGTGATAATCATCCGGAACGCACTGTGGTGGTTTACGCCAACACATCGGCAGAAGTAAAGGCTCGCGCTGATTGGGTGGTAACATCCAGCATTGCTGTGGAGCTGATCGATCACCTCGATAGTCTGGGTGAAAAAATCATCTGGGCACCCGATCGTCACCTTGGGCGCTATGTACAGAAGCAAACGGGTGCTGATGTATTGTGTTGGCAAGGAGCCTGTATTGTTCATGATGAATTTAAGAATCAATCACTAAAACGCATGAAGGCGCTTTATCCGAACGCTGCTGTTCTGGTGCATCCTGAGTCGCCGCAAAGCGTAGTGGATATGGCTGATGCGGTGGGGTCGACCAGCCAACTTATTCAGGCAGCTAAACGGTTACCCAATCAAGAGCTTATTGTGGCGACTGATCGGGGTATCTTTTACAAAATGCAACAAGCATGTCCGGATAAAACCTTATTAGAGGCACCAACTGCTGGCGAGGGCGCGACGTGCCGTAGTTGTGCGCACTGTCCGTGGATGGCGATGAATGGACTACAAGCGATTACCACTGCGTTGGAAAACGGTGGTGTAAACCATGAAATTCATGTGGATTCACTGGTGCGAGAACGTGCGCTGCTTCCGTTGAACAGGATGCTCGATTTTGCTGCTAAACTCAGGGGGTAAGCAGTAAACATAGCTGATAACTCGTTGACTTATTTCTGTGTAAATGTGGAAAGAACCCAGCATCTGGCACCATGTTGTTCAGTGAAAAAAACAAAAGGCTGAAGCCGATTATGGCGTGAAATATCTCACTGAATGTCACACGGCCGTGTTTTGCTGGTAATTGGTTTGAGTAACAACAAGGGACTGGTAAACAGCGTTTTTATTCGGAGTAAAGAAAATATGGATTTTTTCAGTACCAGCAACATTTTGGTTTATATCCCTCTGGGAACAAATGGTTACGCCCTTTCTTGGGTAGAAGCGTTGGGAACCATTTTTGGTTTGTTATGTATTTGGCTGGCAAGTCTGGAAAAAACCATTAATTACCTGTTTGGCCTGATTAATGTCACCTTGTTTGCGCTGATTTTTTTTCAGATTCAACTCTACGCCAGCCTGCTGCTGCAAATCTTTTTCTTTGGTGCAAACCTGTACGGCTGGTATGCCTGGAGCCGGAAAACCAGTAGTCATGAGTCGGAGCTGAAGATCCGTTGGTTGTCGTTGCCGCAAACACTGGTATGGGGAGCAGTATGTGTTGTCGCTATTGGGTTGATGAGCGCCTATATTGATCCGGTTTTTGCAGTATTATCATCCATCGCCGTTTCTTTGATGCAGTCGGTAGGGATTGATGCGCAATTGCCACAGTTGCAACCGGATGCATTTCCATTCTGGGATTCCACAATGACGGTTCTTTCCATCGTGGCGATGGTGCTAATGACGCGTAAATATGTTGAAAACTGGTTGTTGTGGGTGGTGATTGACGTTATCAGCGTAGTGATATTCGCTTATCAAGGGGTATATGCCATGTCGTTGCAATATGCCATTCTGACGCTGATCGCGCTCAATGGTTCCTGGCTGTGGATTAAAGGAGCGCGGGAGAATCACTCCCAACCGTTGGCGCGTACCTTGTGACCAGAAAGTTGTGACCAGAAAGTACAGTGACTAATGATGATGGTGATGATGTTCCATTGTGTGCTGGATATGGCAATGGTTGTCATCACACTGCTGATATTCCATTTGAATCGTAACATGTTCTATCTGGTAATGCTCAAGCAGGTAGTTTTGAATCTGTAGCAGCAGCGCATCATGATCGTAAGGTGGGATCACCTGAGCATGAAGCGTCATTAATGGTTTTTCGCCAACTTGCCACAAGTGTACATGATGAATGTTACGCACTTCCGGGATATCCAGTTGTAGTCTCTTTTTTAGCTCATCAACATCAATTTTGTCAGGCGTCCCTTCCAGCAATTCATGAATGCTCTCTTTCATTAATGACCAGGCGCTGCGCAATACTAATCCAGATACCAAAATTGACAAAATAGGGTCAATTGGTGTCCAGCCGGTAAACATGATGATGAGTGCCGCGGCAATCGCCCCGACAGAGCCGAGTAGATCGCCCAGTACATGTATTGCGGCCGCCCGTACATTCATATTCTTTTCATCACTGCCGTGATGCAAGAGCCAAAACGCTACTATATTGGCAAGCAAACCGCTGATAGCAATCAGCAGCATCAATGTACCGGCAATAGGGTGTGGATGATAGAAACGTTGGATGGCTTCCCAGAAAATAAAAAAGGTAATGGCTAACAGTGTGATGGCATTGACAAAAGCGGCCAGCGTGGTCAAACGTAGATAGCCGAAAGTGTGGCGATCTGTGGGATTCCGCTGGGCAAAGCGTACCGCCAGCAGTGCAATCAATAGTGCTGCAGTATCTGTCAGCATATGTCCAGCATCGGCCAATAGCGCCAAAGAGCCAGATAGAAAACCGCCGATGGCTTCAGCCACCATGAATAGGGCCGTAACGATAAAAGCCGCCAGCAGGCGTCTACTGCTGCCTTGCCCCGCGGAATGTGAATGAGTCATAGTTCGTCCTGAGTTACCAATCACCAGTGGTATATCCGTTTTACTTTACTGTAAATGTAAAGGAAAACCTATGCCTGCTTAATACATTGGAAAGCGTGTGAATTTGCAAAAATTGCCTTATGACGCAGGAGATTATGCAAAATCGAATGATTTTAGCGTCATTGTTTCGTCTTCTTGACTTATAATAGCCAGCTTGCAATATGCACTACGCCTTTTATGACTGTAGTTTTTACCCCTGGGACGTGCGTTGACGATGGGTTAAGCGTATCGTTTCAGATCGATGGAACCACTATGAATTACCAAAATGACGATGTGAGAATTAAAGAGATTAAGGAACTTCTACCGCCAGTTGCCCTGCTGGAAAAATTCCCGGCAACAGAACGTGCCGCTGAAACCGTTTTTCAGGCACGGACTGCAATTCACAAAATACTCAATGGCAATGATGACCGGTTACTGGTAGTGATTGGACCTTGCTCCATTCACGATACTAAAGCGGCCAAAGAATATGCTGATCGCCTGCTCAAATTACGGCAGGAATTGAGTGATGATCTTGAAGTGGTGATGCGTGTCTATTTTGAAAAACCACGGACTACAGTCGGTTGGAAAGGGCTGATTAATGACCCACACATGAATCACAGTTTCCAGATTAATGACGGCTTGCGTATTGCCCGTCAGTTGTTACTGGAGATTAATGATTCTGGTCTGCCTGCCGCCGGTGAGTTTCTGGATATGATCACGCCACAATATCTGGCTGATCTGATGAGTTGGGGAGCGATCGGCGCACGCACCACCGAGTCTCAGGTACACCGAGAGCTGGCTTCTGGCCTGTCCTGCCCGGTTGGATTCAAAAATGGTACTGATGGCACGATTAAGATCGCTATTGATGCCATTAATGCTGCCAGAGCGCCACATTGCTTCCTGTCGGTAACCAAATGGGGCCACTCTGCCATTGTCAGTACCAGCGGTAATCATGATTGTCATATTATCCTGCGTGGCGGTAAAGAGCCGAATTACAGTGCGGATCATGTTCAGGCAGTCAAAGTCGGCCTGGAAAAAGCGGGCCTGCCTCCACAGATAATGATCGATTTCAGTCATGCTAACAGCAGTAAACAGTATAAAAAACAGATGGATGTTTGTGATGATGTCAGTCACCAGGTCAGCAGTGGTGAAAAAGCCATTGTGGGTGTAATGGTGGAAAGCCATCTGGTGGAAGGTAACCAGAATCCGGAAAGCGGTGAGCCGTTAGTCTATGGCAAAAGCGTTACTGATGCCTGTATTGGCTGGGATGATACGGAAAACTTGCTACGGCAACTAGCGGCGGCAGTACGTCAGCGCCGTGGCTGATGTAAGGAAAGTAAAAAGACCACCCCCTCTGGAGGTGGTCTTTTTATTTGGTAGAATTACTTCGCTTTACCCTGATTGGCTACTGCTGCGGCTTTGGCCGCAATTTCGTCAGCGTTACCCAGATAGTAATGTTTGATTGGTTTGAAGTTTTCGTCAAATTCATAAACCAGCGGTACACCGGTCGGAATGTTCAGCTCAAGAATTTCATCTTCGCCCATGTTATCCAGGTATTTGACTAGCGCACGAAGCGAGTTGCCGTGAGCAGCAATAATAACGCGCTCACCGGTCTTGATGCGAGGCAGAATGGTTTCGTTCCAGTAAGGAACCACTCGCTCAATCGTTAGTGCCAGGCTTTCTGTCAACGGCAGTTCTTTGTCGCTCAGGGAAGCATAACGTGGGTCATGTCCCGGGAAACGTTCGTCATTACGGGTCAGTTCCGGTGGTGTAACGGCAAAACCACGACGCCATTGCTTAACTTGTTCATCACCATATTTTTCTGCGGTTTCGGCTTTGTTCAGACCTTGCAGAGCACCGTAGTGACGCTCATTTAATTTCCAGCATTTTTCTACTGGCAACCAGACTTGGTCCAGTTCATCCAGTACGCTCCATAAGGTATGAATGGCACGTTTCAGCACGGAGGTATAGGCAAAATCGAAGGCATAACCTTCTTCTTTCAGCAATTTACCGGCCTGTTTGGCTTCGGTGTGGCCTTTGTCAGATAGATCAACATCCATCCAGCCGGTGAAGCGGTTTTCGTTGTTCCACTGGCTTTCGCCGTGTCTCACCAATACCAGCTTAGTTACAGCCATAGCTTAACTCCTTCAGATCCTAAGATTTCTATGATTACTGTCCGCATTATATGGCGGGAGGGCGGTTATCGGCAATCGCTAGTCGTTGCTCTACCTGATTTATTGCCAGCAGTGGTGGCGCGAAAACAGATAGGCTTGAACGATTCAGCTTGTGGGTTTCCTGTCACAAGACGGTACAGAAGTAAAACACGGACGGGATAACCAGCATGAACAGTAATGACGATCTCCATCATGCCACCTATTATGGGGCGGCGATACATCACACAATTTTTGAGCCGCAACCAGCTCCCCATATAATCGTAGGCAAAACACCAGTCATAGTGATGGCTACGGTTATCATTTTAGGGTGAACACGCACTATATTGCTTTCTCGAATGTCAATCTGCCAACTGGTGTCGACGGCGTGTTCACCGCTTTTTTGGTGCATTAGCAGTGAATCTTTAAACTTGTTGCTGCATGTCTGGCAAGCAGAAAATTGCACCAATTTGTAAAGAGCCAGCCATCGTACTTCTGGCCCGAAGAGCGAGTCAGTCAATAAAGGAATTCATAGACTGTCAGGGAGCGGTAGAGTTTGCCCGGTTTTAACCAGCAGTCGGGTTGCGGCCAGTCAAAGTGATTGGGGCTGTCCGGCAGAAATTCGCTTTCCAGCGCAATACCGCCGTAATTTTCATAGTGGCCGCCTTCGCGGTTGGGTGTGCCGTCAAGGAAGTTTCCGCTGTAGACCTGTAACGCTGGCGCGCTGGTGTAGACGCACATTTGTATCTGTCCGTCAGATGACCATAGGTTAGCTGCCGGGCTTTCTGTTGAGCCACAAGTGCGGTGAAGAAGGAACGCATGGTCGTAACCGCCCACGGCTTTTTGATCTTCATCGGATAAAAAGTCTTTAAACAATGTCTTGGGCTGGCGGAAATCCATGCTACTACCATTTACCTGACGCAATTCATTGTCAGGGATACCCTCACTGTTCACTGGCAGGAAGTAGTCGGCAAATAACTGGAGTTTATGTTCACGCACATCCATATTATGGTCATCAAGGTTAAAATACGCATGGTTGGTCATGCACACCGGACAGTGTTTTTCCACTACTGCACGGTACTCGATTTCCAGAGCATTCTTTTCGGTCAGGTGGTAGGAAACTTGTACATTGAGATTGCCGGGAAAACCCTGATCGCCATCCGGTGAATTCAACTGATAAGAGACCTGATTATTGTCTTTATGAAGGGTTTGCCAGCGCCGAGTGTGAAATCCTTCTGGTCCCCCATGAAGCTGATGGCTTCCCTGATTGGCAACCAGTGGAATAATATCGCTTCCCTGGCCGATAGTGGCATTGGCAATACGGTTGGCATACCGACCCACAGAGGCACCAAGGTAAGCATTCTGCTGCGGATATTGTTCTGGCGCACATCCCAGCAATACGTCGCGGATTTCACCGCTGGCTAGCGGTAACAGGCATGAGAGCCAGGTGGCTCCCCAATCCATCACACATACACGCATACCGGCACGGTTTTGCAATACGGTCAGTTGAAACGGCTGACCATCGGGTGCCATTGTTGATTCTGCTTCATTCAACATAACCTGCTCCTGATGATGCCTGACAAATATAACAGGTAGGTTGTAGCCCTGTTTTTAGCGGGTACTCTCGCATCACCGCATTTTGTACCGCTTCAACCTGATGTTGTGGGATCAGTGCCACAATACAGCCACCGAATCCACCACCGGTCATGCGGACACCACCTTCATCACCGATCACCGATTTGACAATATCAACCAGGATATCAATCGGGGGCACGGTAATTTCAAAATCATCCCGCATGGACGCATGGGAGGCGGCCATTAACACCCCCATCTGTTGTAGATTGCCATTGGTCAGAGCTTCCGCTGCCGCCAGTGTGCGGGTGTTCTCAGTGATGACATGGCGTGCCCGTTTGGCAACCACCGGGTCTAGTTGTGCTGCGGCTGCCATAAATGTGGCTTCGCTGACATCACGCAATGCGGGAACCTGGAAATAGCGGGCGGCGGCCTCACACTGCTCGCGCCGGGTATTGTATTCACTGCCCACCAGACCACGTTTGACGTTAGAGTTGATAATGACTACCGCTACATTATCCGGCATGGGCACCGCACGTGTTATCAAGGAGCGACAGTCGATCAATAACGCATGACCTCGCTGGCCCGACGCGGAAATCAACTGATCCATAATGCCGCAGTTGCAGCCAACGAACTGATTTTCCGCTTCCTGACCATTTAATGCCAGTGCCACATTATCCAGTGGCAGATTGTACAAGGCCTGTAACGCTTTTCCGACAGCAACTTCCAGTGACGCCGACGAGCTTAACCCTGCTCCCTGAGGAACATCACCGCTGATCACCAGATCAGCGCCGCCAAAGGCATCGCTGCGCTGTAACAGGTGTTTTATCACCCCGCGAACATAATTGGCCCATTGCCAGGTCGCATGCGGCTGGATGGGTGCATCAAGAGAAAATTGATCCTGTTGGCCGTCATAATCTATGGCAATCGCCCGTATCAGCCGATCATCACGTTTGGCGATACTGATGGTTGTGGAGTAATTAATCGCGCAAGGCAACACGTAACCGTCGTTATAGTCGGTATGTTCGCCAATCAGATTGACACGACCGGGAGCCTGTACAGTGAGTGTCGCAGGGTAGGAGAACTGTTGTTGAAAAAACGTCTGGGTACGTTCGGATAAGGTCATTATTATCAGGCTCCTGAATCACGATAATGGACATCACTGACCATCCGCAGCCGCTCGGCGGCCTGTTCCGCGGTCAGATCGCGTTGAGTTTCTGCCAGCATTTCATATCCCACCATAAATTTGCGTATCGTGGCGGAACGGAGCAGCGGCGGGTAAAAGTGGGCGTGTAACTGCCAGTGACGTTGATCATCCTGGTTAAAGGGGGCTCCATGCCAGCCCATTGAATAAGGAAAGGAGGTATGGAACAGGTTGTCATAACGGCTGGTCAGTTTTTTAAGGGCAATGGCCAGGTCGTGACGCTGTTCCGCATTGATATCCGGCAAGCGCAGAATATGAGCCTTGGGTAATAGTAACGTTTCAAATGGCCAGGACGCCCAGTACGGCACGACCACCAGCCAGTGTTCGGTTTCCAGGACATGGCGTACTTGTTCTTGCTGTTCGCGGTTCAGATAATCAACCAGCAACGGTATGCCGTGCTGATGGAAGTACTCCCGCTGCATCCGATCTTCCCGCTCTGCTTCGTTGGGCAGAAAATCGTTGGCCCAGATTTGCCCATGTGGATGCGGGTTAGAGCAGCCCATGGCCGCACCCTTGTTTTCGAATACCTGTACCCATGGGTAGTGTTTGCCCAGTTCTTCACTTTGCTGTTGCCAGGTGATAATCACCTGTTCCAGTGCGGGTACTGGTAGTTCCGGCAGACTTTTACTGTGGTCGGGGGAAAAGCAGACTACCCGGCTGGTGCCGCGTGCGCTTTGACAACGCAACAACGGATCATTGTTGCTGGGAGCGTCTGGCGTATCCGACATCAGGGCGGCAAAATCGTTGGTGAAAACGTATGTACCCTGATAGTCCGGATTTTTGTCTCCGGTCACACGGGTGTTTCCCGGGCAAAGGAAACAGTCAGGGTCATACCGGGGAAGCTGTATCGGGGATACTGACTCCTGCTGTCCTTGCCACGGGCGTTTGGCACGATGCGGAGAAACCAGCACCCATTGTCCGGTTAGCGGGTTATAACGACGGTGTGGGTGTTCAACAGGATCAAAATGTACCATGTGATACCTTTTTTATTATCAACCAATAAAACCATTGGGATGGTTCGACTGCCAACGCCAGGCGTCGGCTACCATCTCATCCAGTGAACGGCTCACACGCCAGTGAAGGTCTCGGTTGGCTTTTTCCGCATCAGCCCAGTAAGCGGGCAGATCACCGTCACGGCGCGGTGCAAAATGGTAAGGAATCGGTTTGCCACAAGCTTTTCCAAAAGCTTCAACCACTTGTAGTACGCTATAGCCGACACCTGCCCCCAAATTGTAAATATGTACGCCAGGTCGTTTATGCAAAATATTCATGGCGGCTACGTGGCCATCAGCCAGATCAACCACGTGAATGTAATCACGGACGCCAGTGCCATCCGCGGTGGGGTAGTCGTTACCAAATATTGTTAATGATTCGCGGCGGCCTACAGCGACTTGCGCGATATACGGCATCAGGTTATTGGGGACACCTTGCGGGTCTTCTCCCATGTCACCTGATGGATGGGCGCCGACCGGATTGAAATAGCGCAGCAGGACAATGCTCCAATCTGGCTCTGCCCGTTGCAGGTCCTGCAGAATTTGCTCCACCATCAGCTTGCTGCGACCATAAGGGCTGGAGGGCGTGCCGGTAGGAAAACTTTCGTGATAAGGAATTTGCGGCTGATCACCATAAACCGTGGCGGATGAACTGAAGATCAACGTGTTGACCTCCGCTTTTTTCATCGCTTCCACCAGCGTCAGCGTACCGTAGACGTTATTGTCGTAGTAGTTGATGGGTTCACGCACTGACTCGCCCACCGCTTTCAAGCCGGCAAAATGAATGACGGCATCAATGACATGCTGCGAAAAAATATCATCCAGTAAGTGACGATCTCGAACATCACCCTGATAAAAAACCGGTGTCTGACCACTCAATTGTGCGATGGTATCAACCACACCGGTTTTACTGTTACACAGATTATCTAAAATAATCGGCTGATGGCCCGCTGCGATTAATTGTACGCAGGTATGACTCCCTATGTAACCGCTTCCACCAGTAACCAATACCTTCATAATGACTCCCGCTGTGGTGAATTAATTGAAAAGTAACATGTGTGAACATTTAAAACGGTGATCAGTGCAATAGTAATGCGTATTTTCTGGGACAGCATCATATTATTATCCTGCTGATTGCTTGTTTTCCATTCTACCCGTTAGAAAAGAAAAATAAATGGTAACGTTACCATTTTAAGACTCACGAACAGCATTCATGGATCTGAGATGATGGTTAGACTAAATTCAGGTCTTCAAATTGATAATCATAATGTCCGTTATGGTGTGGGATAAATGTCAGTCGATGGGTGATGCACTGTGGCGCATCTTCAGCGTGGTGTGATACAAACAACAACTGGGTATCACCTTCACCGATCAAAATATCCAGCCAGCGGCGTATGAGCTGGCGATTAAGAGGATCTAACCCCTGTAACGGCTCATCCAGAATCAATAGCGCAGGATGTTTAACCAACGCACGAACAATGAGTACCAACCGCTGTTGGCCCCAGGACAGTGACTGAAATGGCGCATCGGCCACCGTGTCAGAAAATCCCAGTAATGCTAGCCATTGTGTAGTGAGGTGACGCTGGCGATCAGATATGGCCTGATAGATACCGATAGAATCGAAAAAGCCGGAAAGAATTACGTTGCGCACACTAATACTGACCCGGTAATCCAGGTGCAGACTGCTGCTGACATAACCGATATGACGTTTGATTTCCCAGATGGTTTCCCCGCTGCCGCGTCGACGGCCAAACAGGGTTAAATCGTTACTGTAACCCTGTGGGTGATCGCCGGTTATCAGACTTAGCAATGTTGATTTACCGGCACCATTTGGACCCACAATCTGCCAATGTTGATCGGGCAGAACTTCCCAGCTCAGATCATTCAGAATCAGACGGTCGTTATATTGAACAACACCATTACGCAAGATGATTCGTGCCTGGTCTGCCGGTAACATCGGTTGCTGCCGGGGGTCTTCCGGTTCCGGCAGGGTCGTGGCCAGATCCTTTTCACTATGGGCCAACTGCGCCACCAGAACATCGGACATGATTTGTTCACGTTCGCCCTGTCGGGTGAGAGTACAGTCAGCCAGAATGCCGACCTGATTCACAAAATCTGGAATATCCTCAAACCGGTTGATAATTAGCACCAGCGTGTAGTCTTGCGTGACCAAGTCGGCAAGTAGCGCCGTTAATTGGGTTCGGGAAGTGACGTCAAGACCATCGAAGGGCTCGTCCAGAATCAGCAGATCCGGTTGTAACATCAATGCCTGGCACAGCATGGTTTTACGGGTTTCGCCGGTAGACAGATATTTAAAGCGCTGTTCCAGTAAATGAGAAATACCAAATTGGGTAGCCAACTGTACACAACGGGCCGGATCCAGCATGTTGTCCTGAATGACTTCAGCAGTTGTGCGGCCGGTATCGTCTTCACCCACGCTGAGCATATCGGTGTTATTACGTTGCCATTCCTGCGACACCAGTTGCTGAAGCTGTTCAAAGGAGAGTCTGGCTACGCGCTGGAAATTGCACTGACGCTGACCATCCAGTGCCGCAAGGTCGCCGGACAAGGCACGGGCCAGCGCGGATTTACCGCTGCCGTTGGCACCGACAAAGGCCCAGCATTGATCATGCTGAATTGTCAGTTCATCAAGACGTAACATGCGGGTATCACTTAAGCGAAACAATGCCTGGTGGATGTGCAGTAATGACATGTCTACTCCGTTTTAGAGGTAATCCGCTCTTTAGACGAATTACGATATCTTCTTTGCTTGTCAATGTGTGAACGTGTGGTGGCGCATCAGCATAGCGTGGCGATAATCACCTGATCAGCATTAAAACAGGCGTTGACTAGCTGATTCGTCTGTAAACCCAACTGTTCAATAACTGTGTTGGCGACGGTGGCACATAAGGTTTCTCCCCCGTTGAGAGCAAGTAATACTTCACTATGATCTTCCCCAGGTTGTAAGTGAGTAATGCGCCCTGATAACACATTGTCTGCTGTTGGTACCGGGGCAGAAAGGGCGGTGATATTTACCCAAGGGGCTTTAATCAGCACCAGAACTTCCTTACCACTGGTTAGTTGCAGACGGTCTGCGCTTTGTTGGGTAACAGCCGCCTGAATGCGCGTCTGCCCATCAGCCAATAATATTTCCAGATGCTGCTGTACCTGTTGCTGGCTGCGTGCCAGTACGGTACCGAAAAACTGGTTACGGGCGCTGGTTTGCAGTGAAAAACGGGCAATGGCCGCCAAAAGACTGTCCAGCGGCAGATTATCCTGCTGAAGTACGTCAAAGGCTTTTTGCTGAATCTGTTCCAGCAAATCATAGAGCTGGAGTAAACGTTCACCATAGCGAGTCACCTGGGCACCACCGCCGCCTTTCCCACCGGTCATACGCTCGACCAGTGTTTGTTCGGCCAATTGGTTCATTTCATTAATGGCATCCCAGGCGCTTTTATAGCTGATACCCGCCAGTTTCGCCCCTTGGCTGATCGATCCGGTTTGTTTAATCCGCTTGAGTAAGGCGATACGCCGGGGATCAGCAAACAGGCGTTGCTGGAGTTTGAGTGTGAGAAGAATTTCTGCTTGCATGGCGGAATGTCCGTGAAAGAAGCGGTTAACAGCTTGTATTGTCGCTATTTTCCCCCGAGGGAGCAAATCGCACTAATGGCCGTATTATTTTTGTTCGTTCAGGTAAACTATGCCACTATGATGATAGTGAGAAAGTTTACTATATAATCTTGAGTATTGAGCTGTGTTCAATATACAGCCGTTGCAATAAGTGAGGTAGATATGTTGGAGTTATTAGAAAGCCTGTTGTTCGCGATTGCGATGGTGCCATTGATGATGGCGCTGATTCTGGGAGCCATTTATGGGTTGGGAGAGGCCTTTAATGTGTTCTCCGGTATTGGGCATGACAAAGAAAATACTATCCATAAATAATCTGTAGGATTCCTTTCTGTTTCCAAAACGTCTGGCATATTGCCGGACTTTTTTTTGGAGGATCATTTGTATAAAACAGATGAAGTTTTATTTTTTATCGTTATATTAGCCCTTACACAACGATAAATATTTTGGGAGAAAGCAATGCAGCAACAATGGACTAAATGGCTGGCGGCCTTGACGTTGAGTTTCAGTATTACTGCAACCGCATCTGCGGCAGAAGAGAAAATAACTGTTTTTGCAGCTGCATCGTTAACCAATGCGTTACAGGACATTGCAACGCAGTATCAACAGGGGAAATCGGTTTCTATCGTCACTTCTTTCGCTTCGTCATCTACGCTTGCCCGGCAAATTGAGCAAGGGGCACCTGCCGATATGTTTATCTCTGCGAATCAGCAATGGATGAATTATGTGCAGAATAAACAACTGATGGATAATAACAGCCGTTATACGTTGTTGAGCAATGATCTGGTGGTTATCGCGCCTAAATCGGCCACGATAAAAGGGGTTAAAATTGATGAAAATACTAACTGGAAAAGTCTGTTGAAAGGTGGTCGTCTGGCGGTAGGCGATCCTGATCATGTGCCAGCAGGGATTTATGCCAAGGAAGCACTGCAAAAACTGAAAGCCTGGGACACCCTCTCACCGTTGATGGCCAGAGCCAATGATGTGCGCGCGGCCATGATGCTGGTAGAACGGGAAGAAGCACCATTGGGTATTGTCTATGGTTCAGATGCGATAGCCAGCAATAAAGTCAAGGTGGTTGGTATATTCCCGGCAAATACCCACAAACCGGTGGAGTATCCTATGGCCATCGTGAAAGGTCATAATACTCCGGCGGTGAAAGCATTTTATGATTACCTGAAAACGCCACAGGCTGTCAGCGTGTTTGTTCGTTATGGATTTACACCCGTTAATGTTGCTAAGTGATTATGAATGGCAGGCCGTCGAACTGAGTCTTAAAGTTTCGGTTGTGGCGGTCGTGTGCAGCTTGCCGTTGGGAATACTGATAGCATGGATTTTGGTTCGCTGTCGTTTTCCGGGAAAATCGTTATTGGATAGTGTTATCCATTTACCACTGGTGTTACCCCCAGTGGTGATTGGTTATCTTTTACTGGTTGCGATGGGACGGCGTGGTGTTATTGGGTCATGGCTCTATGACTGGTTTGGCTTCAGCTTCAGTTTTAGTTGGCGCGGGGCAGCCTTGGCCTCTGCCGTAGTGGCTTTCCCTTTGATGGTCAGAGCTATTCGCCTGGCGCTGGAAGCCGTCGATACCCGGCTGGAGCTGGCAGCCCGCACACTAGGTGCCAATCCCTGGCGGGTATTTTTTACGATTACACTTCCTCTGATGTTACCCGGTGTTATTGTTGGCACTGTGTTGGCTTTCGCTCGCTCGCTAGGTGAGTTTGGTGCCACCATCACTTTCGTGTCCAATATTCCCGATGAAACGCGCACTATTCCACTGGCTATGTACACATTGATTGAAACACCAGGGGCAGAAATGCAGGCCGGGCGGCTATGTGTTATTGCGATTGTCCTTTCGTTGATATCGTTGTTGCTGTCGGAGTGGCTGACACATTGGAGCCGACGGCGGTTGGGGGGATAATGCTACAACTCGATATTAACCAGCAATTGGGTGATTTAACGCTCAGGGTGAAAGCGAACCTGCCAGCCAATGGTATCACGGCTATCTTTGGTGTTTCTGGTGCCGGGAAAACCTCATTGATTAATGCTATCGTCGGGTTAACACACCTTGATGAAGGGTATATTCAGCTTAATGAGCGGGTGCTAGTGGATACCCGGCAACGTGTTTTCCTGCCACCGGAACAGCGCAAAGTTGGTTATGTTTTTCAGGATGCGCGCTTGTTCCCACACTACCGTGTGCAAGGAAATCTGCGTTATGGCATGGCAGCATCTATGCGTCGTCAGTTCGATGATATCGTCCAGTTATTGGGTATTGAACCGTTGCTCAAGCGCTATCCGATGACACTCTCTGGCGGGGAGAAGCAGCGAGTAGCCATCGGCCGAGCTCTGCTGACGGCACCCGACCTGTTACTGATGGATGAACCATTGGCCTCGCTGGATTTACCCCGCAAGCGCGAGCTGATGCCTTATCTGGAGCGGTTGTCAAAAGAGGTCAATACGCCGATCCTGTACGTCAGCCATAGCATGGAAGAGATTTTACGGTTAGCTGATCGCGTTTTGGTGCTGGATAAAGGGAAGGTGAAGGCACAAGGTGAACTGGAAGCTGTCTGGGCTAGTAACGCGTTGCGTCCGTGGTTGCCGCGCGAGGAGCAAAGCAGCATTATGAATGTCACCGTTCTGGAACATCATCCTCGCTATGCAATGACCGCATTGTCACTGGGTGAACAGCATCTGTGGGTGGGTAAAATTGATTCGCCACTGAATGTGAAGCAGCGTATCCGTATCAATGCTGCCGATGTATCACTGGTGACGGAACGACCAAAGGTCAGCAGTATTCGTAACGTATTGGCGGCCAAAGTGCTGGAATGCATTGATGTTGGTGAGCAGGTGGAGGTTAAGCTGTCGATCGGTGATCAGGTGCTGTGGGCCCGTATTACCCCTTGGGCACGGGATGAATTGGCACTACATCCTTATCAATGGCTGTATGCACAGATAAAAAGTGTATCGATAACACCGTAGTCCTGGTGATTTCCTTTCCTGCCTGCGTGTTCAGGCAGGAATCAACCTTTCTATGCCAACACCCGCTTCATGATCGTTTCCGCGATCCCAGGCTGCTCATTATGACCAATTACCAGGTCGGCGTGCGCTTTCACTTCATCGGCACTGTTCCCCATGGCAATACCCAGCCCAGATACTGATAGCATACTGATATCATTAAAATTATCACCAAAGGCAATCACCTCTTTCATGTCGATACCCTGTGATTCCACCCACTTCTGCAATAGCTTTCCTTTACTGTTGCCCGCCTGAGCGATATCGACCTGATCCTGCCATGACCACTCGCAGGTTAATCCCAGCTCTTTTTCTATCAATTCAGCAAGCTTATTCAGTTCGGTACTGTCCGCATGTGATGTAGCAAATTTCCAGATAGCGCGCGCATCATCTGCGGCGGTGAACAGGTTTTTGACATAGGTAAATGTAGGACGTTGCAGCTCGGGTAGTGTTTCCGCCCAGGCCAGTGATCGGGTGACATGGCCGGTAGAATGTTGATACAACATGGCGTCGTCAGCATACATCAGGCCGTGAATATCAAACTGATCAAGCAGGTGTAGCACGTTTTTAGCTTGTGTGGCAGTCAGTGGGTTGGTTTCCGACGTTTGTTTGGTCTGATAATTATACAGATACGTGCCATTGCAGCAGATTGCGGGTGTATCCAACTGTAGCGCCTGATAAAAGGGATGGATAGCCGAGTGATGGCGACCTGTCACAATCAGTACGGTTATTCCGGCTTGTCGAGCTAATGCCAGTGCTGCTAGTGATTCCGGCAAGATCTTTTTCTGTTGGTTCAGTAAAGTACCATCTAGATCAAGCGCGATTACACGATAGGTCATAATTATCTCATCAGGTTATAAAGTCGTCTTTCAGCAGATGGTACACTGTATGTTCACCTATCCCAATAGGGTTGTTTTATTTGCCATTTCAAGTCGGAGCTGCGGCCAAACAGAGCACACCCCCATTCACCCATTGGAGTCGGTGTCCAGCCGCATAATTTGCGTAACAAGGAGAATCTCATGCAGCAAGTTGTTTATATCGCTAGTCCGGAAAGCCAGCAGATCCATGTTTGGCAGTTGGGTATTGAAGGTGCGCTAACGCTCTTGCAAGTAGTGGATGTTCCTGGACAAGTACAGCCGATGGTAATTGCGCCGGATAAGCGTCATCTGTATGTTGGCGTTCGTCCTGAGTTCAGGGTGATCAGCTATCGTATTGATGCACAAGGATTGCTGTCTGAAGCCGGTTCTGCACCATTACCGGGTAGTCCGACACATCTTTCTACCGATCGGTGCGGACGTTTTCTGTTTAGTGCGTCTTACAGTAATGCCTGTATCAGCGTCAGCCTGATTGGTGCCAGTGGTGTGGTGGAAGCGCCGATTCAGCAACTTGACGGTCTGGAAGGTTGTCATTCTACTAATATTGACCCGGACAATCAGGTACTGTGGGCACCCTGCCTGAAGGAAGATCGCATCCGACTGTATGATTTGGGTGATGACGGAAAGCTAAGTGAACATAACCCACCTGCGTTGATGGCTGTCACCGGTGCGGGTCCTCGACATATGTCCTACCACCCAAACTGCGAATTTGCCTACTGTGTTAATGAACTGAATAGCACGGTGGATGTATTTCAGCGCCATACTGTCAATGGTCAGATCCTTCGGGTACAGACACTGGATGCTATGCCTGCCGATTTTACTGATACCCGTTGGGCAGCGGATATCCATATAACACCGGATGGCCGTTATCTCTATACCTCTGATCGTACTGCCAATCTGTTGAGTCTTTTCCAGGTCTCGGAAGAAGGGAGTGTATTGACGTTAGCCGGCCACCAGCCGACAGAAGCCCAGCCAAGAGGTTTCAATATTGACCATAGCGGGAATTTCCTGATTTCTTCCGGTCAGAAATCTCATCATATTGAGGTTTACCGCATCAATCAGCAAACTGGTGAGTTGCATCCGTTGGCGCGCTATGCGGTTGGTCAGGGCCCGATGTGGGTTTCCATTCTGCAACTGGACTAATCGTGAAGTGAGAATCTGCTATACCAAGGCAATATAGGGAAAAGCAGCGTCGTCGTGGGGAGTGCGTCGGGGAAAAAACAATTGCCGCAATTCCAATCTAGTGGCCAATGAAAAGTACGGGCCGGAATATTTTCCGGCCCGAGACAGTACTATTTTATCTGCATACCTGGCTGGGCACCGCTATCTGGGCTTAACAGGAAAATATCTTTCCCGCCCGGGCCGGCTGCCATGACCATACCTTCGGAAACGCCAAAGCGCATTTTACGAGGCGCCAGATTAGCCACCATTACCGTCAGTCGGCCTTCCAGTTTGGCCGGGTCTGGGTAGGCGGCCCGGATACCGGAGAATACCTGACGGGTTTCACCGCCGATGTCCAGGGTCAGACGCAGCAATTTGTCCGAACCATCAACCAGTTCGGCTGCCGTGATCAGCGCTACACGCATATCCACTTTGTCAAAGTCATCAAACCCGATAACGTCTTGAATCGGGTTATCCGCCAGTGGACCCGTTACGGAGTTAGACGCTGCTGCAATATCTTCTTTAGACGCGTCAATCATCGATTGTACTTGTGGCAATTCAATACGATTAAACAGTGCCTTAAACGCATTGATTGAGTGGTGGGTCAGCGGTTGGGCGATCGCATCCCAGGTCAACTCCGTGTTCAGGAAAGTTTCTGCACGTTCGGTCAGCTTGGGCAATACCGGTTTCAGGTAGGTCATCAGCACACGGAACAGATTAATGCCCATTGAGCAGATCGCTTGCAGGTCAGCGTCACGCCCTTCCTGTTTTGCCACCACCCACGGAGCCTGCTCGTCTACATAACGGTTGGCCATATCCGCCAGTGTCATGATTTCGCGAATTGCTTTCCCGGATTCCCGGTTATTATAGGCATCGGCAATGTTTTGCGCCGCATCGGTAAAGGTTTTATACAGCGCCGGATCAGCCAATTGATCTGCCAACTGGCCACCAAAACGCTTATTGATGAAGCCCGCGTTACGTGAGGCCAGATTTACTACTTTATTAACAATATCGGCATTTACGCGCTGTATGAAGTCTTCCAGATTAAGGTCGATGTCATCAATACGGGAGGAGAGTTTGGCAGCGTAGTAGTAACGCAGACAATCGGCGTCCAGGTGTTTCAGGTAGGTACTTGCCTTGATGAACGTGCCGCGCGATTTGGACATTTTCGCGCCGTTGACCGTCACATAACCATGAACAAACAGATTGGTTGGTTTACGGAAGTTACTGCCTTCCAGCATCGCCGGCCAGAACAGACTGTGGAAATACACAATATCCTTACCGATGAAGTGATAGAGATCGGTAGTGGCGTCTTTGTGCCAGTATTCATCGAAATTCAGATCATCGCGTTTATCACACAGGTTTTTAAAGGAGCCCATGTAGCCGATAGGTGCATCCAGCCAAACGTAAAAGTATTTTCCCGGAGCATCAGGTACTTCAAAGCCAAAGTAAGGCGCGTCGCGAGTGATATCCCACTGTTGCAGCCCCGCATCAAACCACTCCTGCATTTTGTTGGCGACTTGTTCTTGCAACGCACCGGAACGGGTCCAGCTCTGTAACATGTCACTGAAAGCCGGCAGGTCGAAGAAGAAGTGCTCAGATTCACGCATCACCGGTGTGGCACCGGAAACCGCTGATTTTGGGTTGATAAGTTCAGTCGGGCTATAAGTGGCACCGCAGACTTCGCAATTGTCGCCATATTGATCCGGTGACTTGCATTTTGGACAGGTACCTTTTACAAAACGATCCGGCAAAAACATGCCTTTTTCTGGATCGTACAATTGGGAAATAGTCCGGGTTTTGATAAAACCATTCTCTTTCAGCCGATGGTAGATCAGGCTGGAAATCTCACGATTCTCCTCGCTGTGTGTCGAGTGATAGTTGTCGTAGCTGATATTAAAGCCAGCAAAATCCTGCTGATGTTCCTGACTCATCTCCGCAATCATCTGCTCGGGCGTAATGCCCAGTTGTTGTGCTTTCAGCATGATCGGGGTGCCGTGGGCATCATCTGCACAGATGAAATTGACTTGATTGCCGCGCATTCGCTGGTAACGAACCCAGATATCTGCCTGAATGTGTTCAAGCATATGGCCGAGGTGAATAGAACCGTTAGCGTAAGGTAGCGCGCACGTTACCAATATTTTCTTTGCGACTTGAGTCATAGTGGGGAACTTGCTTTTTGTATGGTGATTGAGACGAAGTGTTGATGTTAACCGATAGCGCCTTGGCACGTAAACCGCTGGTGTGTGTAAACGAAGATTGGGGCAAAGAGAATACGTCTCCCCGTGGTGGCCACCGTGCCCGGAACACGTTTTCGTTTATCTCCTGGTTTTTTGACCTTCAGTACATCAGGACCGTGGCGTTCTGATATGCTATAGCGGTCTTTTATCGGTAAATAACCAAATTTCAAGGAGCCGGGATGAACGATAAACTCTCCGAGCAGAGCCCTGATGCGTTGCGTGCTATGGTTACCGGAGTGCTGTCTACTTTTAAGCATCCAACACTCAAAAATAACCTGACGACACTTAATGCACTGCATCATTGTGCGTTGCTGGATGGCGTATTACATATTGAACTGACCATGCCGTTTGTCTGGTTGAGTGGCCTGGAAGTATTAAAGGAAACGGTTAGCGCCGAATTGCTGCGTTTGAGTGGTGCCACAGTAGTGGAATGGCGGTTATCACATAATATTGCGACGTTGCGCCGGGTGAACGACCAGCCAGGAATCAAAGGCGTTAAAAATATTATTGCCGTCAGTTCCGGCAAGGGTGGAGTAGGGAAGTCCAGCACCGCGGTGAATATGGCGCTGGCACTGGCGGCGGAAGGTGCCAGCGTCGGTATTTTGGATGCCGATATCTATGGTCCTTCGATACCGACGATGCTGGGCGCGGTCAACGAACGTCCTACGTCACCTGACGGTCAGCATATGGCACCGATCATGGCACATGGGTTGGCAACCAATTCAATTGGCTATCTGGTTACTGATGATAATGCTATGGTGTGGCGCGGACCGATGGCCAGTAAAGCCTTGCTGCAACTGCTACAGGATACGTTGTGGCCGGATCTGGATTATCTGGTGCTGGATATGCCGCCGGGAACCGGAGACATTCAGCTCACACTGGCACAGAGCGTGCCCGTCACGGGGGCTGTCGTAGTCACCACGCCGCAGGATATTGCCTTGGTGGATGCAATGAAAGGTATCGTCATGTTTGAGAAGGTTAACGTGCCGGTATTGGGGGTTGTAGAAAACATGAGTGTGCATATTTGCAGCAACTGTGGTCATCTGGAGCCCATTTTTGGCACCGGTGGTGCGCAGAAACTGGTAGATAAATATCACTGTGTTCTATTGGGACAGTTGCCGTTGCACATTTCTTTGCGCGAGGATCTGGATCGTGGTGAGCCGACAGTGGTCAGCCACCCGGATAGTGAGTTTACATCACTTTATCGTGAGTTGGCCGATCGTGTGGCCGCTCAACTGTACTGGCAGGGTGAAGTTATTCCCACCGAGATAGCCGTTCGCTCATTGTAATTGGCATCACATCATTCCGCGTCATCGGCAGAGGGCGCGGAAACCCACCATCCGAATGCCATGTTTCCGCGAAACGCTGGCATGAACTGTGCTAACTCCCTATAATTGCCTGCGCCAGGGCATCCTGGCGATGCATCCCCTCCTTTATTTTGTGAATCAGGTCTTTATTACCATGACTGATAAATCTCATCAGTGTGTCATCATCGGGATTGCCGGAGCATCTGCATCTGGCAAAAGTCTTATATCCAGTACGCTTTACCGTGAGTTACGTGATCAGGTTGGCAATGAACATATTGGTGTCGTGTCGGAAGACAGTTATTACAAGGACCAGACTCATCTGACCATGGAAACTCGGGTTAAAACTAATTATGACCATCCTGGCGCGATGGATCATGGTTTGCTGCTGCAGCATCTGAAAATGCTGAAGGTAGGGCAGCCAATTGAATTGCCCCGGTATAGCTATGTGGAACATACCCGGCTAAAGGAAACGGTACGGCTTGAACCAAAGAAAGTGATTATTCTGGAAGGCATTCTGTTATTAACGGATGCCCGGTTACGGGAAGAGCTGAATTTTTCTATTTTTGTCGATACACCGTTAGATATCTGCTTGCTGCGTCGCATGCGCCGTGATGTTAATGAGCGCGGGCGTTCGATGGATTCGGTAATGGAGCAGTATCAGAAAACCGTTCGTCCGATGTTTTTGCAATTTATCGAACCATCCAAGCAGTATGCCGATATTATTGTCCCGCGGGGCGGAAAAAATCGGATTGCGATTGATATCTTGAAAGCAAAAATTAGTCAATTCTTTGAATAATTTGTTTTTTTATTATTGTATGTAGACCCAATAGATTTCAAGATGCAGAACGACGGTGAAAGAATAAATCCCGATAAGCCTACATCAGTAGATGGCTCGAATGATGAGTCTGTCGGGGCAGAGTTGAATGATGCCAACACACCTGCACCTGAAAGATGACGGATATATTGTCGGCATGGTGATTTTTGGCTGGCTGTGGCCGTTTTAGTGGGTACCTTGCTTGAGTGGAGAAAATAATGAGACTGTGTGATCGTGATATTGAAAGGTGGCTGGATGATGGCCGATTGGTGATTACGCCTCGCCCCCCTCAAGAGCGAATTAATGGTGCCACAGTGGATGTCCGATTAGGCCATCAATTTCGCGTATTTTGTGGACATACGGCGCCTTTCATTGATTTAAGTGGTCCGAAAGACGAAGTCAGTGCTGCGTTGGATCGCGTGATGAGTGACGAAATCAATCTGACCGAAAAAGAAGCTTTTTTCCTACATCCGGGAGAATTGGCGTTAGCTGTGACGCTGGAGTCGGTAACACTGCCAGATAATCTGGTTGGATGGTTGGATGGCCGCTCCTCACTGGCGCGTTTGGGGTTGATGGTTCATGTTACGGCACACCGTATTGATCCTGGTTGGCAGGGACTCATCGTGCTGGAGTTCTATAATTCAGGTAAGTTGCCGTTGGCATTACGCCCCGGCATGATGATTGGTGCCCTGAGTTTTGAACCATTATCCGGTCCGGCAGCAAGGCCTTATAATCGTCGTCAGGACGCTAAATATAAAGATCAAAAAGGTGCTGTCGCAAGCCGGATTGATGAAGACTAGCTTCCCGACAGTTTGCTGTATGCCTATTGTAATGAGGATGGCATGAGAAGATTTCTAACAGCGCTGGTTATTCTGCTGGTGGTGCTGGTCGTGGGAATGACCTCGCTGATTGTACTGATCAATCCTAACGACTTCCGTGATTATATGGTGCATCAGGTGGCAGCACGCAGTGGTTACAAACTGAAGCTTGATGGCGAATTGCGCTGGCATGTATGGCCGGAGTTGAGCATTCTTTCCAGCAGTATGTCGTTGAGTGCTCCAGGGGCAGAGATACCACTGGTCAGCGCAGAAAATATGCGCCTGGATGTCAAGTTATGGCCTCTGCTCTCCCACCGGCTGGAAGTAAAACAGGTGATGCTCAAAGGTGCGGTAATTCGCTTCACACCGGAAAGTGCCGCTAAACGGATGAGTCGAGCACCTATTGCTCCTCCTGGGCCTTCAGAACCAGGAGAAGAAACGGGCTGGCGCTTTGATATTAACCGTATAGAAGTGGCCGACAGCCTGTTAGTCTTCCAGCGTACTAATAATGATTTGATTAATGTCCGTGACATTAATCTGAAAGTTGTGCGTGACAGCGCCAATCAGCTACGGCTGGAGCTGTCCAGTCGTATTAACCGTGATCAGCGTGACTTATCGTTTACGTTGGCAGCCAGCATGGACATGCAGCATTTCCCACAACAAGTCAGCGCCAGTATTGAAAAGTTTGATTATCAGCTGCAGGGCGCTGGGATTCCGGTGACCGGTATCAGTGGTAAAGGCAGTCTGAATGCCAGTTACCAACAGCAACCAGAAAAAATGACCATTAGTCAATTTGCCTTGAGCGCTAATAACAGTCAGTTGACAGGCTCAGCGACGGCAGTACTGGGTAGTGTTCCTGACTACATACTGAGTCTGAAATCTACGCGACTGGATCTGGACGAATTACTGGGACTGGCACAGTTCCAGGATAGCGATGCGCCGGCAGATAAAGCCATTGCAGCCAAACCAGTGATTTCTAAAGATGTGACAGGTCAAAAAGATAATGAAGTGTTGAGAGGTTTTACCGCCCATGTTGCCATTGATGCCGATGAGCTAATTTATCACGGCTTGCATGTTACCCAGTTTGCACTACAGGCGACCAATCAACGCGGGGTACTATCGGTGCCCACCTTAGTGGGTACCTTAGGCGATGGGCGTTTTTCGTTGCCAGGATCGATGAATATAGATGCGTCTCCCTCTATTACCGTACAACCGGATCTTCGAAATATAGCGTTATCACCACTGCTACACGCTTTTGGTTTGCCGGAAACCCTAAGTGGCAAGCTTAGTCTGCAAGGGGATATGAGTGGCAATTCACTTTCTGCCGCCGCAGTTATGTCACAGTGGCATGGCAATGCCGCGTTGCAGGCGACGGGTCTGCGGCTGAATGGCCTGAATATTCAACAGATGATTCAGCAGGCGGTTGAGCGTAATAACAGCAGCGTCCACAGCCAAGGCAATTATGAACGTTATACCGAAGTGCGGCAGATGACCGCTAAAGCTCGTCTTAGCGCGGGTAAATTACAGCTACAGGCGTTGGATGGTCGTTCCGACATATTGTCACTGACCGGTGAGGGTACATTTGACCTCCCAGCACAGCGCTGTGATGTCAACCTGGGTGTGAAGGTCACTCAAGGATGGCAAGGTGACAAAAACGTTGTACAGATGCTTCAGGATATCGTGATACCGTTCCGTTTGTATGGTTCTTGGCATAACCTTAATTACCAACTTCAGGTTGATCAAATTCTACGCAATCGTCTGCAAGATGAAATGAAGAAACGACTAAATGAATGGATAGGCAAAAATAAGCAGTACCAGAAGAATAAAGATATCAAGCAACTGATGCAGGGGTTGTGATTAACTCTGCAGGCGATATATACGCCTGCAGAGTCATATTGACCGTTTAACTTGCCACCATCGTGTATTTAAAACGCTGTATTTCAAACCTCGTAATCGGACTGTGGCGTATCCTGAATAATTAACACTTTGAGTATGCGGTGACTTTCGACCGTCAGCACATTGAAACGATATCCATCAATGACGATTTCATCACCTTCTTGTGGGATTTTTTGTGAGTACTCCATTAGCAATCCGGCCAGAGTATGATATTCACGCTTTTCATCCAATTGTAACGGGACATACATCATCAAATCTTCTACGGGAAGATAACCGTTAGCGGTCAGCGTACCATCTTCATTTTCCTGAATATCATGGCGAGCATCCAACTCTTCACCTTCCAATGGAAGGTTCCCGGCAATGGTCTCCATGACGTCGCTTAATGTAACAATCCCTTCTACCGAGCCGAATTCATCCACCACGAAAGCAAAGTGTGTATGGGCTTCACGAAACTGTTCGAGTGCTGACAACAACGATAGCTGTTCTGGAAAAATCAGCGGCTGACGGATCAGCTTGCGCAGATCCAGAGGCTGGCAATTAAGCTGTTGGCGTAACAAATCGATAATGTGCACGACACCGAGTGGTTCATTCGATACATTTTTGTCTGTCACTACCAGCCGGGTATGCTGATTTTTTTCCATCAAAGCAGGGAAATGTTCAGTTTCGGTGTCGATATCTACATTTTCTATATCGTGCCGCGAGGTCATAATGCTACTCACTGAACGTTGAGCCATGCCCAACACCCGCTCAATCATCCGTTGTTCCTGTCGGTTGAAAACTGATTGACTGGCAGAGCCGGTGTTGTCCGCAATCATGGCTGATGTCTGGTTATCCAGTTCGGCATCTTTATGTTCGCCCCGTAGCATTCGTAGTACCGCTTCCGCTGTTCGTTGACGCAACGGCAGAGACAAAGAGAGGAAACGTTTATGGTTAAACTGCGCAATCTGATTGAGCATTTCAATCATCACGGAGAAGCCGATGGCTGCATAGAGATAGCCTTTAGGAATATGATAACCAAAAGCGTCGGCCACCAGACTGAAACCAATCATCAGTAGGAAACTCAAGCATAAAATGACGATGGTCGGATGCGCATTGACAAAGCGAGTCAGTGGTTTGCTGGCCAGTAACATTAAGCCGATAGCAATGGTGACGGCTGCCATCATAACCAGCAGATGCTCTGTCATCCCTACGGCGGTGATAACTGAATCCAGAGAGAAAATAGCGTCCAGAATGACAATTTGTGCGACAACCGGCCAGAAACGTGCGCCCTTGTGTTGAGTCTGCTGTCCCTGATCCTTGCCTTCCAGCCTTTCGTTAAGCTCCATCGTAGCCTTGAACAACAGGAACAGTCCCCCGACCAGCATGATAATATCGCGGGCGCTGAAAGCGTGATCCAGCGCTGTAACCAGCGGATTAGTAAGGGAAACTAGCCAGGATATAGAGGAGAGCAGGATGAACCGCATCAGCAGTGCCAGTAATAAACCGACAACACGAGCCTTGTCCCGCAGTTTTTCCGGCAGCTTTTCAGCAAGAATCGCAATGAAGACCAGGTTGTCGATGCCTAATACTAGCTCAAGCACCACCAGCGTTGCCAATCCTGCCCACACTGTTGGATCAACTATCCATTCCATACTGAATTTTTACCTTTTTTTGGAATAATATTCTAAATTTTATTTGATTTATTCGTTTGTTGTCTATGTTAGGCGATTTCTTAGGGAGAGAGAAAGAATTAATAACCCATCGAATACTACTCCCTACAGCATTTTATTGTAAAATTTCTTCGGTGATAAAGCATATATAAATTCGGAATGGAGATCGAAAAGTGCAGAAGGCAGAAAGGCCCGGAAATTCAAATGTAAAGGATAGTTATACCTTGGTAAAATTTCCCTCATTCGGGATATTTCACTTGTATTATGTTATATGCAGTTAATAATGTAGCGACAGCTGTTTTTACTTCGTTTCAGTAAAGGGTGTTCTGATCTTTAGGCGCCACTTTAGATTGATATAATGATGGACACAAGTTCGGATTTGTGCTTGGTCGCGCATTGGTAGCCAGAAAGCCAAGGCGGTAGCGTGCATGTGCGTTATTTAGTTAGTAGTGTAAACTGCTTTTTCCTACCTGTTATTGTTTTTTATGATTAAATCTTAAATCTAACCGCTTGATTTTTTCTTTTGTATGAAAAATCCCTGCATTCCTGATAGGCATCTGATCTGGCGTTTTTCTGTCCATTGGTTTGTGGATTTTTTCAGATTAATGGTGTGTATTGACACGAATGTGAAGATATTGTTCTGCTTTGCATCATGTTGATTAGCAGAGTTTTGTGAGCATACATGAGAGTGATAGAACACAAATATTAAATGGTCGATTGGTATAGCTTCTGTCTTGTTAATAAAGAATACTTAGAGAGCATGAATTTTTATGCTCGGAATATTTTTAATATGAATGTATATATTTCAGTCGTTTCACATGGTCATCAATGCATGATAAAAAACATTCATTGCCTTCCTGATCTTGCCAAAAAATATAAAGTTGTTGTAAAAGAGAATTCAGAACGTTATCGCTCTGGGTTTGATGTTTTTTGTTTGGAAAATAATATTGACTATATTGATGATAAAAAAAATCTAGGGTTTGGCGAAAATAATAATTTGATATTTAAATATATACAAGATAAATTTAATCCTAAAGGCAATGATCTATTTATTGTATTAAACCCAGATGTGCTTATTACATGCGAAGAAATTGAAAAAATTATTTCTCTTCATGATCAGTATCATTTTAAATTAGCGGGTATAAATCTATTCACAGATGAAAATTTCACAATTCATGATAAGGGTATTAGGCATTACCCGGTTTTGTCTGATTTTTTTAAATCATTCTTTTTAGGTAAGAATGATACTGTAATAAATAGAAAAGAGGTCAATGATATCGCTTATGTGGATTGGTTGGCCGGTTCTTTTATGATTTTTGAAGTGAGCCATTATGCTAATTTGAAAGGATTTGATGAACGATATTTTATGTACTGTGAGGATATAGATATCTGTTATCGCTCAACGAAGAAGAACATAAAGCCACTATATTTACCTATGGTAAAGGCGGTGCACTATGCCCAGTATAATAATCGAAAAATATTTTCCAGGCATTTTTTTTGGCATATAAAGAGTATCTTGATTTTTACAATTAAGAAAATGATAATTAAATGATGTGATGATTCCGTTCTTTAGGGTTGTTCCTTCTTGGTTTTTGAATTGTCATTCATTGTTCTTCATCATACGTATGGAAGTCTTATGCTTTATAGCCTTTGAGTGGATATTCAAATTCTATTTTTAATATGTAAATGTGGGTTAGTGAATGTATTCGAGTTTTATTAAACATCTATGTTTTTTAAAGTTACCTTATTTCTGATGATTAATCTTATATTGGATTATATCTATACCCAAAATAATTCGAGTTGCAGGAAGGCGGCAAGAGAGTGAATCCCGATGAGCTTACTCAGATAAGTGATTCGGGTGAACAAACGCAGCCAACATACCTGAAACTTGAAGTATGACGGGTATATAACATCAAGATGTAATATGTATTTATAAGCGCAATAATATTGTCAGCTTAGAAAATTGATGGTTTCAGTTAAAAAACAAGTAGTATTAATAATAGTCTAAATAAACGATATGATATCAATGCTGCTGCAGCATCATATGTGAAGTTATATAAGGGGTTGTAATGAAATTTCTTGTTACCGGTGCGGCCGGGTTTATCGGTTTTTATGTGAGTCAGTCATTGTGCGCTGACGGACATGATGTGATCGGCATTGATAACCTTAATAATTACTATGATGTCTCTCTCAAAGAAGCGCGTTTGCAAAAACTTCAGACAGTGAGTCGTTTCCGTTTTGAAAAACTGGACATCTATGATGGAAAAGGGCTGAATGCGCTTTTTGCCGCAGAAAAATTTGACCGGGTTATTCATCTGGCGGCACAGGCTGGCGTGCGTTATTCGCTGGAAAATCCGATGGCATATGCTGATAGCAACCTTATCGGGCATCTGAATATTCTGGAGTGCTGTCGTCATCATGATGTTGAGCATCTGCTGTATGCCTCTTCCAGTTCAGTGTATGGTTTGAATGGCAAAACACCATTCTCTACCTGTGATTCGACGGATCATCCTGTCTCGCTATATGCCGCCACCAAAAAAGCCAATGAGCTGATGGCGCACTCCTATTCGCATTTATATGGCATTCCCACGACGGGATTACGCTTTTTTACGGTATATGGTCCGTGGGGGCGGCCGGACATGGCATTGTTCAAATTCACCAAGAGCATACTGGCTGGCAATCCCATTGATATTTATAACCATGGTGATATGCGTCGTGATTTTACTTATATCACTGACATTGTTGATGGTGTCGTGAGTATTGTGAATAAGGTTCCTGTCGCAGACAGCACCTGGACGGTGGAAAATGGATCTCCGGCAACCAGTTCGGCACCGTATCGAGTGTGCAATATCGGTTACGGCAGTCCGGTGAAACTGATGGATTTTGTTACTGCGTTAGAAAATGCACTCGGCATTGAAGCGAAAAAACACTTTATGCCAATGCAGGCAGGCGATGTGTACCAAACTTACGCCGATACTGAAGACTTGCGGGCGATGACCGGCTATCGCCCTAAAGTCGGCGTGGTTGAAGGTGTTCAGGCCTTTGTCGATTGGTATCGCGATTTTTATCAAGTCTGAATAATTGGTTATCGATGCACAGCAATATATATGCAGACGTTTTCTTCTGCTACATTGCTATTTCTTTTTTAATTTGTACATTGCGTACAATATATTGATTAATGTGACTGAAAAATGAGAATAGCAATTGCGGGCACTGGCTATGTTGGTCTGTCCAATGCAATGCTGCTGGCGCAGCATAATGAAGTAGTGGCGGTAGATATTCTCGCCGAAAAAGTAGAAATGTTGAATAAAGGCATTTCACCGATTGTAGATAAAGAAATTGAAGAGTTTCTGTGTAATCCGTCGCTCAATTTCCGTGCAACGTTGGATGGCAAGTCTGCCTATCAGGGGGCGGATTTCGTGATTATCGCCACACCTACCGATTATGACCCCAAAACCAACTACTTCAATACCCGGTCGGTTGAGTCGGTGATCCGTGAGGTCATTGCCGTCAACCCACACGCGCTGATGATCATCAAATCGACTATTCCGGTGGGATATACCCAGCAGGTACGCGAGCAGTTTGGTACGGGAAATATCATTTTTTCACCGGAATTTCTGCGGGAAGGTCGCGCACTGTACGATAATCTGTATCCATCGCGGATTGTGGTGGGTGAACAATCACCACGTGCGGAACAATTTGCTCAACTTTTGGTGCAGGGTGCCAGAAAAACCGATATCACGGTATTGTTTACCGGTTCCACGGAAGCAGAAGCCATTAAGCTGTTTGCCAATACCTATCTGGCAATGCGTGTTGCCTATTTCAACGAACTGGATACTTACGCACAGACGTTGGGTTTAGACAGCAAACAAATCATTGAAGGGGTTGGACTGGATCCGCGAATTGGTCAGCACTATAACAATCCCTCTTTTGGCTATGGCGGCTACTGTTTGCCGAAAGATACCAAGCAACTGCTGGCAAATTACGAGGCTGTCCCCAATAATCTGATTCGTGCCATCGTGGATGCCAACACGACGCGTAAGGATTTTATTTCCGATTCGGTGATTAAGCGAAACCCTAAAGTTGTAGGGGTTTACCGTCTGGTGATGAAAACCGGTTCTGATAACTTCCGTGCATCCGCTATTCAAGGGGTAATGAAGCGTATCAAGGCAAAAGGCATCGAAATGGTTGTGTATGAGCCGGAGCTGAAAGAGACCGAGTTTTTCCGATCGCGGGTTATCAATGATCTGGAGGAGTTTAAACAGATTTCGGACGTGATACTGTCTAATCGGATGGCATCGGAATTGTCTGATGTTGCAACAAAAGTCTATACACGTGATCTCTTCGGTTCCGATTAGGTATAAAGCTAGTGATAGAGTGTGTCCTGAATGCAGGTGAGACTGCGGGTTCTTTTTGAGAGAGCAACGAATGACAACATTAAAAGCGATTATCCCGGTTGCTGGTTTGGGAATGAATTTATTACCGGTTACCAAGGCTATCCCGAAAGAGATGCTACCGTTGGTCGATCGTCCGGTGATTGAGAAGATTGTTAATGAGTGCGCCAATGCGGGCATCAAGGACATTGTGCTGGTAACACATGCTTCCAAAAATGCGATCGAAAACCATTTTGATACTTCATTTGAGCTGGAATCCTTGTTGGAAGATCGCGCCAAACGCCAGTTATTGGCAGAAGTTCAGGCTATTTGTCCCGCTGGTGTAACCATTATGAATGTTCGCCAGGGGCAAACGCTGGGACTTGGACATGCGGTCTCCTGTGCGCATCCCATTGTGGGTGATGCACCTTTTGTTGTTGTTTTGCCGGATGTGGTCATGGATGAAAGTTCGGCGGATCAATCTAAAGATAACCTGGCACAGTTGATTTCCCGTTTTGAAGCCACCGGGCACAGCCAGGTGCTGGTGAAACACCGTCCTTATGAAGTCTTGCCGGAATACTCCGTGGTGGAATGCGCACAGCCGTTAATCAACGCGGGTGACTCAGCGGTCATTACTTCCATGGTTGAAAAACCGAAGCTAACGCCTACTGAAGGTTCTGACCTTTCTGCTGTCGGGCGCTATGTGTTGACAGCGGATGCATGGCCGATTTTGTCGCAGATTCTGCCGGGTGCCTGGGGACGTATTCAATTGACTGACGCCATTGCCGAGTTGATCAAACATCAACCGGTTGATGCGGTGCAGATGACAGGCCATAATTTCAACTGCGGACGTAAACTGGGTTATGCGCAGGCTTTCGTCTCTTATGGATTACATAACCCAGAACTGGGTGCTGCGTTTAAAGAGAACATCAAGACACTGCTCGCCAAACATTCTGCCTAGTGACCAATCCTGTCTGAGCGGATGCTCAGGCAGGGTGTTATCCCCGTGTTATAGAACACCTCTTCCTATTAAACCAATTACTACCCACCCAGCGTTAGCTGAGTTACCATGTCTGTCTGCTTTTGAATTGCCTGTGTCGTATATATCCGCAACAGGTAGATTATCCTTCAGACAGGAGTTGCTTTAATGTCCAAACAGCAAATTGGCGTTGTCGGTATGGCGGTGATGGGGCGCAATCTGGCGCTTAACATTGAAAGTCGTGGTTATACCGTTTCCATCTTTAACCGTTCTGCAGATAAAACCGATGAGGTTGTAGCAGAAAACCCGGGTAAGAAACTGGTGCCTTACTACACCGTTGAGGAGTTTGTTGAATCCCTGGAAAAACCGCGTCGCATCCTGTTAATGGTTAAGGCTGGTGAAGCAACAGATAAAACCATCGATTCACTGAAACCGCATCTGGAGAAAGGTGACATCCTGATCGATGGTGGTAATACCTTCTATAAAGACACCATTCGTCGTAATCGTGAACTGTCTGCCGAAGGGTTCAACTTCATTGGTACCGGGGTTTCCGGCGGCGAAGAAGGCGCGCTAAAAGGGCCATCGATCATGCCTGGTGGACAGAAACACGCGTATGAACTGGTGGCGCCGATTTTGGAGAAAATTGCCGCTCGTGCTGATGGTGAAGCCTGTGTCACCTACATTGGTGCTGATGGTGCCGGTCATTACGTCAAGATGGTACACAACGGAATTGAATATGGCGACATGCAGTTGATCGCCGAAGCCTACTCGCTGTTAAAGCAGGCATTGAACCTGAATAATGACGATCTGGCTAAAACATTCTCGGAGTGGAACAAAGGTGAATTAAGCAGCTATCTGATTGAAATTACTGCTGATATCTTTACCAAGAAAGACGAGGATGGTAACTATCTGGTGGATGTGATTCTGGATGAAGCGGCAAACAAGGGAACGGGGAAATGGACCAGTCAGAGTTCACTGGATCTGGGTGAACCGTTGTCACTGATTACCGAGTCCGTGTTCGCGCGTTATCTGTCTTCCCTGAAATCTCAGCGGGTTGCAGCCTCGAAAGTGCTAACCGGCCCGACAATCCAGCCATTCGCTGGTGATAAAACGGAATTTGTGGAGAAAGTACGTCGTGCGTTGTATCTGGGAAAGATCGTTTCTTATGCACAAGGTTTCTCTCAGTTGAAAGCAGCATCTGATGAAAACAATTGGTCGTTGAATTACGGAGAAATCGCCAAGATTTTCCGCGCCGGTTGTATTATCCGTGCTCAATTCCTGCAAAAAATCACCGATGCCTACACCCAGAATGCCAATATTGCCAACCTGCTGTTGGCACCTTACTTCAAGCAGATTGCTGATGATTATCAACAGGCGTTGCGTGATGTTGTGGCTTACGCTGTTCAGCAGGGCATTCCGACCCCAACTTTCTCTGCGGCTATCGCCTATTATGACAGTTACCGCGCAGCGGTTCTGCCGGCTAACCTGATTCAGGCGCAGCGTGATTACTTTGGTGCTCATACCTATAAGCGTACTGATAAAGATGGGGTATTCCATACCGAATGGTTGGAATAAGCATGACGTCAGTTTTGATTAGTTATTAGTGTCAGCGCTGTTTGAACGTCTGTTCAAACAGCGCTTTTTTCTATCCGTTGAGAGAATATCACTATTGCTGCTAGTGCTGTGTTCATCAGCCAGAGTGGTGATAACTCATCGTTGGGAACGTTATCCGGTTTTCTGAGCAAAAACTGATGCCCGTCTGGTCGTTACTGACTTGATTAGCGTCGGTTTTTTTTTCGCCTGTTTTCTGGCGACAATCAGATTATCGTAAAGGAAACGGCCATTTTCCCATTGAGAAATGAAAATATCATAACGTATTGTTAATACATCTTTTTTTAGGAATAAGATGCTTGTTTGACAGGTGTCTCCTTTCTATGATGCGGCCGAATAGCGTGCATAACGAGGTAAAATATGAAGCGTTTCTTGAAACTGATGGGTTTACTTATTCTGACGGTCGCCCTGAATGGGTGTATTTTCCCTCCTCCGGGGGGGTGGGGGACCTGTCGGAGGACCTGGTGATTTTCATTTTCAACCGTCTAATGGCCAGTTTCCTGGCTATAATTAACTCACTGATAGTAAACAGAAAACTACGTTATCTTCTCCGCGACGATACACCAAAAGTGTGGTGTATTACTTGATCATTAACAACGGCGTGGATGAGAGTTGTCGCCGGGAAAACCTGACTTTACGCCTTGTTGGCTTAACACCGGCGTCGTTCACCTGGCTTCGATATGGGGGCCAGGAAGAGGCCAAATGTGGCGGTCGCCCCGTGTATCCCCGTTCCTTAATACGCTATCGGGCGTTATTCTATCTAAGGCATACGCCGCATCGTGTTAATTGTTTTCTTTAACCAGTGCACAGGTAATGTCCTGAATTTCTTCTGCCGATCCGCGATTAGCATCCAGAATATCAAGACGATTGGCGAGCAGGATGGGGTCTCCGCTGGGGGTGAAGACAACAGCCAGACCATAATTGCCCATGCTGTCATCTTGTCTATGAACATATCGATATAACGTCTTAAAGGGATCTGACTGCGTTAAATCGGTTGTAGTGAGTTTTATCGCCAGATATTTATGCCCTTGAAGCTCAACGCCCAGTGGTTGCCAGTGGGTTGAAATTGCTGTCGATTGTTCATGTAACGTATAGTAAACCTCAGGTCGCAGACATGATATATGAATATGTAGCTGATTTTGAGAACGACCATATTGGGAATTAATGCTCAGTGATAAATATTCATTTTTTACCGGTTTACCGATTTCTTTAACAATATACCCACGGTAATTCCATGCGGCCGCGAAGAAGGAAGGCGTATTATTTTGTAAGAGCACCGGGCTTTCAATACCGGTAATTTTGGTGGAAGGTATCAGCAAATCATGGTAAGGCCCCCGGAGGTCTTTAAGTAAGGCGTATCCATCTTTCAGATCGACGTTTAAGCAAGGCGCGGGATTACCATTACTCTGCTGATTAGGAACACATTTCTGACTCACTATTTCCCAGAGTGCGTTGCTGTTTCCTCGTCCCAAAATAAACCATAGGACAAATAACAAAGAAAAAATCATTATGGCGATGGCCCAGAATAATTTTTTATACTTCATGCTGATCTCTCCTGGCAGAATGGAATGTAGCTAAAAGGAAGATAGACGAGAAATTGTATTTTTAGGCGATTATGGTGAATAACCAATGTCATAAATATGACACTCAAAATTAAATTGCGTTAAGCGCATTCAGTATCGCCCGCCGATCGCCAGTTATGCGTCTCTGTACTGCTGATGATCAAAAGTGAGCGATTTCAGGTTTCACGGGGTAATGTAATTACAATGGTGAGTCCTTTCCCTTGTACAGAAACAGCGTGAATGGTTCCAGCGTGAGCCGTAATGATGGCTGACGCAATGGATAATCCTAACCCACTGCCACCGGAATGCCGTCCCCGAGAATGCTCCGCACGCCAGAAGCGATCGAATAGCATTGGCAGCGAGTCGCGATCAATGCCCTGACCGTGGTCGGAGAGACTGATTACCCACTGATGTTCCTGTTCGATGACGTGGATGCCCAAATATTTCCCTTCACTTGCATAGCTCAGTACGTTTTCTATCAGGATGGAAAACACCTGCCCCAATCGCTCAAGATCGGCTACGCAAAATTCAGTTTGTTCAATATGTTGCTGGATGCAAAAACCGGCGGCCTCCAGTTGTGGTCGATACCAGGAAAGTCTTTCTGAAATCACCTCCTCCAGATAGAAAGGTGTTTTAACCAGTATGAGTTGTCCCGCTCTGGCAAGGGAAAGAAAGTGAAGATCCTGAATCACATGGTTGAGCTGCTCAAGCTGTTTAATTACCATAGTTAGCTGGGCGTTTTGCAGTGGGAAAACACCATCGATCATACCTTGTATTCTCCCCATGGCTGCATTGAGCGGTGTGCGGAGTTCGTGCGCCAGGGCGGCACTGGACTCACGCAATTCACGTTCATAACGCTCCAGTTGTGTGGTCATTTGATTAAAATCATTAGCCAACAGGGTGAGCTCCAGGGGGGCTTGCTCAACGATCTGTGTTCGGGTATCAAATTTACCCTGTGTCACCTCCCGCGCTGAACGGGCAATATACGAAAATTGCTGGGATAAAGGCCGAGCCCGCCATAAACCCAGTATTACAATGATTGGTAGTGCGATAAGCACCAGAATAGCCAATGCTCGCCAGTCACTGCCGGTGATGTTAGGGGAAGAAAACGCCTTGCCATAATACTGATCGGTTATCTGGTGATAACGGGGATTAGTGTAATCCTGGCGTGCGATGAGTGCCTTGAACTCCGCCCTGACCGTTTCTGGCATGTGTTGCGTAACATAGGCGTTCCACAAGGCAAAACGCAGCCACATACAGGCTGCTATCACGATGATCGCGCCGATAGCGAGCGAGAGAATACGCAAGCACAACCATCGCCATAATGATGTTTTTTCTGACAAGCAAGCGAGTTTTTTCATCATTTCTCACCGAAACCGATAGCCCACGGCCCTAACCGTGACCAGAACGTTTACCATACTGTGGGCATTCAGTTTTTTTCTGAGATTATGGACATGGGTATCGACAACCCGTTCGAGTGCGTCACTTTCCGGCAGGCAGGCTCCGAGTAATTCACTACGGGTAAATGCCCGGTTGGGCGCTCTCAATAGTGTGGCAAGAATATTGAATTCGGTCGGAGTAAGATCCAGCGTTATTGTTTCCGACGACGGTGGCGTAATTCGGGCGGTCACTGAGGCAAGATCGACCGACAAATTTTCGAAAGTCAGTACATCGTCTTTTGGCGCACTATAGTTTACGCGTCGCAGTACCGCATGCACTCGGGCAACCACTTCTTGTGGATTGTAGGGTTTGACCACGTAATCATCGGCCCCGTAGCGCAGTGCGCCTATTCTTTCCGGTTCATCACCGATGGCGGTTACCATAATGACGGGAATATTACCGTGCTTGCGTAATGCGGACAGCACCTCTGAACCATTCATTTTGGGTAGCATGATATCAAGCAAGACCAGATCGGGTTTCCCGCTTAACGCCATGTCAAGACCACTCTGCCCGTCAGTGGCAATAGAAACCTGATAGCCGTCACGTCGCAGATAAGCTTCAAGTATGCTGGCTGAATCCCTGTCATCTTCAATAATCAGAACGCGCTTTTCCGTCATGTTTCACCTCTTGATGAAATCTTAAAGAACCACAAAACGTTTCTTGACTTAATACCCGCATAATCGCTGCCGACACAGGGGTACGTAAAAAGCAATGCGGATCCTGATGTGTCAAATTTTTGAGATTATCGCTCAAGACAAGGAAATGGTGTGAAAATCAAAAAAATTATTCCGGTGATGGTGCTGCCGGTCATCTGCCTATTACCACTATCCTCTGCCTGTGCCGCAGATATGTCGTCAGCCTTCTGGGGAGATCATACCGCAGTGGCCGTCGGCATTGCCGCCAGGAACGCGCCACGTTATACCGGTTCAAGTCAGCGTCAGAACAGTGTATTGCCAATAGTGCAGATACAGCGAGGTGCGTTGTACGTTGATTCAACGCATGGCATTGGCTGGCAGTGGCAGTCTTCCGCGGGATTTTATCTTGATCATTCCATCGGGTATGACCCGGGACGGGCCGATAAAAATAATAACTGGCGACCCGGCGCGAACCGATTACGAGGCATGGGAAGCATCAACGGGGCTGTCACCACGACATTGATTGCAGGATATCAGTTCGCTCCGTGGCTCGCTGCGGAAGTAAGCGGTGAATTCGCTCTGAGTGAACGCGAAAGGGGGAATCAATATCGCGCCGGGCTGAAGAGTACTGTCTGGCAGTCTGTATCCACCAGTGACACGGTTTCGCTGAGTGCTGATGCACTTTTTGGTGATTCCCGTTTCACCAACATCTATTACGGCGTCACGGAACAACAACATGCCCGAACGGGGTTGGCTGCTTATCATCCGGGGCGCGGTGTTTATGGCTATGCGTTGGGAATTGACTGGGAGCATCAGTTCACACCTCATTGGGCGACCAACGTGTCGCTGTCGTCTCTCTGGCTGAACAATAACGTGGCTAAAAGTCCAGTGGTGGAAAAGCGAAGTAATACCGAGGCAAACATGGCTGTTCTGTATAGCTTTTAATGCAGACAAGTGGAATAGACTGCTATGACAATGATATATCGTGACTTACTTTTCTGTCTGACACGCATCGCGCAACCGGTTGTCCGTACGCTTCTGCTCGTGTCCGGTGTCCTTCTTGCTGGCTGTCATGATGCCGAGAATCCTTCTGCTACTCCCGTTCCGAGAGTGGTGAAAACGGTTATCGCCGAACCGCTTGATGGCGGTGAACTCGTCACGTTGACCGGTGAAATTCGTCCGCATATGGAAACTGCGCTGGGGTTTCGACTGGATGGACGTATTCTCACTCGCTTGGTTGATGTAGGCGCGGTCGTAAAAGCGGGTGATCTGATGGCGACACTTGACCCACGCGACAGCGAGAATCAGCTTCAGAGCGCACAGGCTAGCCTGCAAAGTGCAGTATCGGCAGAGCGTCTGGCCGGGATCAATTTAAATCGGATGAAAAAATTGGCACCGAGTGGTGCGATAGCCCGTGTACAGCTTGATGAGGCTCAGTCCACCTGGGAAGCCGCTGTCGCTCGCCGTGAGAGCGCACAGTCCACTCTTAAAGGGGCGAAGGAACGGTGTAGCTTTACACAGCTGGTTGCACCGCAGGCGGGCGTTGTGACTTCCGTCAGCGGCAATCCCGGTCAAGTGGTCAGCGCCGGTCAGGAAGTGATCAAACTGGCGGCTCTTTCAGGGCGTGATGCGGTGTTTGATGTGTCTGAACAGTTGATTGACAGTGGTCTTACCGATCCGGTTGTGACGGTATCGCTAATCTCCGATCCCTCGGTCAAGGGGACGGGACATGTTCGTGATGTCAGCCCACAGGCTGATCCGGTTACCCGAACTTACCGGGTGCGCATCGCGTTGGATAATCCATCGGCGGCGCTGGTTTTCGGTGCTACCGTCCTCGGTTCGGTTCAACTACCCGGTGCTGCGAGTTTTCCGCTTCCGGCCTCTGCATTGAGCCGCCAAGGGGATCAGCCCGCAGTTTATGTCGTCAACCCGGTGACTCAATTGTTGCGTCTACAGCCGATTGGCGTTGCCCGTTATAGCAAAACACAGATTTTTGTCTCTACCGGTCTGGTGGCGGGTGATCGGGTAGTTACTGCCGGTGTAAGCAAACTGCGTCCGGGTGAAAAAGTATTGCTGGATGGAGAATCACACTGATGTTTTCCGGTCCGCATTCGCCGATGAAAGGGCAGTTTAATCTTTCAGCCTGGGCATTGGCCCATCAACAGCTGGTGGCGTTTTTGATGTTGGTGGTGATGGTCGCCGGCGTGATGAGTTATGAACGTCTGCCGCGTAATGAAGACCCGGCCTTTACGATCAAAACTGCCGTGGTGTCGGCAAACTGGCCGGGTGCAACGGTGAAAGACACACTTAATTTTGTCACAGATACGCTGGAGAAGAAGTTACAGGAAACACCTTATCTTGATTATCTTGAGAGCTACACCCGTGCCGGAGAGACGGTGGTTTTCGTTAATCTGCGTGATGATGTACCGCCAGCTTCGGTACCTGATATCTGGTACACCATCCGCAAAAAAATGACGGATGTTGCCGCGTCACTGCCTGAAGGTGTAAGCACACCCGCTGTCAATGACGAGTTTGGTGACACGTTTGGCACGATTTATGGCTTTACTGCTGACGGTTATTCATCGCGTGAATTACGCGATAAGGTCGACGATATCCGTACTGAACTGCTGACCCTTCCGGATATCGGTAAAATTGAGATGCTGGGTGTCGAGGAAGAGCAAATCGTCATCGCATTTTCACCGCGCCAGCTGGCAGGGCTGGGATTGAGTCTCCAACAGGTGATTGACACACTCAAGGCGCAGAATGCAGTGACCCCGGCAGGCGTCATCCGCACCGGTAGTGATAAGGTCGCACTGCATGTCAGCGGGGCATTTGTTTCTGAACAGAGCTTGCGTCAGGTGACATTGCACGTCGGGGGGCGTTTTATTCCGTTGACTGATATCGCGACAATTACCCGTGAAACAGCAGAACCTCCAGCGCCAACGTTCCGTGTCAATGGCGAAAAAGCCATCGGTTTAGCCATTTCCATGGCACCGACCGGAAATATACTCGATTTCGGTCAGGCGATACGGGATCGCATGAAGCGCATTGTCGCCCAGCTGCCGCACGGGATTGAGGCCGTCAAGGTGGCAGATCAGTCGGCGGTGGTTAAAAACGCAGTGAACGGATTTATCCAGGTGTTGATGGAAGCTATTGGTATTGTCCTGGCGGTGTCTTTCGTCTCGCTTGGTAGCCGGGCAGGATTAGTGGTAGCCGCATCGATACCTATTGTATTGGCGATGACGTTTACCGGTATGGAGATCGCTGGTATTGGGTTACAGCGTATTTCGCTTGGTGCGTTGATTATCGCTCTGGGGCTGTTGGTCGATGATGCCATGATTACTGTTGAAGCTATGGTATCCCGTCTGGAAGAGGGATGGAGTCTGCAACGGGCGGCAGCCTCGGCCTATGAAAGCACGGCGTTTCCGATGTTAACCGGAACGCTGGTGATGATTGCCGGTTTTATTCCGGTGGGGTTTGCGGCGTCCAGTGCCGGAGAATACTGTTTTTCGCTGTTCGTGGTCGTGCTGTTGGCATTGCTCAGTTCCTGGATTGTGGCGATTCTGTTTTCACCCTTACTGGGTGTCTGGCTACTGCCCGCCACGTCGGTAATTCATCAGACTGGCCGTGGTCGTTTGACCAACTGGTATGAACGCCTACTGTGTTATGTCCTGAATCACCGGGCTCAAACCATATCGATTGCCGTGGCTATGCTTCTTGCCGCCGTATTTGGTGCAACTCGGCTCGAAGGCGAGTTTTTCCCGGCATCGGATCGTACTGAATTACTGGTCAGTTTGACACTGCCGACAAACGTGTCTCAATCTGCAACCGCACGGCAGGCATTGCGACTGGAGAAAATACTCAGCAATGATCCAGATGTGGATCATTTCTCAACCTATATCGGATCGGGTGCAGTGCGCTTTTATCTGCCGATGGATGTGTTACTGGGCCATGAAAATATTGCTCAGTTGGTGGTGGTCGCCAAGAGCCTGAAAGCACGTGATGTGTTACAAGCACGGCTAGATCGAGTGATGGAAAGCGATTTCGGTAACCTGGTAACACGGGTGTCTCCGCTGGAACTGGGGCCACCGGTCGGCTGGCCGCTCAAATATCGGGTCAGTGGACCAGATGTTGAGCGGGTACGCGATATTGCTTTAAAGCTTGCCAGCCTGATTGGCAAGCACCCCGGCACACGGGATATTAATCTGACGGCGGGTGAGCCGGAGCGCTCGGTGAACGTGAAGCTTAACCAAACCGAAGCGCGTGCAGTCGGTTTGAGTTCTCAGGAGGTTGCCAGTGAGTTAGCCGCTATTTTCTCCGGCACAACGCTTACTACCGTACGTGACGGTAACCGGTTGGTTGATGTTGTCATCCGGGGGAGACAGGATGAGCGGCAGGATGTGGCGACAGTGGCCAATCTGCAAATCCCCACGGCGGATGGGCATGTTGTGCCGCTCCGTCAGATAGCCTCGGTGACTTATGGTGTCGATGACCCGATTATCTGGCGTCGTCAGCGTGAGCCCTTTATCAGTGTGCAACTGGATGTGGCTCCAGGCCTGCGTGCTCAAACGGTCTCTGCCGATCTGGCGGCGACAATTGATCAGTATCGGGCCACATTGCCAGTGGGATATCGTATTCAGGAAGGTGGGGTGGTTATCGAGTCTGACAAAGGCAATTGCTCGGTGTATGCCGTTCTGCCGGTGACGGTGCTGGTTATGCTGATATTGCTGATGATTCAACTACAGCGTTTTTCCCGGATGATCCTGGCGTTCCTGACGGCGCCCTTCGGGCTGATTGGTGTGGTGGCCACGATGTTGCCGACCGGTACGCCAATGGGATTCGTTGCCCTGTTGGGGGTGATTGCGCTGGCGGGGATGATTATCCGTAATGCGGTTATTCTTATCAGTGAAGTAGACCGCAATATATGCAGTGGTGCGGCGGCGCAGACGGCCATTATTGAGGCGGCTCGTCACCGGTCACGCCCCATTCTGCTCACCGCCTGTGCGGCAATTCTCGGTATGATTCCTATTGCTCATCAGGTGTTTTGGGGGCCGATGGCGTATGCCATTATTGGCGGGTTGCTGGTGGCCACGATCTTTACGCTGACGGTATTACCCGCGGCGCTGAGTTTACTGATGCAATGGGAAGGGCAAAAGTGATGTCGCCGGCCTGTGTTTGTCGTTTGATACCCAGCAGCTGGCAATATGCAGGAAAACAGCGATAGCGCTGATGATCTGAGGTATTTTACCATTGCGAAACACGCCATCTACTGCGCTACAGGAAAGACAGATAACATCAATACTTGCCATCGAAACTGCCTCCAAAAGGTATGACTAAGTATCAATTAATATGTTGGCATCATCTCTGCTATTCAAAGAGGCGGTATCTACGTTAAATGCCGGCCATATATACCGGTTTTCATTTAATTTACTCTCTCCATCATGCTTCCACATATATCCAACTTAAACTCCATTTTCATTTTGCATAATGTGACTCTTTCCAGAAAAACCGATGTTGAATGGATATGAAAATGTACTGGTGGCGATGCAATATTGGAGTGGTTTGTCTGGCGGTATTGATATTAGCTGGATGCGACGAGCCTGAGCAGGAACTCATAGATACACCCACCCAGGTCTCTGTCATGACGCTGGTGGCGACCAAAGTGGATTTAACCGATGAACTGCCTGGTCGTGTCGCTGCGGTGCGTACGGCGGAAATCCGCGCTCAGGTGAGCGGAATCGTTCAGCACCGCCTGTTTGAACAGGGGGCTGAAATCAAAGCCGGCCAACCGCTGTTCCAGATTAACCCGGCTCCTTTTAAGGCTGATGTGGATATAGCGTCGGCTGCTTTGCAACGCACCGAGGCCGCGTATGTACGCGCAAAAGTGTATGTGAGACGTCTGCATCCCTTGGTAGCCACCAACGCCGTTAGCCATCAGGTATATGACGATGCGGTCGCACAACGCGATCAGACTGCCGCCGAGGTGGCAGCGGCCCGGGCCACTCTGGTGCGTAGACGTCTGGATTTGACATTCGCTACGGTGGATGCACCCATTTCAGGGCGTATCGATCAGGCGCTGGTCACTGAGGGCGCACTGGTGGGGACGTCCGACACCAATCCCATGGCTCGCATTCAGCAAATCGATCAAGTTTATGTTGACGTGAGGCAACCGGCGTCTACGTTGGAATCCTTGCGTGGCGTGTTCGCCGCAGCAAATCCGGCTGACAGTCACGGCCTGCCGGTGGCCATTCTTCGTAATAACGGTGATGCTTATCCGGTTAACGGCCGCATCCTGTTCTCGGGCATTAATGTGGATGCCAGCACTGGCGACGTACTGCTACGCATTCTGGTGGACAACCCGCAAAGATTGCTGTTGCCCGGCATGTTTGTGCGGGCCCGTGTGCCGCACGGGAGCTATGCCGAGGCACTATTGGTGCCGCAGCAGGCGGTGGTGCGGAATGGGGAGGGTGCCTATATTTGGGTCGTAGACGAGAATAGGCGGGCACATTTGGTATTAGTACGGCTCGGCGAACTGGTGAGACGCCAATACCTTATCCTTACAGGTTTGCATGCTGGTCAGAACATTGTGGTTGAAGGGATGGATCGGTTGGCGGAGGGGGTCGAAGTGGCGTCTTCCCCATGGCAGACCATGCCTCCTCGCTCACGTCACAATCTGTTAAGCCATCGAGAGATTTCGTGATGCCACAATTTTTTATTAACCGCCCGGTGTTTGCCTGGGTAGTTGCGGCCTTCATCGTATTGTTTGGCCTGATCGCCATTCCCAGATTGCCGATCGAACGCTATCCCTCAGTGGCGCCTCCAACCGTCAACATTACTGCGTCCTATCCCGGGGCCACGCCGCAAACCATGAATGATTCGGTGGTGAGCTTAATTGAGCGGGAACTGTCCAGCGTCAAAAATATGCTGTATTTCGAGTCGTCCACCGATACTTCCGGTTCTGCGCAAATTACGGTGACTTTTAAGCCGGGTACCAACCCCGATCTGGCTCAGGTGGACGTACAGAATCGCCTCAAGGCGATCGAACCGCGTTTGCCGCAGGTGGTGCGGCAAAATGGCGTTGACGTCGAGTCGTCCAGTTCGGATTTTCTGCTGATTGTCACGTTGACCTCCACAGATGGACGCTTGGACGAGATTGCGCTGAGCGATTATATGTCGCGCAACATTATCGAGGAGCTTAGGCGCATTGATGGCGTGGGCCGAGTCCAGTTGTTTGGTGCAGAACGAGCAATGCGCATTTGGGTCGATCCAGCCAAGCTGATCTCGTTTAACTTGTCCATGAACGATTTGTCCACTGCGATCAGCCAGCAGAATGCCCAGATTGCGCCGGGCCGGGTGGGTGATGCTCCCGCGTTGCCGGGGCAGTGGGTGACCATTCCGCTGACGGTACAAGGGCAGTTGGAGACACCGGCGCAATTTGCAGCCATCGTGCTGCGCGCCAATGCAGACGGTTCTAACGTGGTGATGGGCGACGTGGCCAGGGTTGCGCTGGGCGCGCAATCTTATGGTTTTAGTACGCGCCTGAACGGTCAGCTGTCCACGGGTGCCGCAGTGCAGCTTTCACCAGGTGCCAACGCAGTTAGAACCTCTGAAGCGGTGCGTGCCAGGCTGGCGGAGTTGAGTAAGTCAATGCCGCGTGGCATGAATTACTCGGTGCCGTTTGACACCGCGCCGTTCGTAAAAGTCTCCATCGAGAAGGTCATCTACACACTGCTGGAAGCTATGGTCTTGGTGTTTCTGGTGATGTATCTGTTTTTGCAAAATATTCGCTATACCCTGATCCCGGCCATCGTGGCACCCATCGCCTTGCTGGGCACTTTCGCGGTGATGCTGGTCGCAGGATTCTCGATTAATGTATTGACCATGTTTGGCATGGTGCTGGCTATCGGTATCATTGTGGACGATGCCATAGTGGTGGTGGAAAACGTTGAGCGGCTGATGGCCACCGAAAGTCTATCGCCAAAAGAAGCGACTATAAAAGCGATGCGCGAAATCACCGGGGCGGTGATCGGTATTACTCTGGTGCTGACTGCGGTGTTTATACCGATGGCGTTTGCCAGTGGCTCAGTGGGCGTGATCTATAAACAGTTTACGCTGTCAATGGCGGTCCCCATCCTGTTCTCAGCCTTTCTGGCGCTGAGCCTGACGCCAGCCCTTTGTGCCACGCTGCTTAAGCCGGTGGTGTCGGGGCATCAACAAAATCGCGGTTTCTTTGGCGGATTTAATCGACGGTTCGACCGTTTGGCACAAGGTTACGAAACGGGCGTATTCGCGCTGATAGTGCGTACTGGCCGGGTTATGATGGTCTTTGGCGCCATCGTGGTGGTATTGGTGTTGGCGTTCCGTCAATTACCATCCGCCTTCCTACCCGAAGAGGATCAGGGCAATTTCATGACCTCGTTCCAGTTGCCAGCAGATGCGACGATGGAGCGCACACTTGATGTGGTCAAGGTTTTTGAGCGGTATGTGGCTAAGCGTCCCAGTGTGGACGTGAATCTTTCCATCCTGGGTTTTGGATTCTCCGGTTCCGGTCCGAATACTGCGCTGGCATTTACCACGTTGAAAGACTGGGGTGACCGCCACGGTGCGACGGCGCAGGAGGAAGTCAGGTTGGCCCAGCAGGCTATGTCGCAGACAGTCGATGGCACCGTGATGAGTCTAATGCCACCGGCTATTGACGGCCTGGGTACGACATCGGGATTCGCATTGCGGCTGCAAGACCGCGCCAACCAGGGAAATGCCGCGCTGCTGGCCGCACAAAGTCAGTTAATTCAACTGGCCGAACAGAGCAAAAAGGTCACTGGTGTGTATCCTGATGGACTGCCAGTTGGCACCAGCATCCGCCTGGATATCGACCGCACTAAAGCCCAGGCGTTAGGGGTATCGTTCACCGATATCAGTGAAATCCTGTCTGCGGCTATAGGATCGCTTTATGTTAACGATTTCCCCAATGCCGGACGTATGCAGCAGGTCATCATCCAGGCGGACGCGCCGGCACGTATGCAGTTGGACGATGTGCTCAAGCTTTATGTGCGCAACGCGGCAGGTGGTATGGTGCCGTTGCGCGAGGTGGTAACGCCGGCGTGGGGCGAAATGCCACTGCAACTGGTGCGATACCAGGGCTATCCCACAGCCAGGATATCGGGTAGCGCCGCGCCGGGGACGTCCAGCGGAGAAGCGATGATCGAGATGGAACGCCTGGCCGCACAGTTGCCACCGGGCTTTACGGTCGAATGGACCGGACAGTCCCTGCAGGAACGGCAGTCGGCGACGCAGGCACCGATGCTGATGGCGCTGTCCATGCTAGTGGTATTTCTGGTGCTGGCAGCCCTATATGAAAGCTGGTCAATTCCTCTATCGGTGATGCTGGTGGTGCCGCTGGGCCTGATCGGTGCGGTAGCCGCCGTATTGTTGCGCGGTCTGCCGGACGATGTGTTCTTTAAGATCGGCCTTATCACGGTTATTGGCCTGTCGGCCAAAAATGCCATTTTGATTGTGGAATTCGCCACGCAACTGCGCGAGCAAGGTAAAGGGCTTGTGGAATCCGCCGTATTGGCGGCGCGACTGCGCTTGCGGCCGATTTTGATGACGTCGCTGGCGTTTGGGCTGGGCGTGGTGCCGCTGATGGTTGCCATGGGTGCCAGCGCCGAAACACAACACGCTATCGGCACGGGCGTATTCGGCGGCATGGTCAGTGCGACGTTGCTGGCGGTATTTTTTGTTCCGGTATTCTTTGTATTTGTCATGGGGTTGCAGGCGCGTTTCGAGACATGGCGCATCGATCGTCGGGCCAGGAAGACCGTCCATTCTCAGTTTAAAAAGGATTAAATAATGTGGTCCATCAGTATGGTAACCCAATAAAAATAATATGGATTTTTTATGTTGATGAGTCTTGAATCAAAACAGGTTCCTATGGGCCAGCCCAAACCGGAAGGTAATATTGACCCCGGTCCGTATTGGCAGATACGATTTTGGGCTATTTTCAGTGGACAAGCGCTGTCTTTGCTGGGCTCCGCCTTGACACAGTTTGTGCTGTTGTGGTGGATCACGGATACCACCGGCAGTGTGTCCGCCCTGGCGACCGCCGGCATGGCGGCACTGCTACCCCAGGCTTTACTGAGTCCCTTGGGCGGAACGTTCGCCGATCGCTATAGTCGACGTTTGCTGATGATCGGTGCTGATGTGATCAGTGCGTTGTGCATGCTGGTATTGATCGTGTTGTTTCTGACCCAGCGTATCGAGCTGTGGCACCTTTACACCATGATGTTTATCCGTAGCGCGATGCAGGCTTTTCAGGCCCCGGCGGCGGCAGCTAGCATGTCTATGCTGGTGCCGCATGGCTTTTTGTCACGCGCAGCGGGACTTAATCAGACGCTGCAAGCTTTGACGCTGGTGGCGGCCGCTCCCCTTGGCGCGCTTGCCATCAGCGTGATGCCGCTGGGCTGGGCGCTCAGCATTGATGTCTCCACCGCGCTGCTCGGCATCGTGCCTTTGCTGATATTCAGCATTCCTCAGGCATGCGCCGGTATGAATGCCTCCAGTAGCATATGGCGCGAGTTCCGCGAAGGATTGCAGTTGGTATGGTCTGACCCGGGCCTGCGTAGGCTCTATGGCTTACTCGGGATTGTCGTGCTGGTGACTATGCCGTCGTTTATGCTAGTGCCGCTGCTGGTGAAAGAATACTTCGCTGGTGGCGCACCTCAGGTAGCCCTCATAGAAGGGCTGGAGGGCATAGGTATGGTGCTCGGTGGCCTGGTGGTGGCGGCAAGTGCGCCACGGAGGAAAATGTATTGGATTCTTTGGGGCTTTACTGCATCGTGTTTCTCTCTGGCGTTGACCGCTCTGGTACCGCCCAGGCTTTTTGGGGTGGCAATTGCTTGGTGGGTGGTGAGTGGTTTCACCTTTATTCTCGGTGATGCGCCGCTCACCGCATTGCTACAGAGCACTATACCTAACCATTTGCAGGGGCGCGTGTTATCGCTGTTGAATACCGTGATGGGATTGGCGGCACCGATTGGGTTGGCGATTGTTACCCCGGTGGGTGAACTGATCGGCATTCGCTGGTTATTTGTGCTGATGGGCGTGCTTGGCGGCCTGGTGTGTCTGACCGGCTTCCTTTCTCCTAAATTACTTCAATTGGAGAAAATGCCTTAAAATCAATCAGTATTCTTTTATTATGGCTGGTTACGGCTCTTGAAAAGGTAGACTTTATTGAAATGGAATTCTGAATTTGGCCACCTGGACAGCAGTGATATCATCGTCTCATAGTCAAAACAGGTAACACAATGATCAGAAGTAATAGATGTTATTTTAACCCAGAGTTAAATTCGACGCCGCCAGAGAGTCCTCGACCTCACAAGTTCGGTCTGCTTAATAGCGAGGATAGTCAGTTCTCCGGTAAATCGTGACTTTTTCATCGCCACAACCTCTGTTCAGGGATGTATTTATCATGCCGGAATTCTGGTTTGGCTGGGTCAGGATCAACCTATTCAACGGACTATAATTGCCGTTGTACTTCCAGAAAAGGAGGAGATTCTACAAAAAAGAATATAGTTTGAGTTGAATGTATGTGGAATTATGATGAAGTTGGTAAATTTAATGTTCGCAAACGAGAAAGATAAACATGGCAGGCTTTCCACATGATTCATCTACTGGGCTAGTGGATGATGGTAAGGGATCTGCTCTGATACTCATCGCCGAAGATGAGTTTGAGATTGCTGAAATCCTGACAGCCTATCTTACGCGCAGTGGGTTACGTACTGTTCACGCCATCGACGGGCTACAAGCTCTGGAGTTACACCTGACACTTAAACCTGACCTTGTACTCTTGGATGTACAGATGCCACGGATGGATGGCTGGCAGGTGCTTTCCGAGATTCGCCATCGTGGTGATACGGCGGTGATCATGCTTACCGCACTGGATCAGGATATCGACAAGCTAATGGGGTTGCGTATCGGCGCGGATGATTACGTCGTCAAGCCCTTCAACCCTGCCGAAGTCGTCGCGCGCGTACAGGCTGTGTTGCGACGAACGTCATCCCGAGGCATGAATTCAGAGCCAAAAGTCATGCGGGTGGATATCTTCGAGATCGACCTGGACCAGCATGAGGTCACGGTGGACCTTGGTCATCGCAAGCATCTTCTTACTCTGACTCTTACTGAATTCAAGCTGCTGGTGCACCTGGCGAAAGCACCCAGACAGGTATTCAGCCGCAGCGAACTACTGGCCGTTTGTCTGCCAGAGGGCGATACGCTGGAGCGTACGGTGGACAGTCATATTAGCAAACTGCGCAAGAAACTGGAGGATCTTGGGGTGAGTTGTGTGCCCACTAGTGTGCGCGGCGTAGGTTACAAGTTTGGCAGTACCTCATGAAAATATTGACCGGACTTAGCCGTCAGATTGCTCTGACCATGATGGCAGTGGTTTTGGGGGTCATTCTACTGATCATCTTGGGATCCTATGCTTTTTATGCGGCCCTGCTGATGTTTTGGCCGGACAGCTTTCCGCCAAATGACGACTGGGCACCATCGGGGCTTGAATGGGGCTGGATACTATCGACCACCGCTGTCGCACTGACCCTCGCGCTCACTGTCGCCATTAAGCTCTCGCGCCGCATCCTTTTGCCGCTAACGTCAGTTGCCGAGAGCCTCCGTCAGATTGCGCAAGGCGATCTTGATGCCCGGGCAGTCACAAACGACAGTTCGTTGAGCGAAGCTGCTTTGTTGGTCCATGACTTTAACACTATGGCTGAGCGCCTACAGCGTATGGCGCAAGAGCAAACTTTCTGGAACGCGGCGATTGCTCACGAGTTGCGTACGCCGGTGACCATCCTCCGGGGTAGACTGCAAGGGCTTGCCGAAGGCGTTTTTGAACCTGACGCCGCGCAGTTTCGTAGCCTACTCGCTCAGGTTGAGGGGTTGACTCGCTTGATCGAGGATTTGAGGGTGGTAGGACTTGCCGACAGTGGTCACCTGCAAATTCAGCTGTGCGACGCTGACCTCTCTGGTGAAATCAAGGCCGCCATGCAGTTATTTGAACCCAGCCTGCACGCGGCCGGTTTGTCACCAGTACTCGATTTGGAAGACAAACCTGTTCGGTGTGACCCAGCCAGGATTCTCCAGGCTTTGCTGGCGCTGCTGGAAAACGCACGACGCCACGCTGTACCCGGCGGTGTTCGTGTTCAGATGCGAGTGGAGCATGACTCATCCTACCTGAGCGTCGAAGACGATGGCCCAGGAATTGCCGAAACACTTGCGACCCACGTGTTCGATGCCTTTCAGCGCGGGGATTCCGCGCGCACGCGCGAAGGTGCCGGTAGCGGACTGGGATTGGCTGTCGTGCGGGCTATCGCGCTGGCACATGGCGGGCAAGCGACCTGCCGCCCCTCATTAACTGGTGGGACCCTCTTCGAGGTACGCTGGCCTAACAAAACCGAGACTAAAAATAGCTCACTATAAATTGAGGAATAATCCACAGCGATGAGACTATAATTTATTACCGAATGGCAAAACTGTTTGCTGTATTTACTATATCAAGTTGTTTTATTTTATTATTTTGTAATTAAAGCCGGCTACAACACCAACGACCAGAAAACGCTGTTGGGCATGTGGTTGGAGGATTAAAGGTGGTGTACCAGGTTCTGATAGATGACTCAGTATGTGAGGTCATTTATCTGGCAATACAGGCAGCATCGAAAAGTGGAGTATGATCACCCAAAATTGGCCGCTGGTGATAAACTGTTTTATTATTCGAGGTTGGTGACCGCATGAGCGATCACCATTAATATAGTGGCAGTTACATAGAATTATTTACAGATTCACGAAGGCTTGTAAGTTTATTTAAAATCACACATCATCATTTCCATAATATTTTTTCCTTGAGTGGTTTTAACACACTTGTCGATATATGTTGTGAACCGGGCTGACTCTTTTAAACCTAGAGCAACAATTTTCTCATTACTAAAAACGACGTTAAGCTTTGAGAATTCACCATATAAATAAATCGACTTTAACATCAATTTTTCATTGCAATCCCCAAAGATGATCCTGAAATTACTTTGATTTTTTAAAAAATAGTCAAATTCAACCTGTTCATAATTTTTTGAGATCGAGACTGTCCCCTGTGCTTCGGCGAATGAGGCGTCAATTTCAGAAAAAGTAACCGCTCCCTTTTCTCCCGCAGAGATATGATAAATCGGATCATTGATATCGCCAAAATTCATGAGTAGATCCAATCCTTCCGCACAGTAATCTACCGGAATGATATCTACCTTATCCTGAAGCGAGCACATATATTTGCTCAGTTTAATCACCATGCTGAACACCCAAAAAATGCTACTCGACGGTTCGCAGCCATATTTAGAATGCCCTACTACAATAGATGGACGTGCGATAATTAAAGGTAATCCAGGAAGATATTTTATTATTCGTTCTTCGATTTCGGCTTTGGAACGAGTATAAGGCACGATATGCTGACCATGGCTGGAAGAGGATAATCTTTCAGTGACAAACGCTCCTTTTTCCGGCAGGCACGCCATTGCTGTTCCAACATGAACAAACTTCTGCAGGACTTCAACTTCAGCCATTTTTTGGGCTAACTTAAACGTACCCTCAACATTTACTGCCCAGATGCGTGGGTTATTGCCAAATGAAGCCACAGCAGCACAATTCACAACATGAGTTACAACGTTTAAACGTTCATCGTTAAGGAAATGTTCTGGATTCAATAGATCGCCATTGATGATATTATCATCAGATAACTTTTCTAGTAGATCATCACTAACATGAAAATTTTTTAGATTTTCCCTAACACGTATCAGTGCACTTTTATCCTGGGTTTCGCGGGCAATCGTAAGGATATTTTCAGCTCCATATTTTTCCAAGGCATAGGCCATGAAGCTCCCCCCGATAAAACCAGTACTTCCCGTAATCAAAATCTTAAACATGTTACCTTCACCTTCACCTTTATAAATCTTGTCTACGTTGAATGCTTGGGCAGTAATGCCGTGACTATTTCATTCTTTATATGATGGAGTATTTTCTAATCAAACCCGTTTAATTCATCCTTGCATGACTTAAATCTGTTGCGCTTTTCGCTATGTTAAACGCTAACTATGGAGACTCTGTCATGTTAATGTGGAGGTTTGATGTATTTGGTAAATTATCTGTTAGTAAATGTAAGGGCGGGGCTTACAAAGATAACGGGGCAACCGATAATGACATTCGTATTTCAAGCCATTTTCTACATTAATAAATGTTCTTTTCGTGAGGAAAGATGTTGATTCTTTATGAATTTTATATTGCTGCCGTTTCTGACCAGTGTATTGCGTTTACCCTAGGCCAGCTCACATGTCAGTGCTTTATTACTTACACATTGTTCCATTAAGCCCCTATAGAGTAACGCCTAATCAGTTTTGGGAGGTTACTGCACCACAGAAGAATATATGATATCACTGCTTGCCATCGGAACCGGCTCCAAAAGGTATTACTATGCATCAATCAATAAATTGGAGTCATCAGCATATGATAACTGTTTGCACGTTTAATTGGTGCGGACATAAAATTATAATGTACTGATCGATTAAAAGCGGTTGTTTAATATTACCTGTATAAATCATTTTAATATCTTACTGGGTATTATTATGTTTAAGAAGGTATCAATAAGTATCTCAGGTTTTATGTTGTGTTAAATATGGCTTGATCTGATGGTATTTTTACGGAAAGGGTGTTTTTATTCTGGTATGATGAATAGATATATAACTGGTACTCGGCCCGGCAATGAACATAACTCAACAGCAAGATGGATTAAAAAAAACCTGTAGCACTATAGGCAAAAAAGTTAAGCAGTTACGGTTAGCAAGGAATATTTCGCTAAACGAGCTTTCTCGGTTGTCCGGGGTATCCAAGGCTGCGCTCTCCAAGCTGGAGTCTGGTAGTTCTAATCCTCGCGTCGATACACTGGATGCCATTGCCAGCGCACTGCGTCTTCCATTGGGGGATCTACTGGGTGGAAATAATGAACTCTATCCCTATCTGGAAAAATATCTTCCGATGGAGACTGCCTATTCTCAGGTCATGAAGTTTCGTATCGGGTTGGGTAATATCTCTGAAATATGGCATTTACAAATGAATCCCGGGACCATTATTAATAGCCCAGCGCATATTTCTGGAACACATGAACATATCATCATCCATTATGGCGTGCTGATGATCCGGTTTGAAAACAATAAAAGTATTGTATTGCAACCTGGCGATTTTTATGCTTTTTCTGGTGATGTTCTACACTCCTATGTATGTACTGACGTGACAGTGAGTGCAACGGTGGTAATGTCCTATTCTATTTGATGTTAACAAACAAGGAGCCGTGTGGCTCCTTGTTATGCAATAGCGGTTTTGCTGATTAAATTTGCAACTACTCCATACAATAATGTTTATCAATAAATCGAGTAATCATTCCACTAATATCAGTCTCGTGTTGATTTAATATAAAATGATCTCCGGGTATGCCAATCATTTGGAATGCATTTTGTGTACACTCTTGCCAGCGATAGGGTGGCGAGGGGAGTAAAGGGTCGTCCTTTCCATAGATCACCAGTATCGGCGTATTCACCAACGGGGCCTCCTGCTCAGTGTTAATAGAATTTGCTACGCTTAAATCCGCGGCGAATACCTGTAAAAACTGCTTTATTAGCCGTTCATCCTGCTTTAACCAGTCTGGAAGTTGACCCGCCAGTTCCGCAAATTGTAATAACTGCTGTTGTGATATATCACTCAGGTCTAACGATGGGAAATGCTGCCGACAATGAATTGGTAAATTAGAAATAGCAACCAAACCAATATTTCTGTATGGATCGCGTGTACGACAGTGACTTGCCATTAAATAGGCAATATAAGCTCCCAAACTATGGCCGATGAAAACAATCGGATCTTCCGCAGGGATACGAGGAAAAAAGTCCTGAATCACTTTATCAGCTTCAAACAATAAAGGCTCTTGGCGCCGACGTCCACGGCCCGGCATCTCCATCAGAATAATGTTAAAGTCACTGGGGAAACTTTTAGCAAATGTTCTCAATGCTGCAGCGCTACCGCCTGCATGATGGAAAATAACCAGATGAGCGCGCGGATCATTCATAACGTTTCCCTTCTGCAATACGTCCCATCAATGCAGCACAGACAATAATTATCCCACCAGTCCCCTGAAGTAAGCCGATGGTTTCGCCCATAATCGAGACGGCAAACATGGCGGCAAACGCGGGTTCCAATGAAAGAATTAATCCGACACGTGTAGAACTGGTGGTTTTTGCCGCGTGCAATTGCATTAAAAAGGCAAAGGCTGTGGCCAGCAGACTTAAAAACAAAATATATCCCCAGACACTAAGGGAAATAGTCGGGATGATATTCAGCGACGTAGGATCAGATAGCAGAACGAAAGCCAATCCCAGGATGGCAACAGTAAACAATTCTATTAATGTAATATTAACCAGTGAATAATTTTGGCCGGAAGTCTGTCTGCCAAACATAAAGATCTGAAACCCACGGATTAACGCTGCGATCAAAATCAACGTATCACCACTGTTAAACCCAAAACCCGTGGCATTAGAAAAACTGAGTAATCCTCCTCCAGCCAGAGAAAGAAAACAGGTAAAGTAAATGAATTTACTTTGTTTACGTTTACCAATCACTCGCTCAAAAAATGGCACCAGAACGACAGACAAGGCGATGAGAAAGCCTGCATTAGCCGCGGTAGTATGGGATACCCCCAAGGTTTCAAATGTCAGAATTGCATAGAGTAAACCGCCAAATATCAGTCCATTAACCCATTCTCCACGTTGTATGTCACGTAAACGTATCCGAGTGCCAATAAACATAAAAGGAACAGCCAGTGCAAAACGAAGCATTAAAAACAGTGGTACAGTAACACCGGCCCTAACCGTCAGTTGCATTAACGAATAACTTGCTCCCCAGGAGAGGGCGACAACCAGTAATCCGAAATCCAATAGATAAAGCTGGGACCGGGGAAGTTGCAATGTGTCATGAGACATAGTCAGTCCTTAAACCGCATGAGAGGCATCGTAGCTGATACGCAACTTGCCTTTTTTAAATTTGACCGACTTAATGGAGAATTCGGTAATTTTATTGAGATTATCTACATGAGTGCCCCCGCAAGGCATGGGTTCGGTTCCTTCAATCAGACATAGACGCGTTTCTTCTTCATGCCAGGTTGTGACGGGTCGTCCATCTTTGAGCAACTCCTGAATGTTTGCCTGAATAAGCGGTAATGGCAGTTTGTCGACCAGCATGGCTGTCGAGCCCATTGGCGAAAATTCGACTCGCGACTCGCCTGGGAAATGGTGTCCGCTGATAGCCATCCAACCGTATTGGCGCATTTCCCAGTTCAGAAGGTGGCCTGCGGTATGCAACGCTGCATGTAACAAGCGATCCGCTGCTGAGAGTGTGGCGGTCAACGGGACGCCATCCATAGTGCTCAGTGGCGCTTCGGGATAGAGGATTACTTTATCTGTGGAGAGTCTACCGACACGCACCGGGATATCATTGACCCAACCAACATCGGCGGGTTGCCCCCCGCCCTGTGGATGAAAAATATTGTCTTTTAGTGCAATCCATTGGCCTGATTCATCAGAACCGCTGTCAATAATTTCACTTGATGAGTGAAAACGGTAAGTATCATCAAGGTAACACTGAATTTGAGTCATCGAATCTCTCCCGCGTTACGCGCCAGTTGACAGTTGGGTAAAGGGTTGACCAAGCAAATTATGAGACACGACACGATTGTTTCTGTTGTGATTTTGACCAGACACAATTACGCAGCCAAACTTATCAAGTGGGATATTCCCGCCGTATTCACTTACCTGATCAGTATTGGGATAAATATCGACGTAGCTTGGTGCGTAGCGGGATGCAAAGCCCATACGATAGTTTTTCTCGGAAATATTAGGATAAGAAGCGTGCATAAGTGTTGACCAGAAGATCACGCATTGGCCCGCTTTCATTTCCAGTGGGACTGCTTGTTCTTCATTTGGTTTCCAGTTTGGATCGACTTGAAGATTCCGGTAGTCATAACCAAAGAATCCACGGTTTTTTCCCTCTTTATTCAAAGCATTAATAATGTCGGTCTGGTAAGCCATCGACTTGGTTTCGTCATAGTTCATTTTCTTGTGAGTGCCAGGCATGATTTCCAGACAGCCATTTTCAATTGTCGCATCGGTAAAAGCGGTCCAAACTGTTAGTGTTCCTTTACCAAACTGCTCTTCAGTTTCACCGGGCCACAAGATTTGTGGTTTACCGCTGGCGTTGGCAAAGGTGTCTGCCTGATGCCAATCGGTGCCTTCATCCCCTGGATATTTTGGGAAAAACTCCGTTCTCCAGCACAAGACATCGTCACCCAGAATACTGGATACGGCCGCCACTATCTGTGGATTGGTAATATGCTGGCTGAGTAGTTGAATATCTAAGTGGCGATCATAGTTTGATATATTGGTGGCCGCGCCATAAGAGTCTGCAGGATAAGCTGCGTTACTACGATTGGGTAGTTGACGGCGTATTATATTCCACATTTCCGCCATTTCTTCTGGAGTGTAAATAGTGATCGGACCAATGAATCCATTGTTATGAAAATTTGCCAACTGTTCTTCATTTAAGTTTAGTGTTTTATTCATTTTTAACATCCTTCTTTTGAAAGGTAATTAGCAGATGAAAATACTTCGTCTAACGTTGTGTTATATAATCTTTCAATGGAAAGACTAAGGCCAAATTCATTTTTAACTCGTTCGTTCAATGAGATTGCAATCATAGAATGACCACCAATATCTAGAAAATTCTCATCCTTAGATATTGGTTGCTCCAGTATATCTTCTAACCAAGATATATATTTTTTTAATGCTTTTGATTTAATTTGACTATCTTGTTTAATTGTATCATTAGTGATGTTCATAGGTTGCTCCAGTGAGTGAGTATATAATGTTATTTTTATCAACTTTCCCGTTAACTGTTTTAGGCATAATGTCTATTTTTCTATAGAGTGCCGGACGCATATAAACCGGTAATAGATTTTTTGCCATAGACTTTAATTTTTCAATAATTTCGGCAGCTGGCGTCGTAGAAGTAAAAAAACAGACTAAGTGATGGCCGTGCAACTCAGAATGGGTAGCGATAACGGATATATCATTGATACTTTCCATCTGGGCCAGGATTGATTCTATTTCGCCTATTTCTATACGATAGCCATGAATTTTGACTTGTTGATCACAGCGACCCAAATAAATTAAATCATTATTGGCATTATGTTGAACAATATCTCCGGAACAGTAATATCGATGTGAAATACCATCATTTCCCAGCCATACAAATTTGCCACTTTCTTCATTATCAATATTTAGATATCCACAGGTGACCTGAGGACCAGACAGTAAAAGTTCACCGCTATTATCTGGCCATTCATGATCACCAAGTGGTTGGATAATATAATAAAACCCAGGGAGTATTTTCCCGATGTTAGATTCGGACCGTTTTAAATCACTCTCATTTATTATGTGCCAACTGGCATGAACTGTGGTTTCAGTAATGCCATACATATTAACCAATAGCGGAGAAGACAGACCGAAATGATGATTCCAGTTTTTTAATGTCTGGAAATTGAGTCTTTCCCCACCAAAAATAATAAATCGTAACGACAGCTCCCATGGCTTAAGCTGACAAAGCTTTTCTGCATTGATGGAAAAAGCCGTTGGAGTTTGGTTTAAAATCGTGACTCTCTCATTTTTAATGAGTCTGGTCAGTTTCTCTGGCATCACCCGGGTTTCCTCATCCGGGATCAGTAGTGTGGCGCCATAGGCAAGAGCTGACCATATCTCCCAGACTGAAAAATCGAATGCATAAGAGTGATACATCAATACGACATCTTTCTCACTGAAGTGGTAGAGGCTGTCTGTTGCCGCAAATAGTGCGCGTAGGCTTTGATGGGAAACGGGAACCCCTTTCGGTCTGCCAGTCGTGCCGGAGGTGTAAATCACGTAGGCAATTCCGTCTGGAGTCGACTCATCGTGACTATTTTCTGTCGGTTTGGCATTAATGATGTCGCTAATGTCTTTGCTACGAAAGCCGGGATGCAATGACGTTTGTGTATCACTGATAATGAGTGCTGGTTGAGCATCGTCAAGTATCAGCTGATTTCTTTCTCTGGGGGCTTTTTTATCTATAGGTACATAGGCTGCTCCTACACTTTGTACCGCAAGTAGTGCTGCGATAAGTTCAACCGACGGAAAAAACTCAACGGCGATAAGATCACCTGTTTTGATGTCTTGTCCACGCAGATAGTTGCCAATATTGATTATCTGGTTTTGTAGATCTCGGTAACAAACGCTCTTGACACAGTCTTTTACTGCGATGCGCTCTGGATATTTTGTCGCGGCGTCAAAGAAACAATGCAGTAGCGTTGCGTGATCTTCCATTGGGGTTAGGTTTGTAGCCACGTTGTCCTCCTTTCGTTCTTAATAAACATACAATCAAAAATTAAAACGAACAAATATTTTTTATATGTTAATTTTAACTTAACAAATCTACATAATGATTTAATAGAATATGTATAAATTACATTTGGTTAGTGTTTTTTGATTTATTTTTGTTGATTTTTTTAACCTAAAAAATGTGGATATTTTTACTTATTGTTTCTTATTAAGAACAGTTAGGCCTGCATCTAAACATGAGGCCTCCCTGTGGATTGCTAACCATCGGTTAGCGTGTGGTTTAGAACGATCAAGTGATAAATGCAGAGAAATCTGATGTGCTATACCCAATAGATTTCAAGATGCAGGAAGGTGGCAACCAAGGGCGTGGGGGGAGTTAGCGTACTTGCGGTTTAAACGATGATGGGGACAAATGACTATTGCCCAGTGATGAGAGACAGGTCAATATACCGAAACAGATAACCGGTTTAATTTGACTGTTTCAGCGCGGTTGCACAGAGAGCCGTCGCTTGCATATTATTGATTGTCCATCACCGGTGGTCAGCGATGATGTTGGTTGATATATTGTTGAATTTATTTAATTAAATATCATTTCTCAGGAAAAGGAACTGAATTGATCAGTTCATTGATGGCTAACCCGATCGTTAATAAAGGCGGTGGCATACTTGGACCTATTTACCATTAAATTGCTTGTCACGCCGATTCTGATGCTTGTCGTTTCTCTGGCTGTCCGGAAGTGGGGGAGTTTCGTTGGCGGTATACTCTCCGGCATGCCGCTGACATCTGGCCCGGTGGCTGTCTTTCTGGCGGTCGAACAGGGGCCGCATTTTGCCGCTGAAGCGGCTGGTGCCGCGTTATCCGGACTGAGTGCGGTATTACTCACCTATCTTTTCTATTTTATCCTGACCCGCTTCCTTTCCATTCTGGTGGCTGGTGTCAGTGCTCTCTGTTTCTTTGGGATGATCTCCACACTGTTTCTATTCTTAGCATCAACGGAAGGCGCGATTATTGTCAGTGTCGTGGCGATTATCATCATCCTGCGGTTAACTGACAGTGGTGAGAGGGCAGTAAAAGAACCGGCAGTACCATACTGGGATATTCCTTTGCGTATGCTTACTGCAACAGCGTTGCTGTTTGCGATTACTTCCTCTGCACACCTGCTCGGCCCCCAGATAAGTGGCATGCTTGCTCCTGTCCCCGTTATTGCCTGGCCATTGACGCTATTTGCCCACATTCAAGGGGGAAGAAGAGACATGGCCGCTGTGGTGCGTGGTAACGCAGTCAGTGCAACGGGAGTCATCCTGTTCTATGTGGTAATCCGGGAACTGATACTCTGGGCTGGGGTGCTGGCGACGTTTATTCTGGCTTTTATGGCGTCAGTGGTTGTCACGGTTTTGCTGACCGGCGTCATGCGGCGTTCGGCAAGCGTCGTTTTATAGCGATTGCACCATAGCTTTACCAGGTTGCCTGTTTGTTGTGCAATGGTGACCTGTTTCCCTCTCTCTTGTTATCCCTTCGTTTTAGCGTATTCCTGTGAGCCCCTTGTCGCACACTGCTTGTTATGAAAAAGCCACGTTTATTTCAGTATTGGCATAATCCATGCATTGTTACTTTTATAACAAATGTCATAAGTATGATGGATGAGTAACAAAGGGCTAATGATGAGTGATAACCAGGATGTCATTGCGCAGATAGAAGCCTCGTTTGCGGTACAGACGCCGACAGGCAAACGCATTGCCGGATACCTGCTGGCGAATCTGGCACAGGTGCCGTTTGAAACAGCAGACAGTATTGCCCGCAGTGCGGCCACCAGCGGTATTTCGGTGGGGCGTTATCTGCGCAGTCTCGGCTACCGCAATTTGGATGACTTCAAACGCACACTGCGTCAACAAAGCGGCGGTGGCCTCTATCAGCCATGGCTGGTGACGGATCGTCTTGGTGCCTATCAGGAACGCCGACAGCAACCGCAACCGCAAAAGTTACAACAGGCGTTAACGCTAGAACTGGAGGCCATCAACCATGTCTATCAACTGGCGCAGAGCGAGAGCTTTGCCCGCATCAGCCGCCGGCTGGCCCAGGCAGATGCGGTGTTTATTCTGGGTATTCAGTCCACCCGCGGGATCGCTAATGCCTTTTACAGCCATCTGGAGTATTTGCGCCCCAAAGTCTATTTCGCCGACGGGCTTTCCGGCACCTATGTGGAATCGCTGAATTCGGAATTTGCTTCGCCGTATTTGGTGGTGACCGATACTCGCGCCTATTCAGTGGTAGCCCAGAAATATTGTCGGGTAGCCGGTGAACGGGGCCTGAATGTGGCATTAATTACCGACATTTACTGCCCCTGGGCGCGTGACTACCCCGTCGATTTGTTGCAAGTGAAGACCGATACGGGGCAGTTCTGGGATTCGTTGGCACCACTCAGTTGCCTGTTTAACTTGCTGATTTCGGCAGTGTTGGAACTTGGTGGTACGGAGATAGAGCAACGACTGGCGGATAACCGTCAGCTGCAAAAACAGTTCGGTCAGTTCGAATCCTGACGCTGAGTGGACTGAGACTGTATTGCACGATTTTGATGATGAGAGAGGGAAATACCGTGATGCAAAACGGTTTGATTAACGATGACAACGTGGTGCTGGTGGATATCGCCGAACTACTGCCAGATGTGGTCATCGACCTGAAATACGCCACCGCCGATAACCTGACCGGTCAGCCTATCTACCGGGAGCACCACTGTCTCCTGCATCCTGATGCGGCTAAGGCTCTGGTACGCAGTGCCGCAGTGGCAAAGCTGGCCGGTTTCGGTCTGAAAATTTTTGATGCTTATCGCCCGCAGCAGGCACAGGTCTGTCTGTGGACGGCATTCCCCAACCCGGAATATGTGGTGGATATTCGTCGTGGTTCCCATCACAGCCGTGGGGTGGCAATCGATCTCACCTTGTTGAACGAACAGGGTGAGGCGCTCGATATGGGGGCTGATTTTGATGAAATGCACGAACGTTCTCACCCGTTTTACCCTGATTTTCCCCCGCAGATTCAGCGTAACCGCCTGTTGCTTAATGCGGTGATGGTAGCCGGAGGATATCGGGGGATTACCAGCGAATGGTGGCATTTCGAACTGCCAGACGCATTGTCGTACCCGCTGTTAACTGACCGCTTCGGCTGTTATCCGCCGATATCGGCTCAGTGACAGTCTTGTTCGTCCTTAGGCTTTATCACAACACCAGTCGATAACTTTTATCTGTTTCAGGAGTTTGCCATGAGAATAACGACAGTAATAACCGCTATAACCAGCACAACACCACCACTTCACCATCTGTTTACCCGCCGCGTTGTAGCCGGAGCCATCATGCTCGCCATGGCTGGCGCTGTGTTACCGGCTGAGGCGGCAGTACCCAAAGATATGTTGGTAATTGGCAAAGCAGCCGACCCGCAAACACTCGACCCGGCCGTCACCATCGATAACAACGACTGGACGGTAACCTACCCGGCGTATCAGCGATTGGTACAGTACAAAACTGAAAATGGTAAAGGCTCGACGCAGGTAGAAGGTGAACTGGCCGCCAGTTGGACAGCATCCGATGACCAGCTGGTCTGGACGTTCAAACTCAAGCCGGGAGAAAAGTTTGATGATGGCAGCGAAGTAAACGCGGCTGCCGTGAAGTGGTCGTTCGATCGTCTGATGCAGATAGGGCAAGGTCCATCGGAAGCGTTTCCAAAAGATATGCAGGTGACGGTCGTTGATCCGATGACAGTACGTTTCACACTAAAAACGCCCTTTGCCCCGTTCCTTTATACACTGGCAAACGACGGCGCAAGTATTGTGAACCCGGCTATCGCCAAAGCACATCCTGGCGATCAGGGCAGAGCCTGGCTGTCCACCCACACTGCGGGGTCCGGTCCGTACATGCTGGCGCGCTGGCAGAAAGGGCAGCAGTTGGTCATGGTGCCAAACACCTATTATCACGGCCCCAAGCCAGCCTTTAAACGCGTTACGGTGAAGATCATCGGTGAAAGTGCTTCCCGCCGTTTGCAGCTTTCTCGTGGAGATATCGATATTGCGGATTCGCTGCCTGTCGATCAACTCGCGGCATTGAAAAAAGAAGGCAAAGTGGCAGTAGACGAATTTCCGGCGCTGCGTGTGACATATTTGTATCTCAACAACGCCAAAGCGCCGCTGAATAATGTCGATTACCGCCGTGCCATCTCCTGGGCGACGGACTATCAGGGCATGGTGAAAGGGATTCTAGGTGGCAACGCCAAACAAATGCGTGGCCCGATCCCCGACGGTATGTGGGGCTTTGATGCTACGGCAATGCAGTACAGCCTGAATCTGGCCAAAGCCAAAGCTGCACTGTCCAACGTGAAAGATCACAGCCAGACGCTGGACTTCCTCTATTCGGATAACGATCCGAACTGGGAATCCATCGCGCTTTCCATGCAGGCCACACTGGCTTCCGTCGGCATTCATGTGAAGCTGGAAAAACTGGCCAATGCCACTATGCGCGACCGTATCGGTAAAGGGGATTATGACATCTCTATCGGTAACTGGAGCCCAGATTTCGCCGACCCGTATATGTACATGAACTACTGGTTCGAGTCGGATAAAAAAGGCTTGCCGGGAAACCGATCTTTCTACAGTAATCCCGCGGTGGACGCGTTGCTGAAAAAGGCCGTATTGGTCTCGGATCAAAAACAGCGTACGGACTACTACCAGCAGGTGGAGAAAACGGTCATCAATGATGCGGCATATGTGTATCTGTTCCAGAAGAACTATCAGGTGGCGATGAATAAGCAGGTGCAGGGTTTTGTGTTCAACCCGATGTTGGAGCAGGTGTTTAACGTGGGTCAAATGAGCAAGAAGTAGCCGCGCGGTAACGCTCTGTGTAGTGACGGTTTATACCCGGCGAACAGCATTTATACCCGATAGATTTCAAGGTACAAGAAGGTGGTAATCCAACGAACCCAGGCGTTGAGTCAACTCAGTGACTGAGGTTTGGGTACCACTGCCGCTGAAAAGATAAACGGTAAATTGTGTTGTGAGCCGGTCAGGGGATGTTTATGACTTTCTGGACCATTATTCGCCAACGTTGCTGGGGACTGGTGCTGGTGGTGTTAGGTGTGTGTGTCATCACCTTTATCATCTCGCACTTGATCCCCGGTGATCCGGCAAGACTGTTGGCAGGCAATCATGCAAGTGATGCGATCGTGCAGCATATTCGCCAGCAACTGGGGCTGGATAAGCCACTTTATGTGCAGTTTTATCACTATGTGTATGATCTGATGCACGGCAATCTGGGTGTCTCAATTCGTACCGGCAGGCCGGTGCTGGAAGACTTGCGCGCTTTCTTCCCGGCGACGCTGGAATTGGCGCTGAGTGCACTGTTGATTGCCATCTTGCTTGGCGTACCGCTGGGGGTGTTGTCAGCGGTTTATCGTAATAAGTTTCTTGATCACCTCGTGCGCTTTCTGTCGGTGCTTGGCATCTCAACTCCGGCGTTTTGGCTGGGGCTGGGTGTGATCATTCTGTTCTATGGCCATCTAGACCTGTTGCCGGGTGGCGGCCGGCTGGACGACTGGCTCGATCCGCCTACGCATATCACCGGGTTTTACGTAATCGATGCACTGCTGACCGGCAATAGCGCTGTCCTGTGGAACAGTCTGCGGCATCTTGCCATGCCAGCGTTGACGTTAGCGTTTGTCCATATGGGTATTGTCGCCCGACAAATTCGTTCGGCGATGCTGGAACAGATGGGCGAAGACTATATCCGCACCGCTCGGGCCAATGGGTTGTCTCACTGGCGGGTGATCCTGCGTCATGCATTGCCCAATGCACTGATTCCTTCGGTAACCGTGCTTGGGCTGGCACTCGGTGATTTACTTTATGGTGCGGTGTTGACCGAAACCGTTTTTGCCTGGCCTGGTATGGGGGCTTACGTGGTGAATTCGATTCAGGCGCTGGATTTCCCGGCCGTGATGGGGTTTGCGGTGGTGGTGTCGTTCGCCTATGTGATCGTCAACCTGTTGGTGGATTTGCTCTATGTGTGGATTGATCCGCGTATCGGACGAGAGGGGTGAACCGGATGTCTATGATTGAACCTGTCATGAACGAGCGTTGTGGTGCGGTGGCCGCCACCGCGGTGACATCGCGCTCGCGCTTTGCCAGTATGCGCAAAACCTTTTATTTGCTAAGTCGTAGCCCGCTGACGCTGATCGGCGCGGCCATTATGTTGATGGTGTTGTTGCTGATGGTGTTTTCGCCGTGGTTGGTGCCGTTCGATCCTAATGCTATCGACCTGACCGCCCGTTTGCAGGCACCGTCTGCCGTGCACTGGTTCGGCACTGATGAAGTCGGACGTGATCTGTTCAGCCGTGTATTGATAGGTAGCCAGCAGTCGGTCACTGCCGGTCTGGCGGTGGTGATACTGGCTGGGACGGTTGGCTCACTGCTCGGTTGTTTTTCCGGGGTGATTGGCGGCATGACGGATGCGCTGATTATGCGTGGTATGGACATCATGCTATCGGTACCGTCGCTGGTGCTGACCATGGCGTTGGCAGCGGCCCTCGGACCGAGTCTATTCAATGCCATGCTGGCGATTGCCGTGGTGCGTATTCCCTTCTATGTGCGTCTGGCCCGTGGGCAAACGCTAATGCTGCGCCATCAGGCGTATATGCAGGCTACCCGGACTTTTGGCGCGTCGCGTTGGCACCTCATCACCTGGCATGTGTTGCGCAATGTGCTGCCACCGCTGGTGGTGCAGGCCTCACTGGATATCGGCACCTCGATCCTGATGGCCGCCACACTGGGGTTCATCGGGTTAGGGGCACAGCAACCGACCGCCGAATGGGGGGCGATGGTGGCGAATGGGCGTAATTATATTCTCGATCAGTGGTGGTATTCGGCATTCCCGGGTATGGCTATTTTGATTACCGCTACCGGTTTTAATCTGTTCGGCGACGGTCTGCGTGATCTGCTGGACCCGAAAGGGAGAGGGCGCTAACCATGAATACTGCCACAGTAATACCTCCTGATGCGTCTGCGCCGATACTGGAAATTGACCGGCTGCAACTGGTTTTTCCGGTGTACGGTGGGCAGGTGAACGCGCTGAATCAGGTGTCGTTAACCGTGAACGCCGGTGAAATCGTCGGCGTAGTGGGAGAATCCGGCTCGGGCAAATCCGTAACGGCCATGATGGCGATGAGATTGTTGCCACCGGAGGGTTTTAGCATTACCGGGGGGCAGCTGCGTATGCTGGGTGTGGACGTGGTGAACGCCAGCGAAAAACAGATGCGCACCCTGCGTGGCGCACGGGTGGCGATGATCTTTCAGGAGCCGATGAACGCGCTGAACCCGACACGCAAAATTGGCCGTCAGATGTGTGAGGTGATCTGTCTGCATCAGTCACTGAGCTATCAGCAGGCAAGGGTTAAGGCCATCGGTTTACTCAGGGAGATGCAGATAGCGGATGCCGAGCAGGTGATGAACCGCTATCCGTTTGAACTCTCCGGCGGTATGCGCCAGCGGGTGCTGATTGCCATGGCATTTTCCTGTGAACCGGAATTGATTATTGCCGACGAACCTACTACCGCGCTGGATGTAACGGTACAGCGCCAGGTGCTGCGCCTGCTACAACAAAAAGCGCAAGCCAGTGGCACGGCGGTGTTGTTTATCACCCATGATATGGCCGTGGTGTCACAGCTTTGTGACCGGGTCTATGTGATGTATGCCGGGCAGGTGATTGAAAGTGGTACTACTGATGAGGTCATCGGCCATCCCGCACACCCTTATTCGATCGGTTTGTTACAGGCCGCGCCGGAAAATGCAGCGCCACGCAGCATGCTGAAGGCCATTCCCGGTACGGTGCCCAATCTGGCAGATTTGCCGCCGGGCTGTAATTTCTGTGGTCGCTGCCAGCATGTCGATGCGCAATGCAGTGTCTCCCCGTCACTTATGGCATTGAACGATAATGGTCACCAACAGGTTGCCTGTTGGCACCCACAACAGGCGAAGAAGGAGCCGATGTCATGATCAGTGAATCCTTGATGGAATTACGGAATGTGCGGGTACACTTTCCGGTCGGTTATAACTGGCTGGGGAAACCCAAGACGTTTGTCCACGCGCTTAACGGTCTGGACCTGGACATCCTGCGTGGCGAGACGCTGGGCATTGTGGGTGAATCCGGGTGTGGTAAAAGTACGTTGGCGCAATTGCTGATGGGGTTACAGTCACCAAGCAGCGGTCAGCTGGTTCGCGCCCGGCAGGACGGTTCCTGGTTCGGCTCGGGTATGCAGATGGTGTTTCAGGACCCGCAGTCATCTCTCGACTCACGCCTACCTGTCTGGCGTATTATTACCGAACCGGTTTATGTGCAAAAACATAACAGTGTGGCCGAACGTCGGGCGCTGGCCGCAGAGCTTGCTGCGCAAGTCGGTATTCGGCAAGAGTATCTTGACAGATTGCCGCATGAGTTTTCCGGCGGTCAGCGTCAGCGCATTTCCATTGCGCGGGCATTATCGTCGGAGCCGGATATCATTGTGCTGGATGAGCCCACGTCAGCGCTGGATATCTCCGTGCAGGCGCAGATCCTGAATCTGCTAGTGGAGTTACAACAACAGCGCAATCTCACCTTTGTGCTGATTTCCCACAATGTCTCGGTGATTCGGCACATGAGCGATCGCGTAGCCGTGATGTATCTTGGGCAAATCGTCGAACTCGGCCCGACACAACAGGTGCTTGGCGCACCACAACATCCTTATACTCGCCTGCTACTGGACTCTGTTCCACAGGCGGGGCGTTCTCTTGATGACGGGCAGACTGACCGTAAGGGCGAGTTGCCTGGCAATCGTGATCTGCCTCAGGGGTGTTTTTTCCGTGAGCGCTGTCCTTACGCGGATGAACGCTGCCAGAAACCGCAGGATCTGCTACCGACGGCTTCTGGTATCGCGGTGCGTTGCCATCGGTTATAAAAAAATAAAAAGATACTGGATATGAAAATAGGGAAGACCATAGGATTAGCCGTGACGGTGACCCTTTAGTTCTTCCCTAATTTTTTGCAGGATGTATCGATGAACGATAAAAAGCACGTTTATGTTATTCATGGTTATACCGCAACGCCCACCAGTCATTGGTTTGGCTGGCTAACGGATCAGTTGCACTCGCTAGGGACGGACGTCTCTATATTAGCGATGCCGAACTCTACTGACCCAGACAATGCTGCCTGGCAGAAACACATTACAGAAAATGTGAAAACACTGGACGAGCAGACCTTCTTTGTCGGTCACAGTCTGGGATGCGTGACATTGCTACGTTACCTGCAAAGTAAACCTGCCAGTGTAAAAGTGGGTGGGGCGGTGCTGGCCGCCGGATTTCTCTCATCATTACCGATACTGCCTGGTCTGGATGAATTTACCGCACAACCCCTCAATATGGCGCAACTGAAAACACAGATCCTGCGCCGGGCGGTTATTCTTTCTCTCAATGACGATATTGTCCCCCCTGAACTCAGCCTAGCGCTCAGCCAGCAGCTTGATGCCGATCTTTACGGCGTGCCAGATAGCGGCCATTTTCTTGAACGAGACGGCTATACGCGTTTCGACAAACTGTTCGCGGTGCTGAAAGATATGCTGATTTAATCAGATCCAATAATGCCGGTAATCAATTCATTATTTTTTCAGGCATCTTTAGTTAGATCACACCGAAAGACTGACTTATCGTCTACGGTTTTTTATAACGCAATGGCTTGCTGAAGGGCGTATTGTTAAGAAGTGACAGTGAAGAAATAGATGGTATCAATAAGTGATGAAAATGACGTTGAACATATAAGCCAATAAATTTAAGGATGAGGTCCGGATGTGGGCCGGGTAACCGAGCGTAGCCAATGCCTCGGTAACTTGAAAGATGACGGGTATTATAATCCAAGTGAATTGTGAGGGTACTACCGCATGGAGTTTAAAGATTACTATGCCGCGCTGGAAGTACAGCCATCCGCTGATCTGAAAACGATCAAAACGGCTTACCGCCGACTAGCGCGAAAGTATCATCCTGATGTCAGCACCGAGCCGGATGCGGAAAATAAGTTTAAGGCGGTTGCCGAAGCGTATGAAGTGCTGAAAGATGACACGCGTCGCGCCGAGTATGATGAACTAAGACAGCACCGTAACGATCCTCGATTTTCTGAGCCCTCTCCGGGCTTCAGAGGTGATGGGCAGACGCAGCATGATTTTTCTGATTTCTTTGAGTCAATGTTTGGTAGTCAGGCTGCGGCAGGACATCGATCTTCTGCTCGATCCCACCGAACCCATGGTATACGTGGGCAAGATCTTGAAATGAAGATCTCGTTATTTTTAGAAGAAACGCTGACGGGACAAAACCGGCCTATTTCTTACCAGTTGCCGGTCTATGATGAATTCGGTCGTCAGACTCGAGAAATAGCCAAAACATTGAATGTGAAGATCCCGGCCGGTGTGGCGGATGGGGACCGTATTCGCCTGAAAGGGCAAGGGTGTGCGGGAGTTGGTGGTGGTCCTGACGGTGATTTATTCCTGGTTATTCGTATTGCTCCGCATCCCTTGTTTGATATTGACGGTCGGGATCTGCACATTGTGGTGCCGCTGGCACCGTGGGAGGCTGCGTTAGGCTCGCGGATTGAAGTGCCGACACTCACGGATAAAATTTCCCTGACGATTCCTCCCGGTAGCCAGAGCGGAAACCGACTGAGAATTAAAGGAAAAGGATTGGTCAGTAAAAAGGGGACTGGGGACATGTATGCCATTCTGAAGGTGGTTATGCCCGCGAAACCAGATGAAAAAGTCAGTGCTCTGTGGAAACAACTTGCGGAGCAGGCTGCATTTAATCCTCGAGCAGGATGGGAGTAAGTACGATGTCTGAAGAAATGACGTTTACCGTGATGGAGTTGTGTCAGTCGGTGGATATTTCTCAGGACGAGCTGATTGAAGTGGTGGGGCTGGGTGTTATTGTCCCACTGGAATCGGAAGATTCGCACTGGATCTTCGATTCTCACGCGGTGAGCTGCCTTAAGCGCGCTTTGCGATTGCAGACCGAGCTGGATCTGGACTGGTCAGGCATTGCGATGACGCTAACGCTGCTGGATAAGCTCGAAGAACTCAAAAAAGAGAATGAGCAGTTACGCCGGCAGCTTGATCGCTTTCTGATGATGCCCTGAGGCGCGAGATGTCTCGGCAGGAGTTGAATTCGTGATGTATCAACCCCCATCATGGTCTGTTAAATCAGTTAGTTACTTTGGCGTAATGCTGTCATGGGAAACCATGTTGCTCTGAAGAATATAGTCATACAGGCGCTGAGTATCCTCCCGGGTACAGAGGCGAGTTCCGTGGTTCAGTGTTGCGGCGGTACCGGCGGCAACGCCATAGCGTACCATTTCGTCCAGTTCAGCCCCGGCGGCCAGCTTTAGGGCCATCGCGCCGACCATACTGTCACCGGCACCTACGGTACTCATTTTTTTCACCGGCGGCGGAACAAACTGTATACGTCCCTTGTGGTCTACGCCCAGTGCCCCCTGTGGACCCAGTGATACCACGACCCGTTCCGTTGATCCCTTCTTTACCAGCGCTGATGCGGCGTTGTAAACGTCATCCGGGCCTTCCAATGGCCGTCCAATCAAGGCTGATAGCTCATTCTGGTTAGGCTTCACCAGTGCCAGACCACCTAGCTTTAGGCAGGCGTCCAACGCCGGGCCGGAACTGTCGATGATGCAACGTAGCCCGTTGGCCTGTGACTGTTTCACTAAATGTGTCAGTTTGTCGACATCACAACCGGGCGGCAGGCTACCGCTGATGACCAATATTGAACCCGAGGGAAGTTTTAACACCCGGTCGAGCAACTGTTCAAGTTCGCTTTCAGTCAGCCTGGCTCCGGGCATCACAAAGCGATATTGCTCGCCGCTATTATCTGCATGGACGTGCAGATTCTGTCGCGTCCAGTCTTGTGTGTGTACGGTATCGGTTCCGACACCTTCCTGTTTAAGTAACTCTGCCAGATGTTCACCCGTCGGGCCGCCAGTCGGAAAAATGGCACTGGCTTCACCACCCAGATGAACAATCGCCCGGGCAACATTGATACCCCCGCCTCCGGGTTCAAATACCGGTGTGGTGCAGCGTAGTTTGCCTTCCGGGTAAATTCTGGGCGTGGTGGTGGCGCAATCCAGCGAAGGAGCGAGCGTGAGAGTAAAGATCTGTAGCATGATGCGTTCTCCATTCAGAGCCATGCAGATATACCTGTCATCTTTCAAGTTGCAGCGCGTTCGCTTGCCGCCTTCCGGTATCTTGAAATCTATTGGCTATATACATGATTGATTTTTATATTTATTTAAATGTAGCACGATCAACATCGTCCTGCTTATGTCGGGACAAGGATGACTAATATAAGTATGTCAGATGATGGCTTAAATCGCCTGATGGTTGAATAAAATCATTTGAAGCAGAGAGAGTTTGTTACTCATTAATGTGATAAGGGGGCTTATTTTAACGTCTATACTCAATAAACAGATTTTAATTTTAGTGAAACAGGCTGGCTAAAATGAAACATGTCAGCCCTCTTTGTCGTTGTACGTTGAGGAGAAATATCATGGCGTTAGATGGAAAAGTTGCGTTGGTTACTGGTGCTGGGCAAGGCATCGGTCGGGCTATTGCCTTACGTTTGGCGCGAGATGGTGCGGATGTAGCATTGGTGGATGTTAAAGATGACAAAATCAAAGCAGTCGCTGAAGAAATCAGAGCATTAAAACGCAAGGCTGTCACCTTTAAGGCTGATATCAGCCACCGTGAGGAAGTATTCGCGGCTGTCGAGTTTGCCGCAAAAGAACTGGGTGGGTTTGATATTATTGTCAACAATGCGGGTATCAGCCAGGTTAATCCGTTACTTAAGGTTACCCCTCAGGAAGTGGATAAAATATTCAGTATTAATCTGCAAGGTACGCTGTGGGGAATTCAGGCGGCGGCCGAGAAATTTAAACAGCTTAAGCAGAAAGGCAAAATTATTAATGCTTCGTCGATTGCCGGGCATGAGGGCTTTGCTTTATTGGGAGTCTATTCTGCGACCAAATTTGCTGTGCGGGCAATCACTCAAGCGGCGGCAAAAGAGCTGGCAAGCGCTGGAATTACTGTTAATGCGTATTGTCCAGGGGTAGTGGGCACTGATATGTGGGTTGATATTGATAAGCGTATGTCGGAAGAAACCGGTGCTAAAATTGGTGAAACCTATGAGAAATATGTCGGCGGCATTGCATTAGGTCGGGCTGAAACCCCGGATGATGTCGCAGCGTTTGTCGCCTATCTGGCTAGCCCAGATTCGGATTATATGACCGGGCAGGCACCGATGATTGATGGCGGGTTGATTTACCGATAATGGTGGATATTTGCTGCACAACAGTGCAGCAAATAAGTCTGATGAGTGGATGTAGCAGCACGGTCCGCTTCAGAATAATTTGAAAACCAGAATCTCACTTAGGCCAGTGTTTATTGTTCGTGGGTGCAATCAATATTGTAAGAATACGTAATATTCTCCTGCTGTTTGTCATATCTCATGCTAATGATTAGTCCCGCAGTATTGAGGATATATCAGATAAATTCCCATTAAATTCATAAAAAATAGCATTAACAACGCACTTTTAATTTTCTATTGCGTGTTTTTTATGTATTTTTTTAATTATTATTAATTGTGTTTTTTGGTTAAAAAGAGTGTCCGTATCTATTAAAATAAGCATGATATATAGGGTATAACATGGTATTAATTATCTGTTCATCATCTTTTGAGTTGCAGATGCATTGGTAGTGTTTATTACTTGACTCATATTTGAGCTTCGACCTTTTGGGATTGCTGCAAGTAGCGTTTAATTCTGTTCTAGGCAGAATTGTCGCCCGCATCACTTACTTTGGTGAGCTCATCGGGATCTCTTCACTTGTCGTTTTTCTGCAACTCGAAATCTATTTGGTATGAAAAGGCCATTAGCATTATTACGTTTGAATGAATGTAAATGAAATAATGAGATAGCGAATATGAATTTATTTTTTGATGTAAGAGAAAAATGTAGAAAATATTATTTCAACGACTATCAGCTATCGCTTAATTAATTGTTTCGATGAGTGATTAGTTGTAAAGGAAATGTTGTATTTTTTATAAGAAATGTATTTGTCCAGGGAGGATATTATGGCAATACATGAAAATACCCGAATTAATGTTTTATCTCGAAATGGTTTTATGAAAATAGCAGCCATGTCAATGATAGAGAAACTCATTATTCCTGATAATACTTTTGTGTATTTTTGCGATAGCAGTGCATTGGGGATGAGTGATTATATAAAAATAAAACATACTAAAAAAAAGCGCATGATTGTTATTGGTGACGATAAAGTTTGGCGGGTGTTACATGGCGTATGTTCTGGTGCGCCCTATTTTATTGATATCAAAATGCCGTGTGACGAGCTCACCTGCTGTATGCGTCAGACGCTGGCATTGATGGACAGTCAGGGGGACCCGAGAACGGAGCATCTCTGGCATTTGCTGAATTATAAAGAACAGTTTGTGTTGATGCTTTTTTCCCTCGAGATGACCATTTCTGAAGCACATGCGTTGACATGCTGGAGTATCAAGGATCTGAGTCGTTATAAGCGCTCAGCGATGGTGAAGCTGGGAGTCGTTAATGACTGGGAACTGTTCACCAAGGTACAACTCATTCTGTCTGATCGACGACTGCTGTTTCGTGGTAATCCTCGGTTGGCTGGCTTGTTGCGTCAGTATGGTTTGCATTGAATCTTGCCGGTCTGCGGCGGTGAAGATACCGCGGGAACCATGCGCCGGATCAGCCGGGGAGGGCATAACCGGCGACGTATAACGAAATGCCGCCTGTGTATCGCGGGTATGTTTGAACCGTTACCGGCGGGTATCCACCGTGATCTCACTGGAAAGGCCGCTGGCGATATTCACCGGCGTATCGAACACAATTTTCACTGGGATGCGCTGTACCACTTTGGTGAAGTTGCCGGTGGCGTTGTCCGCTGGTAGCAGCGCGAAAATAGAACCGGTGGCGGGGGAGAGGCTGTCGATGTGGCCGTGGAATACCTGTCCCGGATAGCTGTCGATGGTGATCTCTACCGGCTGACCAGCCTTCATGTCCCCTTTTTGCGTTTCCTTGAAGTTGGCAATGACCCACGGTCTTTGGTCGGCGACGATGCTGGCGATCGTTTGCCCGGCCTGGAGCAGCATGCCCACCTGCAAGCTGCGGTTGCCAATCACGCCGTCAATCGGGGCGGTAATGCGGGTGTAGGTGAGCTCCAACTTTGCCGCTTCCAGGCTGGCCTGCGCCTGCTTCAGGTCGGCTTCGGCCTGTTCGATGGCGGTTTGCAGTACAGGTAGTTTGGCCTTCTGAGTCTGTAGGCTTGACTGCGCCTGCGCCACTTTGGCCGCTTCGACATTGTAGGTAGAGTCGGCGTTGTCCATGTCCCCTGCCGAGACGTAGCGATTAGCGCTAAGCTGACGGTAACGCAGCATCTGCTGGTGGGCATATTTCTCGCTGGCCTGCTCTGAACGCAGGCTGTCGTTGTATTCGTTGATGATGCTTTTCTGCATCTCGTAACTGGCCCGGGAGTTGGCCAGCGCCGCCTCCATCTGTGCGACGTCAGCTTCAGCCTTCAGAACCGCGACTTTGTAGGCGCGATCGTCGAGGATAGCGAGCAACTGCCCCTGCCTCACTTCACGGTTGTCTTGAATAAAGGAGTGCATCACCTGGGCGCTGATGCGAGCGCTGATATTGGTGATGTCGTTTTGGGTGTAGGCGTTATCTGTGGTCTGGAAATAACGCCAGTACAGCAGCCAGTACAGGTAACCCGCTACTAGTAGGACTACCAGCAGCGGCAGAATGATTTTCTTGAAGTATTTCATAGTGTCCCTGTTACAAAGAATTGTAATTCCAGGTGTTGCAAATTAGCCGGGAATCGATGTTCGAGGTGCTTCCCGGCCAGTTGGATCACACGATTTTGATGATTTGCTTGCCGAAATGTCTGGCGTTCAACAGGTCGACAAACGCCTGCGGTGCGTTTTCCAGCCCGTCAATCAGGGTTTCCCGATATTTGAGTTTCCCTTCACTCAGCGCTTTAAGCAGCCACATGTCGGATTCTGGGTAGTCCTTGAACCACTCGGTTACTAGAAAGAAGCGGTTGGTCGGCGCATCCGGCAAGGAGGAAAAAAACGCCGTTGGGCTGGAAACGTTGACATCAGTACCCTTGTCGTATTGAGCGGCGTTACCGCAGATTGGTACCCGTGCGCCTTCGTTGAGCAATTGTGCCACCAGCATAGAGATGCGGCCGCCGACGTTTTCAAAGTAGATATCCACGCCATCCGGGCAGGCGTGACGCAGTTGTTTCTTCAGGTCGTCATCGCGATAGTTAACACAGGCGTCGAATCCCAGCTCTTCCACCACATAGCGGCATTTTTCTGCGCTGCCGGCGATACCCACTACCCGACAACCAGCCATTTTGCCCATTTGTCCCACTATCGAACCTACGGCACCGGAGGCGGCGGAGACTACCAACACTTCGCCGGCACGCGGTTTGGCGATGCGCATCATTCCGAAATAGGCGGAACGTCCCGGCGTACCGACGGTGTTGAGAAATACGGTGTCTGGCAGATCGGTGGGCGGCAGCTTGTGAACGATGAAGTCTTGATCGTTGGTGATGTGATATTGCTGCCAGCCGGAATAGGCGAAGACCTTATCGCCTTCCTGATAGTGCGGGGTGCGGGATGCCACCACTACCCCCACCGTTTCTCCCGAAATGATTTCGCCAAGCCCGATGGGGCTGACGTAGTCCGTGTGCCGATTCAATCGCGGCCGGGTGTAAGGGTCGATGGAGAGCCAGTGGTTGGCGATAAGAAACTCACCCGGCTCCAGTGCTCTTACCGACCTTGCTTCCATGCGAAAATCGCTGATTTGTAGAGCACCTTCAGGGTGTCTGGCCAGTACAACGGCCTTATTTTCATAGTGGGTCATAGCGTCCTCATAGTCCTGTGAGTTATTTTGATTCGGTGCCATCTGGCTGCCCGGCAAGGGCGTTACGCTGTTTGGCTATCGCTCGCCAGCGATAACGCGGCCAGCGGAAACTGAAAAAAATCATCGCCAGCGTCAGCGGCCAGCCAGCGAGCAGCAGAAAAGCATCCAGCCACGTGCTGGTTAGGCGATAGAGCCCGTATATCAGCGTGGCCTTGAGCAGATAAACCGTCACCCACGCCAGCGACACTTCCTGCCAGACGCGGGCGTAGGCTGGCGTGCCATACACTGACAGCGTGGTAAGCGTTGGTATCGCCTGTTCCGCCAGTGTGCGCACGATGGGGCGGCCACGCAGCGAGTAGCAGAGAAACACCACGGTGACGGTCAGGGCGCCGCTCAGTGCCAGAAATACCGCCTCTCGCTGGATGGGTAGCCATGCCGGATGGAGCAGGAACACATAGTGGCTGGCGCCGGACAGCAGGATCATCAGTGCCACCGACAGTGTCGCCTGACGATCGCCGCTCAGCACGGCGAGAACGCCAGCCCAGATGGCGCTGACCAGCAGCGCCATGCCAGCGCCGGAGAAGTAGAGTGCGCCGTTGTACAGCGCCAGCGGAATGATGATGTTCAGCAGCGCGGCGCGAGAGCTTAGATAGCGCCAGAAAGTGAGTGAGTTTCTCTGTTGCACTATATTTCCTCAATGATGAAACAGCTGGAAATTTCGTGTGGCAAATAACGCTAGAAACGCGGTTGCCAGCATCATACCGCCCATGATGAAGAACATGTCATTGAATGAGATCACTTCCGCCTGAATCTTGATGTTGTTGGCCAGAATGGAATAGGCCGTCTTCTCTACGTGCAGGCTGTTGGTTACGCTGCCATGGCCCGCCAGCAGGATTTTGATACTGCTCAGATAGCGGGTGAAGGCGTCGCTTCCGGAGGCCATTGCCGACTGGATCTGCGCGGCATGTATCCGGGCATGGTCGGCAAATACGGTGGTCAGGATCGCCGTGCCGCACGAGCCACCGATACTACGGAAAATATTGATCAGTACCGCCGATGACGCACTGTCCTGCGCCTGTACGTTGCGGGTGGCAATGATGGAGAGTGGCACCATGATGAACGGCTGGCCCAGAGCCCGGATCAGCAACGACAGCTTCATTTCCGGTCCTGCGAAGTTGCTATCCATGTGACAGTTCATGAAAGCGCTAATAGCAAGGCCAAAGAAGCCTATAAAAATCATATATTTAGGATTTACCCGTTGCAGCAGCCACGGAATGAACGGTAGGATCGCCAATTGTGGCAGTCCCATCCAGATCACCACATTACCGATCTGCGACGCATTGTAGTCGTGGATCATGGTCAGATAATAGGGCACCAGAAACAGCGTGCCGTATATGGCAACGCCCAGCATGGCAAAAATTACGGTGGCGTAGGCGAAGGCGGAGTCCCGGAACATGCGAATATTGACTAGCGGTCGCGGGTGAACCAGTTGGTCGTAAAGAAACCATAGGAATGACAGGGTCGAGATCACTGCAAGCGTGCAGATAAGGTCAGATTCCAGCCAACCCTTGTTACGCCCCTCTTCCAGGATCACTTCCAGTGTACCGAGCCATAACATGCCGGTGACGATGCCGGTGTAATCGCCGTCGCGGATCACCTGCCAGCGGATCGGCGGGTGTTTCAGGCCGTAACTGATAAGCCCGAAGGCCAACAACGCCGGTACGGCATTGATGTAGAAAATGGCGTGCCAGGAGAAGGAGTCGGTTAGCCAGCCGCCCATCGCCGGTCCAATTGCTGGTGCAAAGGTGCTGATGATGCTGAACAACGACATGCCGAACGGCCGCTTCTCTTTGGGCAGGATCTCAATAATCAGCCGGAAGGCGATCGGAATCAGCGCACCACCGCTAAACCCCTGTAATGCCCGGAAAATAATCATCGAGTCGAGATTCCAGGCGAACGAACAGAGCAATGATGCCGCCAGAAAGCTCACGATGCACCATAGTGCGTAACGGCTGGTACCCAACGCTTGCGACAGCCAGCCACACAGCGGGATGGCGACGATTTCAGCGGTAAAGTAGGCGGTCATCAGCCATGAACTGTCGCCCAGCGTGGCGGACAGCGCACCCTGAATCACTTTCATCGACGAGTTGGTGATCTGGATATCGAGAATGGCCATGAAGCCGCCGATCAAACCACCGATAATGGCACACCAGTTGCGGGCGGAGACGGCGGGAGCGGCGGCTGCCGCCGTAGCCCCCGGGCTGTTCATCGCGCTCGTTCCACTCATGCCAGCACCTGTTTGATCCGTTGAATCAGTTCAACGATATGCGGTTCGTTCATCATGGTGATGTGGTTTCCTTGCGCCGGCACTACGGTCAGCGGTCGATCTGTCAGCCGCTGCCAGCCCAGTCCCGGTTCTGGCAGGCGTATCCGCCCTGTCAGGATCTCTTGAGCTTCCGCTACCAGGATCGGCCCAGCGTAGGATGCGCCTGGGTAGCTGTCGCTGGCGTTGATGTGTGCCCATAGGATTACCAGAAAGTGCTGGAAGTTCTCGAAGCTGAGCGTGGAGGGTACCAGTCGCGCCCGACGGAACTCCGTCAGGAACAGCCGTGTCCGATCATCCTCGCTCATGGCGGATAGCTTCTCGCCGGAAATATCAAAACGGGTGCCGGTGAACAGCGCGACCTTGCTGGCAAAGTAGGCCAGACGGTCGCTGTCGCTCATGGTGTCGGCGTAGTCGACCCGCACTTGCGGCGCCGGCTGATCAAATACCAGCAGCGTCGGTGCTTGACCGGTACTTCTGGCGATCTGCTGGCCCATCTCCAACGCGATGGTAGCACCCAGCGACCAGCCACCGATGATGAGTTTTGGCCGGCGAGCGATGTGGCCGACGTGTTGTAGATAGAACGCTGCTAGTGACGTGATATCACGGTCGTAGTCGTGCGCCTGGCTGAAATCTGCCACCTGAACGCCATACACCGGATAGCGGGAACCTAACGCCTGCACCATCGGATAGTAGCAGAGTACGTTGCCGCCCGCCGGGTGCACCATCAGGAACGTTGGCTGGTCATCATGGCCCCGGTTGAGCTCCACTAGTGAGGTGAGTGCCTGCTGCGGGCCGAGCTGTTCCAGTAATTGCGCCAACTGGTGGATGCTGCTGTGTTCCAGTAACTGCCCCAGAGATAAGGATATGCCGAACTGCTGGTTGACCTGCATCACCAGTTTTAGTGCGTTGATGGAGTTGCCGCCCAGTTGGAAGAAACTGTCGTCGATATCGACCTCGTTCAGATCCAACACGCTGGCATAGAGGTGATGCAACTGGTGTTCGGTTTCACTGCGTGGTCGTCGTTCGCTACTGCCGATCGGCAGTGTCATGGTGGTGAGTGCGGTGTAGTTGATCTTACCGCTGGCAGTCAATGGCATACTGTCGAGCCATACCCAACGATCTGGATGCATATAGTGGGGCAGTCGGGCGCGGGCGGTGTCTTTGACTGCATCGCGCTGCGCCGGGGCGATGCCGACCAGAAAGACCAGCAGTCGGTGTTCGTTAGCACTGATCGGCTGTAGGGCGGCCGCTGCCAGCGTCACGCCGGGACACTGATGAAGAATTTGTTCGATTTCCGTCAGTTCTACCCGAAAACCGCGAATTTTCACCTGACGGTCGATGCGTCCGAGGAATTCCACGTTACCATCCGGCAGACGTCGTCCTTTATCGCCAGTGCGATAGAGTCGTTCACCGGCGCACAGCGGATGTGGAATGAACGCCGCGGCGTTTTTCCCTGCCTGATTACCAATGTAGCCGGCGGAGAGGTGAGCGCCGCCGATGTGTATTTCGCCGGGCAGACCGTCCGGCACCAGCTGGTGCTGGCTGTCCAGAATCAACAGGTGTACGCCGGGGAACGGTTTACCGATCGGCAGGTAGCTGCCTTCCGGCAATTGCGTATCTGGCATCACTTCCCAGGTGGCGACGCCGACAGTGCACTCGGTCGGGCCATAGTGGTTCAGGATGCGGCAGCGGGCGTTGAGCTGCCTTAGCCGTTCGATCAGCGACCAAGGCGCTCGCTCGCCGCCCAGCACTAGCAGTGAGGTCGGCAGCAGGACGCCGGCCAGATCTGACGCCAGCAGCGCGCCGAGGTGGGAGGGGGTGATCTTCATACAGTTGAGCGGATGCTGCGTCAGCGCTGCCATCAAGCGGGCCGGATCCTGTAACTGCTGGTCGCTGATGATCTCCAGACAGCCGCCGCTGGTTAGCGCGGGGAACAGCATGGTGTGCGCCAGATCGGTGGTGAAGGAGGAAAACATACCGTAGCGGGCGCCCATCGGCTGTTGTAGTACCTGACGGGCACTATTGCAGTAGCAGGCGAGCTGGGCGTGGTTGACCCGTACTCCTTTGGGAACGCCGGTGCTGCCGGAGGTATAGATGATGTAGGCGGGGGAGTCCGGCGTTGGCTCGGGTAATGGCCGCCGGGTAGCGGTGTCAACGCCCGCTGTGCGCATGTTCAGGCAGGCGACGCCGTCGATGGCGATATCGTCGGCATCCGTCAGCACCATCCGTACAGCGGCGTCGGCGATGATATAATCCACCCGCTCCCACGGCAGAGTAATATCCAGCGGTAGATAGCAGCCGCCAGCGCTCAGGATCGCCATTATCGCAACGACGTAGTCGACGCCTTTCTTCATGTAAAGACCGACCGCTTCTCCCGGCTCTAGACCAGCAGCCAGCAGCCGCTGCGCCAGTTGCTCCGCCAGCTGCGCCGTGGCTTGGTAGCTCATTTCCCGATTGTCGCAGCGTACTGCCGGCTGCTGCGGGTAATCGCTGGCGATATGGGCAAACTGCCGGTGTACCGGTTCGACGGCGCACGGGGGCTGTGGTTGACACTCGGCCTGGCGTTGGTGCCGTTCTTGTTCGCTCAGCAGCGAGATCTGCGCGACAGTGATCTCTGGGTCGGCAATGAACTGCCGCAGGATGCGCTGGAAATGTTCTAACATCTGTTCGGCAGTGTTTTGGCGGAAGATTACCGGGTTGTAGTAGAGCGTCAGCAGCAGCATGCCGTTGTCTTCTTCTACCCACAGATTGAGATCGGTTTTCGAAACGCCGTAGTCCACTTTCAGGGGTTCGATAGTGAACAGTGTGTTGTTGTGGAAATGCGGGAATACCTGATAGGTCAGCATGGCCTGAAACAGCGGATTGACCTGTGGCGAACGGCCGAAACTGATGTGTTCGATGATCATGTTGAATGGCACGTCTTGATGGCGCATCGCCTGTTCGCTCTCCTCCTTTGCTTGAGACAGCATGTCTACTAGTCGGGACTCTGGCCGGATGTTGGCACACAGCGGCAGGGTGTTCATAAACAGCCCCATTAGTTCCCGAGTCGTCGGGTGGTTACGATTGGCGAAAGGAATACCGATGATGATCTCCTGCTGGCCGCTGTAGAGGTACAGCAGGGCCTGCCAGGCCGTCAGCAGAGCGTGAAATAGCGTGACGTTATGGTGACTGCATAACGTATTGAGCGTTTCCCGGGTGACGGGATCCAGTCGTTGGCTAACGAGACTGCCAGCCGAGCTCATTTTGGGTGGCCGCGGCGCGTCGGTGACGATATCCAGAATGCCCTGAACACCGTCCAGCTTGTTTTTCCAGTACGCCAGTCCTTGGTCATAGTGGCCGTTGGTCTGCCACTGACTTTCCGCCAACGCGTAGTCGGTAAACTGCAGAAAATTGTCCACCGCCGGCGTCATGTTGTTTTCCAACTGGAAGTATATTTCCATGAACTCCTTGAAAAACAGGTTCACGGTCCAGCCATCGGAAATGATGTGGTGGAAGGTTAGCATCAGCACGTATTCGTTATGGTTGGTTTTGACGATGCGCCAGTGAGAGAGTGGCCCGCGGGCCAGATCGAAATCCCGGCAGCCTTCGTCACGCGCCTGCTGTTTGATACGCTGCTGCTTTTCGTCCTGCGGCATGGCGACGATATTTTCATAAACGAAATCGAAACGGATATTGTCCGATACGCACTGCATGATTTCGCCGTTCACCACCTGAAAGGTGGTACGCAAGATACTGTGCTTTCGGGCCAGAAACGTTAGCGCCTGACGCGCCCGATCTGGATTGAATTCGTGGTCGACGCGGCAGATAACGGCGTAGGGGTTATTGTAGGCTCGTTTGTCTTCGAGGTACTGATCGAGCATCCAGAAACTTTTCTGGGCACTGGTCAGCGGAAACTGCCTACGGGTGGGGTCCGTACAGCGCTGAATACCGTCTCCGCCCTGACTGGCAGGCCGTGATTTTTTCTTCTGAGCCAGTTTTTTCAGTTCATCCAGACTCAACGAGAGGATGGCCGCGCTTTTATTGGTCATATACTATCCCTTTATTTCGGTGACACCGCGGGTACGGCCATGGCTCCGTACTGGAGCCATGGCGCGGTGCTGACTTACTCGCCTTCCAGCACGCCTTCCAGTTCTTTGACGATCAGATTGGCCATGCCTTTGATGGTCTGATCCTGATAGAACAGGTCAACGCGGATATCGATCTCGAAAATGCCGGACACGATTGACACTACCTGCACCGCCAGCAGGGAGTTACCGCCCAGCTCGGTGAAGCTGTCGATCACGCCGATGCCGGAGATGCCCAGGGTGGACTGCCACACCCTGGCGATTTCCTTCTCGATATCGTTTTCCGGCGCGACATATTCCACTGATAGCACTGGACGAGAGTGAGCGTCGGTGACGTCAGCGGTATCCTCTTCCGTGTTCTCCTCTTCTTGTTCGGGGATGGCTTCGTAGATCAACTGATGTAAATCGCTGGTCACCACCACCAACTGAGGGAATTCCAGATGTGCCAGTTGGCGTTTGATGGCGTCGAGGCCTTCAGAAAACAGGATATCTTTATCGCGTAGATTTACTTTGACTGCGTCGGCCTGTTTGGTCTGAGAGTCGACCACCTGGTTGCCCTGCGTCATTTTGAGCAAGGTGTAGTTTTCCAGCGTCAGCAGGCGTTCGCCCTGCTCGCTGAAGAACACGATGTCCATAACGATGGAGCTATCCTGCAACTGATAAGGTCGATGCAACTGAAGATGCACGTAACATGTCTGTCCCAGCGGTGCGTGGAAGGTAATCCGGCCATAGCTGATGGGCAGAAAGTTGTCTTGCGTGAAGTGTATCAGACAGGTAATGGCCGCCGAGTCGATCATCGCTGGGTGGAACGCATAGCGTTGTAGGTCGGTACTGAACGTTTCCGGCAATACCTTGTGGATCAGCCATTCGGTGCCATTCTGTCGTAGTTCGCAGTGGTTGTCCCAGCGTTTGCCAAAGGTAAGGAACTCCTCGCCAGTGGTAGCGCTGCCGATGTGAAGTGCCATCGGCTGGTGCGGGTAGAGGGTACTACAACGCTGGCGCAGTGTTTCCGCAGTGGCGTAATGTGTCTCTACTTCATCGCTGTGGCGGATGTTGCCCAGCGCGTGCTCCTGCCAATCCAGTTCCAGCAGGCCGCGACTCTTTAGACTAAATTTGTAACCGTTGCCCTCATCAGTGACGAACAGCCGCATCTCCCGTGGCCAGGCGTGATGGTAGATTACCGGTGTGGTCAGCATCAGGCTCTTGACCTGTAGATCCTCATGTGGTTTGAACACGGTCAGGTATTCGTACAGCATTGAAAGGATAGTGGTCCCTACCAGCGCTGGGGTGTGCGACAGTTGGTGTTCGTCGATCACCCAGTCCTGATTGACTGACAAATTGATGCGGAACGTCTCCTGCGCGCCTGCGCTTTCAATCAGCGTCAGCAAATCACCGGTACGTTCTTCAAATGTATTGATCTTGCTGTTTTTCTTCTTTTCGATGAGCTGTTTGGTCCAACGCACCGCCATGCCGATGTCACCCCATTTGCCCCAGTTGATAGAGACGGTATGGCCTGGGCGGAGCTGGTTGCGGTAGTGGGAGAACACGTCCATGAAAGCATTGCCGGAGCAGTAGTCGATACGTGCGATGTCGCCGACGATGGAGGTGATCGACGAGAACAGAATGAAAAATTCCGGCGCCTGGTCGGACAGCAATTCGTCCAGAATCAGTGAACCGATGACCTTCGGATCCAGCACGCCAGCGCAGTCGGCGGCATTCTTCAGTGGGATGATACCGCCACCGGCGATACCGGCGGTGTGGAACACGCCGTTAATATGTGGGAAAGCAGACAGTCCGGCCTTCATACCCTCGTAGTCGCACACGTCTACATTCAGTAGGTGGACCTGATTGCCGTGCTGTTCCAGTCTCAGAATCCCGGCGATTTTTTCGCTGGTGTAATCATCTACCGGGTGTTGTTGTAGCCACTGCTGCCACGCTTCGCGCGGTGGCAGCGCCGTGCGGTAAGTCAGAATGAGTGAGGCGTTGCTGATATCGGACAGATAGCTGGCTAGCAGCATACCCAGCCCACCCAGTCCGCCGGTAATCAGATAGACGCCGTCGTCGCGGATAGCGATCGGTTTACCGCTGTCGTCATGAGCCAGCGGAACTTGCTGGTAATCCTCTTCCCAGCGGTTGTGGCGGCGGATGGCGATCAGATTGCCGTCGGTGGCGATGTGGCTTTCGTCGATCAGCAGGCGGGCCACTTCAGTGCGTGGCGCGTCGAGATCGACATCCACCAGATGGCAGTGCACTTCCGGGTATTCGTGGTAGAACACCCGTGCCGGGCCAGTAAGCAGTGCTTTCTCTGGCGCACGGATGGTTTCATCCGCCACGCTGAAGATGTTGTTGGCGGCGAACAGCAGGTGCAGGCCTTCCAGCAGATTTTCACCAACCAGTGCTTGTTGCAGGTACAGTGGGCTGTAAAACGCATTGACCTGGAAATCATGGTAACGATCAACGAAGCGGGGGGCGGCGGTACTATCCGACAGATTCCACAGATGCAGGATGCGATTCGGGCGGCGACCGCTCTTTTTGACACTTCTGAGCAGTGCGATGTAATCGGCGCTGTCGTCGGGATTGATGACGAACGCGTTGTCCCGTTCCTGATAGCGACCGCCAGCGGTAACCGTCATCACCTGATAGCCGTCATTGGTCAGTTGCGCGCGCATTTCATCGGCGATGCCGTGGTCATCGGCAAAAATCAGCCAACAGTCATTGTCGCGGTCGGGGCGCTTGCCGGCCATGTATTTCGCCGGGATGGTGCGTCGCCAAGTGGGCATGTAGAACCAGTTGCCGACGTCCGCCTGTTTGCGCTTACGGGTATTGAGCAAGCGGTTGTTCAGTCCGCCCTGGGCGTCCTGTCGTATTGCCGGTAGTTTGAATTCTTTGCGTTCGAACGGATAGCCCGGCAGTGATAGTCGCAGGCGACGCTGGCCGGCGTAGTAGCGGGACCAGTCGATGGCGACACCGCTGCACCACAGGTTGCCGAGTGTGGTCAGCAACTGTTCGCCGCTGAGAGCCACATCCCTGGCGGTAGGCAGCGAAGCGAAGATGGATGGATTCTCAACCGCTTTGATGTGCTGTTTGGCGGCGGACTCCAGTGAGCGGCCGGGGCCGACTTCCAGGAAGACGAAATCGTGATGCTCTTCGGCAATCAGCGTTTTGAAGGCATGGGTAAACAGCACCGGCTGTCGCACGTGTTTGACCCAGTAGTCGCGATCCTGGGCCTGGCTGTCAGTGATCCAGTCTCCAGTCAGGGTAGAGACGAATGGAATGGTGGGCGCGTGGAAGGTGATTTTTTCGATCACTTTACGGAAGTCGTCCAATATCGGCTCCATCATGTAGGAGTGGAACGCGTGAGAGGTATCCAGGTGTTTGCAGAAAATGTCGTCGTCTTCCAGTGCATTCTGGAATATTTCGATCTCATCCAGCTCGCCAGCGATAACGCACAGGCCCGGATAGTTGGCGGCGGCGAGCTCCAACTTGGTACCTTGCAGGCGCTCATGTAGTGCTTCTTCTTCCATCAGTACTGCCAGCATGGCGCCAGCTGGCAGTTGCTGTACCAATTTGCCGCGCAGCGCCACTGCGGTGAGCGCATCTTCTAGCGAGAATACGCCAGCGATACAGGCTGCCACATATTCGCCGACACTGTGGCCGATCATCATGTCCGGCTTCACATCCCATGACAGCCATAGCTGAGCCAGGCTGTATTCCACCACGAATAGCGCTGGTTGGGTGTATTGGGTTTCATTGATGCGCGCTTTTTCCGTGCTGTCGTCGCTCTGGAAAATGATGTCAAGCAAGTTGCAGCCAAGGATGTCCTGTAGGTAAGCACAGCAGCGATCCAGTGCGTCGCGAAACGTCGGATAGGTGTCGTATAGCTCGCGCGCCATGTTGATGTATTGGTTGCCCTGTCCAGGGAACATGAACACCACCGACTTATTGTTCTTGCTGAACTGCGGGATGACGCTGGCAGATTGCGACAGTCGACTGAGCAGTGTGTCGCGATCGCGCGCCACTGTGCAGCAGCTGTGTGTCAGGTGCTGGCGTCCCACTTGCAGGGTGTAGGCCACATCTGCCAGGTTAGCGTCTTCGTGTTGTTGCAGGTACTGCTTCAGATTTTCGCGCATGTTTTCCAGCGCGGAGGGTGTTTTGGCGGAGAAGGGGAACACCAGATAACCATCGGTGCTATCGCTGATAGCTACGTCCGGTGGAGTTTCCAAAATAACACAGGCGTTGGTACCGCCGACGCCGAACGAGTTGACTAACGCCCGGAGCGGCGAGCCGTCAGCCGTCAACCTGTGTGTTTCAGTGTTCATGATGAACGGGCTGTTTTCAAAGTCGATGTTAGGGTTTGGTGACTGATAGTGCAGCGACGCCGGCAGTACGCCGTTTTTCAGCGCCAACGAGGCTTTGATCAGGCTAGCGGCGCCAGAGGCCGCGTCGGTGTGACCGATGTTGGTCTTGACTGATCCCAATCGGCAATATTGGGTTTTGTCAGTGTATTCCTGAAAGGTCTGGCTCAGGGAGCTGAATTCAATAGGATCGCCCAACGCTGTGGCAGTGCCGTGGGCTTCCACAAAACTGATAGTGCCCGGGTCTACTTCGGCGCGGGCCAGCGCTGCTTTGACGACAGAGATCTGACCGGCGATGCCCGGTGCGGTGTAGCCTGCTTTCAAGCTACCGTCGTTGTTGATGGCGCCACCTTTCAGCACGGCGTAGATGTGGTCGCCGTCTCGCTGGGCATCTTTCAGACGCTTGAGAATCACCACGCCGACGCCGCGGCTGAATACGGTGCCGTTAGCGCGGGCGTCGAAGGCATAGCAGCGACCGTCGGCGGATTCCATTCCGCCCTGCATGTACTGATAACCACGACGTTCCGGTGTATCGATGGATACGCCACCGGCGACAATCAGATCGCTTTCGCCATTTAGCAGGCTGTTGATACCCATGACCACGGCCACCATCGCGGTGGAGCAGGCGCTCTGTACGTTAACGCTCGGGCCTTTCAGATTTAGTTTATAGGAGACGCGGGTGGTGACGTAATCCTTATCGTTGTTGGTGACGACAGATGCGCCGCTGGCGTACTTCTGTACCTCTGGGTGGGTGTTCACTTTGTTGAGGTGCCAGGCAGTGCCGGTACCGCCAAATACTCCGACCTTGCCTGGATAGGTGGACGGCACGTAGCCGGCATCTTCAAAGGCGTGCCAGCTGCACTCCAGAAAGATGCGGTGCTGGGGATCCATGATCTCAGCGTCGCGTGGCGTGATGTCGAAAAAATTGGCGTCAAAGTGTTGTGCGTTACCCAAAATACCGCGGCGGCGGATATAGTTGGGGGAAGCGATCTGTTCCTCGTCTACGCCAGAAGCACGCAGTTCTTCTTCGCTGAAGGCACTGATGGTTTCCAGACCATCCAGCAGGTTACGCCAGTAGGCATTGACATCATTGGCGCCAGGAAAACGGCCTGCCATGCCGATGATGGCGATATCCTTGTCGCGTAGAGTGGTACGATTATCCATTATTCTCTTCCTTGTTTAGCTGTTTTCAGGCTGGCCGCGATGCTGGCGTGTTTTTTAGAAATATGGCTGCTCAACGTTTTTACCGTCGGGTACTGGAACAGCTCCATAATTGAAATGGGAATTCCCAGGTGTTTTTTTATTTCCCTGTGGACTTTCGACATCAATAATGAATTACCGCCGGCATCAAAAAAGTTTTCATGTACGGAAAGTTTTTGATTCTCCAATACCTGTTTCCATATTTTTATAATCTCGGTTTCAATACCGTTACCGAGAGCTGTGGTCTTTTCAGACATATTTCCTCCGCCTTTTTTAAGGTAATGACGTAAATGAGCGTTATCCACTTTGCCGTTTGGCAACGTGGGTATTTTTTTCAGCTCAATAAAGTGGGATGGCACCATATAAAACGGCAGGTATTTGGATAAGTGCGCCTTTAATTCCTGGTTATGGGTCGTTTCATTTTCCCGCAGAACGTAGAATGCGTTTAATGTTTGGGACTGGGTATCCTGAGCGGTTTCCAGCGCCACCACCACATTAGCCAACTTGCTGAAGGTGCGCAGAGTGGCTTCGATTTCGTTGAGTTCAACCCGGTGACCACGCAGTTTGACCTGGCTGTCGACGCGGCCGATGAACTCCAGCACGCCATCCATCCGCGCCCGGACGATATCACCGGTTTTATACATGCGATCAGCACTATCAGATACAAACGGATCAGGCACAAAGCTGGCCTGGGTCTGTTCTGGCGCGTTGAGATAGCCAAGCGCCAGGGTGTCGCCAGCCAGATACAGTTCGCCTGCTTCCCCCGGCGGCAGTGGTTGACGATGCTCATCCAACACGTAGGCACGGGCGTGGGGGATTGGCGTACCGATGGGCACGATGGTGAGATCTGCCCCCGGTTGGCATAGCCAGTGGCAGATAAAGATAGTGGCTTCCGTTGGCCCGTACAGGTTGTGAATATGTCCACTAAACTGAGCAGATAGATCGTTCACCAACTGTTGGTCTAGTGCTTCACCGCCGGAGAAAAGGTGCTGAAGCCGGGGACAGGAAGGTAGCACTTGCGCTGCGGCAATGACGCGCAGCGCAGTGGGTACAAACTGGGCCACGGTAACCTGATGTTGTTGCATGAAGTCTGCCAGCAGCGCCGGGTCATATTTCATGTCGTCGGCGATCAGCGCACAGCTGGCGCCGATAATCAACGGCCAGAAGATCTCCCATACTGACACGTCGAAGCTGAACGTAGACTGGTTTAGTACCACATCCTGCGGCGTAAGTGCGAAGGCATCCTGCATCCACAACAGATAGTTCACGACGGTGCGGTGCCTGACCATAACGCCTTTCGGCTGGCCGGTAGAGCCGGAGGTGTACATCACATAGCAGAGCGCGTTGTCATCAACCTGTGGTAAGTCCGGGGCGTAGGGTGCGTCCAGATCCAGCGCGGAGATGTCCATCAGACGGCGTTCGTTTTCCTCCAGATTGGCGGCAAGAGCGGTTTCGGTGATGATGACCCGAGCATCGGCGTGGCGCACCATGTACAGTAGGCGATCCCGCGGGTAAGACGGGTCAAGTGGCACATAACAGGCGCCTGCTTTCAGGATGCCAAGCAGGCTGATAACCAGCGTGGAACCCTTGTACAGGTACACACCGATTTTATCGCCGGGCACTACGCCCTGTTCCAGCAGATAACTCGCCAGCGCCGTCGAGTGTCTATCCAGCTCTTGATAGGTTAATAATGATTTATCCGATCTCAGAGCAATGGCGTGGGGCGTTTTATTTTTCTGCGCAATAAATTGTGCGTGAAGCGTCTTCTCAGATTCCATGATCTGATCCTCTGTCCATTTTTAATTTTGCAACAATAACGATTATGCGAGCATGATCATCAGGCGCTCAGTTCGGATAATAGTTCGCAATATTTTCTCGCCAGATTTTTGATATTTTCTTCCGAATAAATACCCGAGTTATAATTAAAACAAAGCGTGAAACAGTCGGCGTCCTGAATTAAAAGTGTCATGTCCAGTCTTGCCTGTTGGTGATATATTTCGCTCACGCTAAATTCACAGCTGTTGCTATTTTCCCTTTCCGGTAGTGCGGTCAGATAATTAAAACCGATAGAAAAGTGCAGCAGCGTTTCATCTGCTGTATTGCGCAAAGCGTTAACTACATCCTGATAAGATAAGTGCTGATGTTCCAGTAATGGAAAGAGCTGTTTCTTGCACCGTTCCAGCAAGCTTTTTAGCGTGTCGCCGCTGTCGATCGGCATAAAAAAACTGGTCATATTGACGAAGCAGCCCATGATGTCGGCGTTGTCTTGCGAGGTGCGGTCCGAGATTGGGATGCCGATGGGACGCCGTTGATAGTCTGTATGCTGCTGTAATAATAGGTTGAACAACGTCAACAGGGTGATGAACGGTGTTACCTGGCGTTGGCGGGAAAAATGCCGTAGCTGGTGGCTGATGTCGGTGCTCAATGTGATCAGATAGTTGCGTCCCTCGGCCACGGTGGGCCGCAGAGCCTGCGGCGGTAATGCGCCTTGACGGCGATAGCCGGCTAACGTCTGACGCCAGAAGGCTAGCTCCTGTTGGTGCCGTGCTGGTGTATCTTCACACGTCTGCTGGCGACAGTAGTCGGCGTACTGCCATGGCGAGTTGATCCGGTAAGCAGTATCACCAGCAAGAAATGCTCGATAGTAGCTGACGAACTGGTGGAAAAACGGCGCGATAGCGTCGTGGTCGAACAGCGTGTGGTGCACTCTACCTAGTAAAACGTGGTGCTGTGGCGCTTGTTCTAGTAGCTGGAAGTCCACTATCGGCAGTTGCTCGAACTCTGCTGGTTCGGCGCGCGCTAATTCCAGCAGTACGCTGTCCCGTAGCGGGTGCGCGTCGGGCAGGGTCACTTTGCGGCGCGCTACAGTGACCTTGACGGCAGGCGCAATACCGCCGAAGCCGTCGCCGCTGTCGAGATCGAAGCGGGTTCGCAGAATGGCATTCTGCTCCAGGATCCTTGATAAACTGTGGTTGATGGCGTTTTCATTGAGATCGCCGCGTATGTCGATGGTGAAATAGATCTGATACGCCCAAGGATTTTCACTCAGCAGTTCCAGCGTCAGGAAGTAGCGCTGCTGGGAGGATAGACGGGGCTCAGCATTGTTGTCATCGTCGCTGTTACTCTCGTCATTGCAGTAATAGGGGACGACGCCCGCCAGTGCCCGCGGTGTTGGGTTAGCGAAAAAACAGTCATGATCAATATCGGCATACAACTGCTGGCGGATACGCCGGCGCACTTGCATCACTTGCAGCGAGTTGCCGCCTAGCTCAAAAAAATTGTCGTTAGCGCCAGGATCGACAATCCCCAGCACTTCCTGCCAGATATCGATTAGTTCCTGTTCCAGCTTATTTGCAGCAGTGGCGTAAGGTGTTTGCAGCGCCGGACGCAGCGGGGATGGCGGCGGCAGACGTTTGACATCCAGCTTGCCGTTGGGCAGCTTGGGAATGGCGTCCAGATAGATAAAACTGCCGGGAATCATCGCGACGGGCAACCGTTCAGCCAGATATTGACGCAGCGCTTTCAGGGTAAGACGTTCTCCGGCTGCGATCAGATAGGCGATCAGTCGTGGCGTGGTCAGGCTGTCATCGCAGCGCACTACTGCTTTGGCGATACCTGCATGGCATTGCAGTATTTGCTCAATCTCCTCCGGCTCAATGCGTATACCATTGATTTTGACCTGCCGATCACAGCGGCCGAGATAAAGTACCTCGCCGTCGTCAAGCACTTTGCCCAGATCGCCGGTGCGGTGCGCCCGATAGGAACGGCCTTGCCGCTCGACGGTGAAAAATCGCTCGCGGGTTAATGCGTCGCGGTTGATATAACCTTGAGCCACTCCATCACCCAGAATGCAGACTTCACCTACCTTGCCCGGTATGACCGGCTGGCACTGTTCGTCCACAATCAGTAACTCGCTGCCGCGCAACGCTTTGCCGATGGTGACTGGCCGTTGCGGCGAGAGTTCAGTGAACGAGCCATTAGCAGTGGTTTCTGTCGGGCCGTACAGGTTGAACAGGCGAATGTCGGGTACTTCGCGAAAAGTACGGTTCTTGAGATTGTTGGATACGGCCTCGCCAGACAGGAACACCGTTTTTGGCAGCCGCAGTGATTCGATGTCGCGACGCTGGCGGGTATAGTTGAGCAGCTCTTCCCAGATGGTTGGGACGCAGTAGAGCGCGCCGTCAGGGTGCTGCTGATACCAGTTCAGCAGATCAGGATAGTGATGCAGGATATCTTTGGGAAGAATGTACAGTGTATCGCCACGCAGCAATGGTGCATAAAGCTGGGTGACCGCCGCAGCGAAGCTTAGGGAGGAGGTCAGCGGCAGGCATGCACGGGTGAGCGGCCACAGATCCTCGTTGAACCAGTTCAGGTAATAGCGCATGTTGCCGTGTTCAATGGCAACACCTTTGGGGATGCCAGTCGAACCTGAAGTGTACAGAATGTAAGCCAGATCGTCGGCGGTGACCTGCGGCAGATTACCGGTGATGGCGCCTTCCGGCAGAACGATGAGGTCTTCCAGGAATAGCGTTGTTTTCCCTAGTTTGACCAGTTTATCGCGTTGATAAATATCCTTGGTAGTAATAATCAAAAAGGATAGGGAGTCATCAATAATGGTATTAATTCTTTCTAGTGGGTGAAAGTGGGAAAGTGGAATATATGTAAAACCGGCTTTCATTATTGACAGTAAAATGACAGGTAAATATAGCCCTGGTTCAAGGTAAATTGCTATTTTCCCATTCTTGTTCTTTGGGTAATGGCTAGCCAGATAGTGTGCAATGCGGGTGGTGTATATCTCAAGTTGACGATAGGTTAATTTATTCGACCCATAAATAACGGCCGTATTCTCCGGCCGTGCAAGAGAAATGGAAGTGACTTTTTGAGAAATAAGGTAATTTATGCTGTCCATATCTTCACCTCTGAATTATTCATAGGGAATCATCAGCTTCCCGTCAGGAAAGATTCTTGAAAAGAAGAGTGGCTAGCTATTTAAAACTAAAACCCAAAGGAATAATAAAAATAAAAAAATTTTGTCCTCATTTTTAAATGAGGGTGTTTATGTTCTAACCAATCCAATCAATTCAACCGATTCAAGTTGTTGGTGAGTTGATAGTATGGTGCGATCTATCCCTGAATCTCGTTTGCTACAACCACTCTCTAAAATGTGTTCAAATCTGTTTAGACAGACTCTTGCCCGAACAATGAATTGAGTTAATACCAGGGGGAGCGATGGTCGCTCTCTTCTATAAATCTTTAACTCTCCGTCAATATCGCTTAGGCATTCCTGGGTATATATAGTTGCCCGGTTGCTATTTAACCTAGCTAAAAGCTGTAATGGTTTCAATATAAAACTATCATTACGTGTCACTTTGAGACTTTTCTATATTTTAAATATTTAACTATCTGATTTTAATTTGTTTTATTTTAATTAACCTTATTTTGTGAGATGTTTGTTATTTAATTTAAGCGGTTTTGTTGATGAAATGTGGCACGATGGCCAGTAATGTTATCCTGAATAAGATATTTCGTGGCGAGCCTATCAATTGTTCTATACCCAATAGATCTGTAACTTGAAATATGATGTCTATAGCTATTTTTATTGTTAAGGCGAAAATAACTGTGACTACAGATCGACAGCTAATAAAACGATTAAAAACCGGTTCGTAACACATAACATTTTTGTGGGATTACCCATGAGATATGTTGCAATTTTTAAGGCAAGACGGAGGGCACTCTTTATGTGATAGACTATGTTGTGTGCATAGTCTATGCCCAGATACAATATCTTTGTAGTAGTGCATAAATTAACTAATGTTTTGAAAAAATGAAGATAGAAACCGCATATCCATTCTGGATTATGACTTTACCATCTGTGATGGCACAATGAATAGATAATTAAAAAATAAAATCTATCCTATGGCTGATATGTTCACTATTCCAATGTATTGATATCGTCTAGCGTATATTTAGGATAAATATCGCCTTGTATGCCATCTATTTCGCAGTCTTCTAAAAAGTAATATTCTGAATGATGTTGTACGCCTTCAATAATGACACCAGAACAGTATTTTTTTATGCTTTCTATCAGGACTGACAATATATAGCTCTTTTCATGTTTTATTATCTGCTGGTAAAAATTCTTATCTAATTTAATATAATCAAATATAGACTGTGTGACAGCATAAAGATTCGCGTTCCCACTGCCAAAATCACCCAGCCAAAGTGGGTAACATTCATGCAGTTTTGTAAGCAATGGATTATGTTTACCATCATTAAGATTTGGAAAGTTTTCACTTATTTCCAGGCGTATGAACGGTAGTTTATCCAGTAAATTTTTTGTGGTCAGATCCTGGAGTATAAATACCACTGTTGAGAAGTCGACATCGATAGATAATAGTATGTTGTTATCTATAAAATATGATTTCTTCTCTGCAATGCATTCTAACTTATTGACAAATAGTGCTTGCTTTTCAGCACTATTCATTTGCTGAATATATTTTTCTGTATTCTGACTATTATCAAATCGAGTGAGCAGTTCCATAGCGAACAGCTCGTTCTGGCGACTATAAATCGGCTCCATGACATAGCGCTTTTTATTATTTAAGGCTGAATTGATAATCACCATGGCTTCCTGCTTGGATATGTTTTGAGCATTATTGATCAATCTATAAAAACGATCAATAACTATGTATTGATTGATTAGTGTGATTAGTTGACCGATCAATTTTTATGATTTGATAGGTTATAGCGTTGAGAAGTAGTGAAAAGTAGCCGGATTGATGGCTGGGGTAGATATGTGAATGATCTTAGTATAACTACGGTTTATTGGCAGATTATTAATAGATGTTGTTGATATCGAGCACTAAAGGATCATGATGTGGCCTTTGGTTTTCTCCAGTCTGGGTATTTCAACCATTTTCATGCTGAGTCATCGTCTGAAACTAAGCTTCATTATATTTAATGCCTGCCTGTTCAGACGGACCGTGAGACGTGCCCATCTCCATCTCATCAGGCCTGCTATTTTTAATAGTAGGCACTTACTATAACGGGTGTATTGAGGTTACAGAGTGATGAGTTTTTTCATGTCTTCAATGATTGCTTCAACCAGTAAACTTTTCGCACTTTGGGGTGGAAAGATGGCCAGATAGGCCACATCTATTTTAGGTTCAAACGGTTTGATCAGAATATTGGACTCGTTGGTGTGAGCGGTTATGGAATCGACAATGCCGATTCCCAGACAGGATGAGGCCATAGCGCAACAGTGTCGCAGTGACGTCTCTATGGGACAATGAAGGACTCGATCTTCCGCCGAGATAAGTTTGGCCAACTGTCCGCGTAATACCGTTTTACGCCCGGGTAGGATGGCGCGGTGTCGTGTCAAATCATCCAGGGTGATTTGGTCTGCGTGGGCAAGTTCGTGTTGTGGTGAAATCACTGCCACTGCTTGAGTGACACCCAGTAATTCTGCCCGTAATCCTTTTATAGCCCGTGTACCATTGATAAAACCGACGTCATATTGACTACTCATCACCATATCGGTGATGGACACGGTACTTTCTACATCCATAAATAGTGAGATGTCGGGATGTTGCTGCAACAAGGTAGGGAAAATGTATCGGGTACATAGGTTAGACAATGCCGACACGGCACCGATACGCAGCACGCCGCCTTTGGCGTGACGAATATCATCCGCGATGTGAGCGATATGGTCTACGCCCATATAGAGCCTTTCTATTTCACGAAAAAGTTTGAGTGCTTCTTCCCGGGGCTCCAGTCCTCGCCCATGTCTATCGAATAACTTCAGATTAACCGAATATTCAAAATCTTTAATCAAACGGCTCACTGCTGGCTGCGTAATATTCATGATATTGGCCGCTTGCGTAATACCGCCAGTAAGGATCACTTTATGAAATGCTTCGACTTGTCGTAGGTTGATACGTTGCATAAGATGTTACCAATCATAACGTTTATTTATGAGTACGATACAAAATACAATTTTTAATTATTTTTACCAGCTCTTACACTCGAAAAAGTGAGCAGGTACAGTTTGTCATGAGTCACACAACGCGATTATGACGGAAATAACAAGGATGCAGAATGAAAGGAACAACGCTATTTGCCAGCCTGATGGCTCTGGCACCGCTGCTGCCTCTGCCAATGGTTCAAGCTGCGGATTTGACTATCGGACTGGCTTCGTCCACCACCTCTATGGACCCGCTGTTTTACGTAGGGGGCGCCAATAGTGCGATGGCCCGTAATATTTTTGACGGGTTGGTTAATCAGAATGAAAGACAACAAATTACGCCAGCATTGGCGGTGTCATGGAAAAAAAATTGATGATACCACCTGGCGGTTTACGCTGCGGCCTAACGTCAAATTTCACGATGGCAGCACGCTGACCGCTAAAGATGTCATTGCCAGTTTCAAACGGGTGTCGTTGGCGGCTAAAAATAGCCCTAGTGCCTATACGCCGTATGTGGCGGATATTGCTGACGCCAAAGCTATTGATCCGCTGACCGTAGAAATAAAGACCAAAACACCTACGGCACTGTTACTGAACAATTTAAGCCGCATCGCGATTATGCCTGCGCGTTTTGTCAATGTACCGACTGAAGTCCTGAACAGTGGCAAAGATGTCATTGGGACCGGTCCGTTCAAGTTTGTCTCCTACACCCCTGATGACAAAGTGGTTTTGCAACGTAACGACCAATATTGGGGGGGTAAAGCCGAGTGGAAGAAAGTCACTCTGCGGGTGTTTAAAAACAGTAGCGCACGCGTTGCGGCACTGTTGTCCGGTGACGTTGACATGATTGAACAGGTTCCTACCGCTGACAGAAGCAACATTATCAGGCAACAGAACCTGACTACTGTTTCGATACCGGGCAACCGCATCATGTACCTGCATCCGGATCAGGACCGCGATGTATCACCGTTTGCCAAAGGTGATGATGGCAAAAACCCGCTGAAGAAGCTGCTGGTTCGTCAGGCGATGTCGTTAGCCATTAATCGTAATGCGATTGTGCAACGTATTCTGGATGGTCAGGGACTGGTTTCATCTCAGTTGGTGCCACCCGGTTATCCAGGGTATTCAAAAGATATTCCGGCTCCGGTTTATAACCCGACGCTGGCGAAGAAGAAACTGGCGGAAGCTGGGTATCCGCATGGATTTACGCTGACGTTCCATGCTTCCAATGACCGTTACCCCAATGATGCCAAAATCGCTCAGGCGCTGGGGCAGATGTTTACTCAGGTTGGGATTAAAACCAGCGTTGTGACCATGCCGGGCAGTATCTATTTCGCCAAAGCATCCAAACGGGAATTCAGTCTGGTGATGGGCGGTGCGGCGATTGAAACCGGCGAAGCCTCCGGGGTGCTCGGCCCGCTGTTGGAAACCTTTGGACCGAATGCCGGGCAGGGTAACCGTGGGCGTTATTCCAATCCCGAATTTGACAAACTGCTGAATCAGGCGCGCGCTACGCTCGACGATACTAAGCGCGACAAACTGCTACAGCAGGCAACCGATTTGGCCATGAAAGAGCAGGGGGTTATCCCGTTACTGTTTCTGTCCAATACCTGGGCAATGAAGAAAGGATATAGCTATTCCGGCCGCACAGACGGCTATACATTGCCCTATTTTGTACATAAAAAAGAAAATATGTAGTGTGTGATTTTTTGCGTTAACACCAGGGTTTTATCTAATAAGAGTAAGAAAATGAAGGAATTTAGCGGCGTTTATTCCTATTTGGTTTCGCCGGTGAACGCTGATGGCAGCGTTGACAAGGCCGTGCTGATCGATCTGGTGGAACACTTGATTGCCAGCGGTGTGCACGGTCTTGTTCCGCTGGGCAGCACGGGAGAGTTTGCTTATCTGAACACCAGGCAGCGTTTTGATGTAGTCAGTACCGTAGTGAATGCTGCGCGGGGGCGAGTACCGGTTATTGCCGGCGTCGCCGCTACCGCGGTTCAGGAGGCGGTGGAGCAAACGCAAACGTATGTCCGGCTTGGAGTTGATGGCATTTTGGCGATTTTGGAAGCCTATTTCCCGGTGACTGATGCCGGGATTGAAGGCTATTTCCGCGCTATCGCACAGGCAGCACAGCAAAAACCAGTGGTATTGTACACCAATCCACAATTTCAGCGTGCCGACTTAAGTCTGCCGGTGATCGAGCGCCTCAGTCATGTTGGCAATATCAACTACATTAAGGATGCCTCGACCAACACTGGGCGGTTACTATCAATCATAGAACGAACGCAGGGGCGGATGCGGGTTTTTGCCGCGTCGGCACATATTCCAGCCTGTGTCATGTTAATTGGCGGGGTAGGGTGGATGGCGGGACCGGCGTGTATCGTACCTAAACAGAGCCTGGCGCTGTACGACGCTGCCAAACGTGGTGACTGGCAGCAGGCGATGGATCTACAGCGTCCGCTGTGGTGCGTTAATGAAATTTTTGCCAAATACACTATTGCCGCCTGTATCAAAGCTGCGCTGGAACTACAGGGTTTTGCCGTTGGTAATCCGATACCGCCACAGCAGCCGTTGAACGATCAGGCCAGACAAGAAATCACCGCTGTATTGCATACAGTTGGTGCTTTATGAGTCAAATTCCTATCATTATTGATTGCGATCCCGGTATTGATGATGCCATCGCGCTGCTCAGCGCTTTTGTCGCCCCTCAGCTCGACATTCTCGGTATCACAGTGGTCAATGGCAATCAGCCGGTAATCCACACCGCGCGCAATGCATTACAGATTGTTGAACTCGGCCAGCGTGAAGACATACCGGTGTTCGCCGGTTGCTGGCAACCCATACTACGTGCACCGATTCACGGGCGGTTTCATGGTGAAAGCGGATTGGGCAATTGTCCGTTTCCCACCCCGCGACTACAGGTGAAAACACAGCATGCGGTCGGTTTCTTGATTGATAGCTGTCGTGCGGCCGTTATCTCGGGCGAACGGATCACGCTTTGTGCGTTAGGGCCGTTAACCAACATTGCCTCTGCGCTCCGTATTGCACCCGATATTGTGTCGGGAATTGAGCGTATCGTGTTGATGGGCGGCGCCTACCGTGAAGCAGGCAATCGTACCATGACATCCGAATTCAATATGTTTGCTGATCCGCATGCGGCACATATTGTTTTTTCTCAGACACTCCCGATCACCGTATTACCGCTGGATGCTACCCATCAGGTGATATTAACGCCGGAACGGGTGACGCAACTGGTCGCACAGGCCGGGCGAATCAGTGCGCCGTTGGGGAATTTGATGGCTTTCTGGGATCGTAATGATGTCCGCCGCTATGGTTCACGCGGCGGGCCGCTCCACGATCCGCTGGTGATTGCCTGGGTGCTGCGCCCTGATCTGTTTCGGACTGAACGGGCCAGGGTGTTTATTGAGTATCAGAGTGAGCTATGCATGGGGCAAACCATTGCTGATCTGTACAATAAATCGGGTCAGACCGCGAATGTGGATATCGTTACTGGTGTGGATACAGAACAGGTATTTCAGTTGTTTTGTCAGTTATTTTCTGTGTATGGGACCGGCCTATGACACGTCGCATTATTATTGATACCGATCCAGGCGTGGATGACGCGATTGCACTATGGTTGGCACTGGCGTCTCCACAGTTGGACGTGTTGGGTATTACGGTGGTGGCTGGTAATGTGCCGCTCCATGATGCGGTGACCAATGCGACGAAAATTGTGAGCCTTTCAGGCCGTCAGGGTGTAGCGATTTATGCCGGTAGCCACGGGCCGCTGATCGGTCCGCAACGGTATGGCAAATATGCGGCGATCGGTGCATTCAGTGACGATCTGGTGCCTGACGCATCTTACGCGGTGCAGTCAGAGCATGCTGTTGATTTTATTGTACGGACTGCACGTCAGGCGGCGGCGGATAATGATCCGATTACATTTTGTGCCATCGGGCCAATGACTAATCTGGCGCTGGCGTTGATTCAGCATCCGGACGTAGCGAAAGGCATTGGCCAGATTGTTACCATGAGTTGTGCGTTTACTGCACTAGGGCACCGTGTTCCGTGGGCTGAATTCAATGTTTATGCTGATCCTCATGCCGCGCAGCGGGTGTTTTCCAGCGGTATACCGCTGGTCGTGATGCCGCTTGATATGACATTTCAAGCGCTGATCACCCAGAAAGAGATCACTACTTTGCAGCAAACCGCCGGGCAACCGGGGCAAGCGATTGCAAACTTGCTGGCTGCTTTTGACCGCAGTGATATTGGTCGCTTGGGGCGCGAGGGTGGGCCGATTCATGACGCCACGGTGATTGCCTGGTTACTGCAACCGACGCTGTTTGCCGGCAGGTCGGCGACCATCGGCGTGGCCGTTACCGGGGAAACCGCCGGTCATACCTGGGCGGATTTTTATGGCAAGTTACCGACTGCTCCTAATGCAACGGTGATGCAATCCGTCGATGAGGCGAAATTTATGGCACTATTGACGAGGGTACTAAGCCACTACGGCTATCATCAGGGATAACACAAGGGCCGCTATCGCATGACCGCTTTCTTACTTAACCGTCTGGCACAAACGCTGATAACGTTGGTTGTGATGTCGGTGCTGGTATTTGGCGGAATCTATCTGGTTGGCAACCCCATTGATTTATTACTGGGCAGCAATGCGACGCCAGCGGAGCGCGATGCGGTTATTCACGCCTTCGGGTTGGATAAATCGTTATGGCAACAGTACGCGCTGTTTGTGGTCAATGCACTGCATGGCAATCTGGGTAATTCCTATATTTTTAATCAGCCGGCGCTGCATCTTATTTTGCAGCGCATGCCTGCGACACTGGAACTGGCGTTGGTCGCTTTTCTGATGGCGTTGGTGGTGGGAATTCCTCTGGGGGTATTTGCCGGGTTGCGGCCAGACAGTCTGGCGGCTAAATCGGTGATGACGTTTTCTATTCTTGGTTTCAGCCTGCCTACTTTCTGGATCGGTATGATGATGGTCATGTTGTTCAGCGTTAAGCTGGGAATATTGCCGTCTTCTGGCCGGGGGGCGACGGTAGAGGTATTTGGCATACCGACAAGTCTGTTGACCATTGATGGCTGGCGGCACCTGATTCTGCCAGCACTCAATCTGGCGTTGTTCAAAATTTCGCTGATTATCCGTCTGACTCGCGCTGGTGTGCTGGAGTGTCTGCAACAAGACTATGTGCGTTTTGCCCGCGCCAAAGGGCTGTCTGATACGCGCATCCTATTTGTCCACGTGTTGAAAAATACGCTGATTCCGCTTATTACGGTGATTGGTCTTGAACTGGGGTCGCTGATTGCTTTCGCGGTGGTGACAGAAACCATCTATGCGTGGCCGGGCATGGGTAAGCTGATTATTGACTCCATCGCGGTGCTTGACCGACCGGTGATTCTGGCTTACCTGATGATGACCGTGGTCATGTTCAGTCTGATTAATTTACTGGTCGATGTGCTGTATGCGGTGGTCGATCCGCGTATCCGGCTGGGAGGGCGCTAAACGTGTCAGACCATTCAGTCCACTCTACTACCCAGCATGTTGTGGAGACACGGTCGGCCTTTATCCGCACACTGCATGCGCTGATCAGTAACCGTCTATCGTTAATGGGGGTGGTATTACTCTCGGTCATCGTTCTTCTGGCCGTGTTGGCACCTTATATCTCACCACAGAATCCTTACGACCTTGCCCAGTTGGAGATCATGGATAATCGTCTGCCGCCCGGCTCACAGAGTCCGGCGGGGCTGATCTATTGGTTGGGTACCGACGATCAGGGACGAGATCTGCTGAGTGCCATTCTTTACGGCACGCGGACCAGCCTGATTGTCGGCGTGAGCAGCGCGGTCGTTGCCCTGCTGATTGGAATGACGGTTGGAATGTTCAGCGCCTGGCATGGCGGAAAAACCGATGCGTTAATGATGCGGATCGTGGATATCCAGTTGAGTTTCCCGCCGATTCTGATTGCCCTGATTCTACTGGCCGTTTTTGGGCAAGGGGTGGATAAAATCATTCTGGCGCTGGTGATTACCCAATGGGCGTATTACGCGCGCACCATTCGCGGTTCCGCGCTGATTGAAAGTAGACGCAGTTATGTTGATGCCGCCCGCGGGATGGCGTTGTCGGATCGCCGTATTCTGTTTCATCACATGCTGCCTAACTGCCTGCCACCGCTGATCGTGGTGGCTACCATGCGGATTGCCTATGCCATTATGCTGGAAGCCACACTGTCGTTTCTGGGCATTGGTCTGCCGATCACCGAGCCTTCATTAGGGTTACTGATTGCCAACGGTTTCGACTATTTAATGTCGGGCGATTATTGGATTAGTCTGTTCCCCGGAATCATGCTGCTGTTGCTGATTGTCTCCATCAACCTGATTGGTGATGCCCTGCGCGACATATTAAATACAAGAAATGAGGAGTAGGGCGTGAGCCAGCCGGTGCTTAGCGTTAAACAACTCAATACGGCATTTCGCGTCAACGGCGAATGGATGAATGTAGTGCGCGATCTGTCGTTTGATATCGCGTCAGGTGAGACTGTGGCGCTGGTGGGCGAATCAGGCTCCGGTAAAAGCGTGACCGCCATGTCGATCATGCGGCTGCTGGCCGGTCCACAGGTCAGCGTCAGTGGTAGCATTCAGTTTGACGGACAGGCGTTATTGTCCCTGCCTGCATCCGCCATGCAGCGAATTCGCGGTAACCATATTGGGATGGTCTTTCAGGAACCGATGACCAGCCTTAATCCGGTGTTGAAGATTGGTACACAGATTACCGAAGTGTTGAGACGCCATCGTGGCATGGACCGAGCCAGTGCGCAGGCGGAAGCGGTTCGGTTGCTGGAGAAGGTGCGAATTCCGGCGGCGAAGTCGCGGCTTAACGAGTATCCGCTCAGTTTTTCCGGCGGGATGCGCCAGCGAGTCGTGATCGCTATCGCGTTGGCGTGCCAGCCTAAACTGCTGATTGTCGATGAACCGACGACCGCACTGGATGTGACGATTCAGGCGCAGATTCTGTCACTGATTAAAACCCTACAGGAAGATTCCGGCATGTCGATTCTGTTCATCACGCATGACATGAGTGTGGTGGCGGAAGTGGCAGATAGAACCATGGTGATGTATCGGGGCGAAGGGGTGGAGATGGCTGACACCCGGCAGCTGTTCCGGCAACCGCAACATACATACAGCAAGATACTGTTTTCCGCTGTGCCACGGCTGGGCGCTATGGCCGGTACGCGCTTACCGCAGCGCTTTGCGCTGGTTGATCCCGATCAGCCCGCGATACCAGATTTGCAAAATATCACTGAAGATCAGATTACCGATACCGTGCAACATGGTGAGCCGATATTGGCGGTAAAGGATTTGGTGACGCGATTTGAGGTGAGATCGGGTTGGCTGAAACGCGTTACCGGACGCGTACACGCCGTTGAAAATGTCTCTTTCCAACTGTTTCCAGGAGAAACGCTGTCGCTGGTAGGCGAGTCTGGCTGTGGTAAATCAACTACCGGGCGTTCTATTCTGCGTTTAACATCGCCGTGTGGCGGCACGGTGTCTATTAACGGAAAAGATATGCTGGCGGCAGATAGCAGTGAATTGGCACGATTGCGCATGCAGGTGCAAATGATATTTCAGGATCCTTATGAAAGTCTGAATCCGCGTCTGCGTATTGGCGAGGCAATAGCCGAACCGATGATCACTCATGGCATCATCAAACCCGAACAGGCAAAGAGAAGTGTGGCCGACTTATTGAAAAAAGTCGGACTGCGCGCTGATATGGGTGAACGTTTCCCTCATCAGTTTTCCGGGGGACAGCGCCAGCGAATTTGTATCGCCCGTGCATTGGCGTTGAACCCGAAAGTGATCATTGCCGATGAGTCGGTTTCCGCATTGGATATGACGGTGAAAGCGCAAATCATTAATTTGATGCTCGATCTTCAACAACAGTTGGGGTTGGCTTATCTGTTTATTTCTCATGATATGGCGGTTGTCGAACGTATCAGCCACCGGGTCGCGGTGATGTATCAGGGGGAAATCGTCGAGATCGGTTCACGGCAGGCAATTTTTGATAATCCGCAACATCCCTATACTCGCCGTTTGTTGGCCGCCGTGCCGGTTCCCGATCCTGAAAAACGGGTTAAACGTTCGCTATTCGAAGAAGAGCTGACCAGCCCACTGCGACCGGCGGATTATTGTCCGCCCGAACGACGTTATCATCAGTATGAAGATGGGCACTGGGTACAGGAGTAAGCCGGTTGTGTTAATCATCTCGATCGCCGCGCTGTGATTCCCTATTATCTCAGAGGGTGCGTTATTTCAGACTATTCATTTCCCGCAGACATACCATCATATTTATCCCTATGTATTGTTGAGCGCTTCCGACCCGCTTTTGGTGGCGGTATGGTGACGGATGGACAATGCCCATGCGGTGGCGTCAGCGCTTTTGGTTTAAAAAAGAATGGATATCAGTCCGCTGGGTTATGCTATTGGTAACAAGAATATGTAGCAGAGGATGTGGAACACATATTTTATTTTTTGCGGTGGATAATATGTCAACGTGATTTGAATGAAAGTATTGCGTACAGTGGGGGAGCTGGATGTTACCTGTATCACTCATATCACGTTGTTACCGTACATTAATTAAGTACTCACATTGAGGCAAATATGGATAATTTTCAAAAAGAGATTGAGGAGAGAACCAATCTCACCTCATCTAATAAGTTTGAATTGTTATTGTTCCAGGTGGGGTCGGCCTCACCTGAAGAACCGTCTGAGTTGTTCGGTATCAATGTGTTTAAGCTCCGGGAAATTGTTCCAATGCCATCGTTGACCAAGGCTGCTGGTATGAAATCGCCGCTGCTTGGCATGGTTGATATTCGTGGGCAAGTTATCCCCGTTATTGATCTCCCTGCCGTCGTCGGGTGTGTGCCACGTACCGGGCTCAATATCATTCTGGTGACGGAGTATGCGCGTAGTACCCAGGCGTTTGCGGTGGAATCCGTTGACGATATTGTTCGTCTTGACTGGAGCCAGGTGCTTGCAGCCGAGCCGAGTGTCAGTAGCAGCTACATTACGAGTATCGCTCGTCTTGACCAGGATAAGGAGAGTAACCGTCTGGCGTTGGTGCTGGATGTCGAACAGATTCTGCATGACATCATACCCACTGCTCGCGAGATGCAGATCGAGAGCGTGGAAGCGAAGACGTTTCACCTAAAGCCAGGGGCGGTCGCCATTGTGGCTGAAGATTCGAAAGTCGCTCGCGTGATGCTCGAACAGGGTTTAAACATCATGTCGATTCCCTTCATCATGCATGTCACCGGGCTGGAAGCCTGGAATAAAATAAAATTGATGGCCCAAGAGGCACAAGCCGAAGGTAAGCCGATTTCGGATAAAATCGCGTTTGTGCTAACCGATTTGGAAATGCCTGAGATGGATGGTTTCACTCTGACACGGAATATTAAACGTGATGATTTTCTAAAGAAAATCCCGGTTATTATCCACTCTTCGTTGTCTGGCAGCGCCAATGAAGAGCATGTTCGCAATGTGGGTGCTAATGCGTATGTGGCAAAATTCGAGGTGAACGAGCTGGCAACGGCGATCCACAACGTGCTTGATGAAGTGAACCCCGGCTAATTTCGCATTCGTCCGTACATCGTGCTGCTGGCAAACGATGTACGGACCTTGACGCAACCTCTGTTCTTTACCCCCGAGCCTCTCTGACCGTAGGCGACTTTTTTGATACACTGTCTCGATACTTAATCAAAAAAGCCATTGCGTATGAATTCACGCCAGCAGCACATCATTCAATTGGTTAACGAGCGCGGTAACGTTAGTGTCAGTGAGCTGGCGCAGGTCACTGGCGTATCAGAAGTGACGGTCCGTCAGGATTTGACTATCCTGGAACGGGAGCGCTATCTCAAACGTGTTCATGGTGCCGCCGTCGCCATTGACAGTGATGACGTGAGTGCCCGCATGTGCACACGTTATCGGTTAAAACAATCTCTTGCTGACTATGCCGCTTCAATTATCAGCGATGGAGAGTCGGTATTTATTGAAGGTGGCAGTACTAATGCCTTGCTGGCGCGCTGCCTGGCCGATAGTCGACGTGTGACGATTGTAACGGTCAGCTATTATATCGCCCATCTTCTCAAAGACACTGATTGTTCAGTGATTATTCTTGGTGGGTTGTATCAGAAAAGCAGTGAATCTGTGGTTGGTCCGTTAACCCGTTCTTGTATCCAGCAGGTGCATTTCCATAAGGCATTCATTGGTATTGATGGCTATCACGACGATACCGGGTTTACCAGCCGTAATATGATGCGTAGCGATGTGGTGAGCGCAGTGCTGGCAAAGGGCGTCGAGAATATCGCGCTGACGGATTCCTCAAAGTTTGGGCTTATTCACCCTTATCCCCTTTCCCTTGAACATCACTTTTCCAGAGTCATCACCGACAGCGGACTCTCGCCTGATTATCAGCGGCATCTGAAAGAGCAGAATATCCAGCTGGACATTGTGCCTGAGCCCTTGCCGCAGAATATGTGAGTTCTCCTGTTGTCAGGTAGCCACTCGCCAGTGGCTACTCTCACCTTTTATCACAACCGACAAGTAGCTAAATCCTGAGTCGTATTGATTACAGGGTATGTTCGGTACGAGCGATAATATCGTCCTGAGTATCGGGGGAAAGTGCGGTGAAGAACGCGGAATAACCGGCAACGCGCACCACCAAATCCCGATGAAGCTGAGGATGTTTTTTGGCGTCGAGCAACGTCTCCCGAGAAACAATATTGTACTGAATATGCCAACCTTTATGGTCTTCAAAGAAGGTACGCAGTAGTGCCATCAGTTTCTGCCGGTCGTTGATGTTATCCAGTGTGGCAGGGTTTAGCTTCTGATTGAGTAATACGCCCCCCAGAATTGAGCCGGTGGGTAATTTTCCTACCGAACTGATCACGGCGGTTGGCCCCAGATGGTCGGTACCGGACGCGGGGCTGGCACCTTCTGCCAGAGGGGTTCTTGCTTTACGTCCGTCAGGCGTTGCCATGGTGGCGGCACCGAAAGGGACGTTCGCGGAAATGGAGGATGTTCCCGCGTAATAATTACCACCAATCGGACCTCGCCCATAACGTGGGTTATGGTAATGCTTTATTTCATCAATGTAGGTCTGATAAGCACGAACCAGCAACAGATCAACATCATCATCGTCGTTACCGTATTTGGGTGCTGTATTGAGCAGACGTTGGCGCAATTGTTCGTTGTTCAGGCCTTCAAAGTCGGTTGCCAGCGCTTTGGCCAATGCTTGCTGCTCGATAACACCTTGATCGAATACCAGTTTCTTGACTGAAGCCAGGCTATTACCCAAATTGGCAATACCGACCTGCAAGCCAGATACCCAATCATATTTTGCGCCACCTTGTTTAATGCTCTTGGCCCGTTCAATACAATCATCAACCAGTGCGGAACAGAGGATATCATGCGCATTTTCTTCCAGCATGGTATCCACCACATACTCGATCTCGATAGATTTTCTGGTGTAGTAGCGGATCTGAGCATCCCATGCATCCATGACTTCACTGAAATGAGCAAAGTTACCCTTGGATAAGGCCTTCTCTTGCGGCAGGAAAACCTGGCCGCTGGTCGCGTCGCGTCCACCCTCTAGCGCCGCCAACATGACACGTGCAAAGTTGATGAAACTCATCCCGGTACAACGATATCCCCATTTGCCGCCAACCGCCGTTTCAATACAACCGATCGCCGCATACTGGTAAGCATCTTGTGGTTCAATACCCAGCTTGATGAATTCGGGAATGACAATCTCATCATTGTTAAAGGCCGGCATCCCGAAGCCACAGCGGATGACCTGTATACAGGCGTCCAGAAAGTCATTACTCATGCCGGCATGGTAGCGAACGCTGAGATTGGGTTGAGTCGAGCGCAGACGACCACAGGATTCCAAAATTGCATAAGAAAGCGGGTTCACCGCATCAACCGCGTTACCGTTGATCAGGTTCTGTCCACCAATCGTCACGTTTTGATACAGCGGATTCCCTGCTGACGCTTTAGAGTGGGAACCCGAGCGAATTTTGCTGACTTCCAGTAGTTTGAGCCAGCAGCTTTGCAGCATCTCAATCGCCTGCTCGCGACCCAGTGTCTGCTTGAGTTCTACATCACGGCGATACCACGGATAGAGATATTGGTCCATGCGGCCAAACGACACGGAGTGGCCATTCGATTCGATTTGCAGAATAAGCTGGATAAAGTAGCAAAGCTGCAACGCCTGCCAGAAGGTTTCCGGTGGTTTATGAGCAACCTGGTCGCAGTTTCCCGCGATGATCAGTAGCTCTTCCCGGCGGCTGGCACGAGGCTCTTTCTTTGCCATACCGCGCGCCAGATCAGCGTAACGTTCAATATGCTGGCTTACCGCCTGGAGTGTGATATCAATCGCTTTCAGAAATTGTGCTCCGTGCACATCTTCCAGCACGGTCAGATCGATACGGGAACGACGTTCGCTTACCGTGTCACGCAACCCATCCAGACCCTTTTCCAGCAGTAAGGCATAATCGACGGCAAGATGGGCGTCACCGGAGGTCATGTTGCCTTCCGCTTTGATTATACCGGCCTCCAACAACGCTTTTTGTTCGGTGGTGAACATGCCGTAGCAGCGATCCTGAACGGTTTGCCCACGCCACCAGTGACAAATCAGATGCAATAGGTGTTTATTTTCATCGCTGACGGAAAAGCCAGCTCCCGGACGTTCGGACAGTTCATCAATTTCTTTTTCAATCCAACTGACGGTGTATTCCGGGAAAATAGGGGCCGCGCGAACTTCACTCGCCTGGTTGCCAACAATTAATTCATCATGTTGAATCCAGATAGTACGGTGAGTCAGGTGGTAGGCCAACGCCAATGCCCGGCGAACCGGAAGTGGCTTATCCATGTTGGATTGATAGACAGTGGTGTAGTGCTGTGCTCGCTCGGTACATACCGATGGTTTTACAATATGAACCAGTGCATCTTTATGCGCTTTAATGCGTTCACCGAGAATATCCAGTTTCAGGGTAGTCATCATCTTATCCTCTTAGTGTGGCCGTCAGACCTTTTTGCTGAGCATATGATCTTGCGAAATCAAGCAGTTGTGGATCATCAAAGGGTTTCTGCGGGGCCAAATAGGGTTGATTGAGTAAAACGTATTTGTTCATCCCCAGGGTGTGGTAAGGCAGAAAATGGATGTCTTTTACATTCAGTTCATCTGCGGCGAAATTCGTAATCGCCCGGATTGATTTTTTGTCGGCATTAAAGCCAGGAATTAATGGAACCCGAATAATCATTTTCTGGTTGGCGGCGGCAACGCGACGCAAGTTGTCCAGCACGCGTTTGGCACTACCCCCGGTCCATGCTTTAAACACCGTCGCGTCCACATGTTTAAGATCTGCCAGGAACAGATCTATCCAGGGCAAGGCGGGTTCAATGTAATGCCAGGGCACATGCAAACAGGTCTCGACCGCAGTATGTATACCCTGCTCATGACTTTTTCGGAGTAGCGCTTCTGCCAGTTGTGGATTGATGAACGGTTCACCACCGGACAGGGTAACGCCGCCCTGGCTGCGGGCGTAAAACGGTTTATCCCGCACTACTATCGCCATAATCTGCTCAACATCCATGTCTTCGCCACACAGCGTTAGGGCAAGTGTCGGACAGCAGTCTTGCAAAACGCGATAATGTTCCGGTCGGAGTTTCTGGCGTTCGATGACCAGGCCCTGTGCTGTTCTGGTAATCACATCCGGTGCAGCTTGATGGCACAGTTCACACCCTTCCAGGCATAATCTGGCATCGAATAACACATCCTGAGTTTGAGAATAGCTTTCCGGGTTTTGACACCATCGACATCTCAACGCACACCCTTTCAAAAAAACAACGGTACGGATGCCAGGGCCATCGTGTGTTGAATATCGCTGAATGTTGAAGATCATAAAATCAACCCACTGAATTCTTCATATGAAGATTTAATGTGTTTCGAAAGAAACCTATATTGATTTCTATCAACAAAGAAACCGGTTCTAATCGCTATACTGGCAAAATATGAGAAATATCACACTTTGTGAGGAAACTACGATGGAACTTTATCTCGATACTGCTGATGTGGCGGCAGTACAGCGTCTGGCACGCGTATTCCCACTGGCCGGTGTCACAACCAATCCGAGTATTGTTGCACATGCCGGGAAGCCGATTGATGTCCTGCTACCTGAGTTAAAAGAGGCGTTGGGGGGGAAAAGGCCGTCTGTTTGCCCAGGTGTTGGCCACGACGGCGGAAGGGATGGTCAATCATGCTCGGCAATTACGTTGCATCATTGACGATGTCGTTATCAAAGTCCCGGTGACAAGAGAAGGACTGGCAGCAATTAAGATTTTGAAATCAGAAGATATTCCAACTTTGGGGACCGCCGTATATGGCGCCGGTCAGGGGCTCTTGTCTGCACTGGCGGGGGCGGAGTATGTCGCTCCTTATGTCAATCGTCTGGACGCACAAGGTGGCGATGGTATTCAGATGGTCAAAGATCTTCAGCAATTGCTTTCTTTACATGCGCCGGATTCCAGGATACTGGCTGCCAGTTTTAAAACGGCGCGTCAGGTGATGGCGTGTTTGCTGGCGGGCTGTCAATGTATCACTTTGCCTCCTGACGTTGCGGAACAGTTCATTTCAATGCCAGCGGTAGAGGCCGCAGTTGAAAAATTTGAAAAAGACTGGCTAGGTGCTTTTGGAACGTTAACGTTATGAATTCTGAGAAAAAAAATGAGGTAGGTGAACGGTAAGGCAAGTTCCGTATATGTGTACAAAACCAATACACTTGCGATGTGAAATTTGAAAGATGACGAGTATTGAACCAAAGGGAAGGGTGCTCATCACTTTTCCCCTTGGTTTGTCTCAATAAGAATACGAATGTGGTTACTGATTTGCCTTGCGGCGTTCGGTGACGGATATACCCCCGATCCCCCAGTTATCTGTCTCGACTTCGTCGATGACCACCACAGTGGTTTTAGGGTTTTTGTTCAGTATATCCACCAGCAGTTTAGTCGCGCCTTCTATTAGCTGGCGTTTTTGCTCGGCAGTGACGCCTTCATTGGTGATTTTGATATTAACGTAGGGCATGGTATCTCCGTAACCAGAGTAGTGATGGAATTGTGTGAAAATGAATGAGCACCTAATGTTGACAGTCGTTCAATGAGCCCAGCCATATGCTAAGATCTGGAGGAAAATTAGGATGATAATGGGTATTCGCTGCTGACACTCATCGCCTTTTTTACATCAAATTTAACGCTTGTCTTTATCAAGATGGAGCAGACTAATGCCGGCTGCCATAAACAGTGCCACGGCACCACAGACAGTGGCGGTCGCGACAGCATTGGATCTAGAGGACAGTGCACTGGTCAGCAAAGGGCCGATAACTTGCCCGATGCCGTAGGTTAGTGTCACTAATCCAATAAGATTGATATTCCTTGGTGTTTTGAGTCGTTTCGCCAGCGGCATAACCAGCGAGGTTGTTCCCATGAATGTTGCACCAAAACCGATACAACCGAGGGTGAAAAGTAAGGTGGAGTGACTGAATAATGTCAGCAGTACGCAGATTCCCTGAATGGTCAGATTGATGCTGAGACTTTTAAGTATTCCCCACCGGCCAGCAGCCCATAGCCACCCATAACAACCAGGAATGATAGATACACCCACAACCGACCAGAGGTGTTCTGATAGTAAAGGAACGATCAATCCTTTTGCTATCAGCGGTAAATAGGTTGCCACAATGATATATCCGAATCCCGCCATTCCATAAAGCAGGGCAAGTTGCCACCATTCAATCGGTTGGCTTTCAACCGGACGTGTGACAGAAACGGTCAGAGGTACAGATTGACGCGGTGAAAGTAAAACCAGTAACAATAGTAAAATGGCTGACATCACGCTTGCACCCAGCCAAAGATTTTTGGCCGAGAGCCCATAATTCAATCCTGCAATCACATACTCGTTACCCAATAAGATGCCTGTACCAACACCTGCGAATAGTGACGCAATGACAAAAGGGTGACGGGTATAGTGCAACACCGTCATCGAACCAAAGATCATCATGCCAGCACTCGCGACGCCAGCCAGGAAACGGATAGTGATAACCACAGTGGGATGCATAGTCATCGACATGGCTAAAATCAGTAGTCCAGTGGAGGTTGCCGCAATCAGAAGCTGGAAGCGTGAACGGGAGGTGTGGTGAAAAGCATTAAAAGAAAAGAGCAAACTCCCAACCAGATAACCTGCGTAGTTAGCGCTGGCAATATAAGAGAGTTGGCTAAAGGTAAATCCACCTTCATGCAGCATTACAGGTAACATCGGTGTGTAGAGAAAACGCCCGATCCCCATGCCCAAAGCTAACACAATCATTCCATATAACGCGGTTCCAAGCTGACGCTGATTAGCTGACGTGCTATCTCTATGCATGTTTTAGCACTCACGATCCATGATCATTTTTAATCATTAATGGTTATCTTGCCTGTATAAATGATAAAAAAAAGTGAATATTATTAAGTTGAACGTTTATTAAAAGTGATGATTGTTAAATGAACAGTGTTTCTTTGAATTTGTTTAAGGCGGTGGCAGATACTGGGTCGGTGTCTGCGGCGGCTAAGCGTTTGCATTGCGTTTCTTCAAATGTCACTACTCGGCTTAAGCAATTGGAGGCGAGTCTGGATGTTTCACTCTTTATCAGGGAGAAGAATCGGCTCTATATCACTCCCGAAGGAGAGCATTTACTGACGTATGCCAACAAAATTCTGGGGCTTATCGAAGAGGCAGCATCGTCATTACGAGATAAAAAACCGGTGGGGCAATTACGCATTGGCGCGATGGAAACAACAGCCGCTACGCGTCTTCCATCATTGCTTTCTGCTTTTAGCCGCCTTATGCCGTTTGTTGAACTCAGCCTGAAAACGTCGCCAACGTTATTTTTGGTGAAACAAGTTTTGGAATCTGAGTTGGATATTGGCTTTGTTGCGGATAACGGAATGCTGAACCATGAACAATTGAATTCGGCAATATTATGCAGGGAAACACTCGTATTGGTGACCTCTGCTGATCATCCAAACGTGATGTCTGGCGCTGATTTACGCGTTCATAAACCGCTCGCTTTTCATCAAGGCTGTAACTACCGTTCCCGTTTAGTGCTTTGGCTGCAAGAGCAGGGTATAGATAATGCCGTGCCACAGGAATTTGGATCTTTTCAGGCTATTTTAGGGTGTGTCGCTGCAGGTATGGGCATTGCTATGCTGCCTGAAAATGTGGTTAAACAATATGAACAGAGTTTGGATATACGTTGCCATTCTATTACCCCTGCGATTGGGGAAGTTGATACGTTGATGATTTGGCTGAAGAGCCGTGAGGCGAGCCTTGTCGTCAGACGTTTTAAAGACTTTGTTATGCAAGATTGCCTATCAAAAATCAGTTGAGAATCGGCTGACATAAGTTCATCAGTCATTTAAAAATTTTGATGAATTATTAAAATATCTGTGCATTGGTTTTAGTGAGCAGGATCACACATTTATTGGAACCACCCTCTTACGCTCCTTTCAAAAGGGCGCAAGAGGGTGAGGGGTCGGTTAAAATATATTAACTACAGTAGTATTCCCTGGCATTAGCCATAATAGAAAACAGAACAGCATTATTAGACGTGTCAGTATTATTCGAAGATTATAAAGGGAACGACAAAGGGATAGTAGTTAGACTTAAGTATAGTTTCACACTATGCTTTGAGCCTTATAGGGACATTGGCAATGTATTGGGGGGAATTAAATGTCAGTGGTATTTTTTGATAGCGAAACTATAAGCAGCATAATGAAAAATTATTTTCATAAGGAATTAAATCATTATAATGATATAAAATATTCTTATATGATCGTGAATAAGAAAAATCTGACACAAACAGTGGTAATTTCCAATTATCCCGATGAATGGATTGAAATATATAAAGAAGGCAATTATCAACACATCGATCCCGTTGTTCTCACCGCTTTAAATAAAGTTTCTCCTTTTCTGTGGTTAGAGAAAAACATTCTTATTAATTCAAGTTTGAAACTATCAGAAATATTTAATCTTTCAAAAAGATATAATATTGTTAATGGATATACCTTTGTACTTCATGATCAAAATAATAATTTGGCGATGCTGTCTATTTTACTGAACAAGTTTAAAACTGGTGATATTGAAGAGATGATCGAAAATAATAAAGATAAATTGCAAATGTTGCTTATTACAGCGCATGAGAAAATTACTTCTCTTTACCGTGATATGACCAAAAATAATAGTAATAAAGTGTCAAATGATAAAGAAATCTTTTCTCAACGAGAGAATGAAATCCTGTACTGGGCGAGTGTAGGTAAAACATATCAGGAAATTGCACTGATCCTGGGTATAAAAGTGAGTACCGTAAAGTTTCATATTGGTAATGCTGTGAAAAAAATCGGCGCTATAAATGCTAAACATGCGATTAGACTCGGTATTGAGTTGCAGCTTATCACGCCAATTCTTTCCACTTCTAGTGGATGATGCGAACACTTGATTCGCTGCACTCATGACGATGAGGCATGTGAGTGGGAGGATGATGTAGCTCAAAGCCATAAGGCCTTGAGCCAGGGATAAAATAAGCAAGAGTAGGGCGGTTAGTCCAGATTCAAATCTTCATAGCGAGTCAATACTTTACCCACAATCCCATAGTCCATTGCTTCTTGCGGTGTCATCCAGTAGTTACGATCCGTATCTTTTTTTACTTTCTCTACCGGTTGTCCTGTTGCATCAGCAATCAATTGGTTGACCCGGTTCAGCATCCTAATGATCTCTTTGGCTTCAATTTCAATGTCACTGGCCGGGCCGCGGACGCCGCCAAGTGGCTGATGAATCATAAAACGGGTATTAGTGAGGGAGTAACGGTGTTCTTTTTTTGCTGCGAGGAAAATAGTAATCCCTGCGCTGGCAACCCAACCGGTACCGATAATATGTACCTCGGGTTTGATGAATTTGATCATATCATGAATAGTATCTGCGGCCTCAACGTGTCCACCTTGACTATTGATGTATATTTTGATCGGATCGGCACTGATTCCTTGCAGTAACAGAAGCTGTGAAACCACTTTTTCTGTCAGCTTCTGATCGATTTCACCTGAAATAATGATAGAGCGGGACTCTAACATTTTTTGCTGAATAAGCGATGAAGCATTGCTCTGCTCAGTTTCCTTTTTTTCGTCGTCATCTTTCTGAATCGGTAACAACATTGACAGGCTCTCCTTTACTCGAGCTATAAAGTTCAACGCCAGTATAGCGCTCATTGCCCGGTAAAAATATCGCCCCATGGCGGTAGCGCCAGCGCGGGGATGATCTCATTGCTATCGGGCAGGCTCCGGAGAAAGATATCCCTTCATTCTGCCGATTAATATTCAACAGGCAGGCTATTTCTTTGCTGGATAATATTTTGACTGTGGTCCAAGCAATGCCTCGGAAAATATCCCGGAACCGTTAATCACCCAGCCGGTTCTGATCGTCATCCAGTTCAGACAGTATATGAGTGCAACGTTCGTATGCCTGACCGTCCAGCGACGGCCTCACATGACGAGTGATGTGCTCCAGTAGGCGACATTCAGGATGATTTTCTAGCGCTTTGGTGGCGCGATGCTCTCTATTGTTAATAATAATGGAATTATTATATTAAATTAGCCCCCTTTATCTCTCTGAGATAAACACTAGTATACATATCGAACATAGTCGGCACTGATAGTGCCCCAACAAAATATCGGGAGAAACAATGAACACATCAAACAAAACAGCGCTGGTTACCGGTGCATCCCGTGGTATTGGCCGCGCGATTGCAGAACGTCTGGCAAAAGATGGCTTTACCGTTATCGTAAACTATGCAGGCAATGCCGTAAGCGCGGGAGAAACTGTTCAGGCGATTACTTCCCTGGGTGGGAAAGCCATCGCTATTCAGGCAGATGTTGCTAGCGAAGCCGATGTGAGCCGCCTGTTTGCAGAAGTAAAAGCTATCAGCGGCCAGCTCGATGTGGTGGTACACAGCGCCGGCATTATGCCGATGGCGAAAATCACCACGGCGGGTCTGGCGGATTTCGATAAAGTGATCCACACCAATCTGCGTGGTGCCTTCCTGATTCTGGCGAACGCGGCAGAGTACATCAGCGATGGTGGCCGTATTGTTGTACTTTCCACCAGCGTTATCGCGAAATCCTTCCCGGCTTATGGCCCATATATCGCTTCTAAAGCAGGTGTGGAAGGTCTGGTACATGTTCTGGCTAATGAACTACGAGGTCGGAACATCACAGTCAACGCTGTGGCACCGGGGCCAACCGGCACAGATCTGTTCTTCAACGGCAAGAGTGAAGAGCAAATCCATACCATCGCAAAAATGGCTCCGCTGGAGCGTATCGGGACACCAGACGAAATCGCCAGTGTTGTCGCTACTCTGGTAGGTCCTGATGGTGGCTGGGTAAACTCCCAGGTTATTCGGGTTAATGGTGGTTTCGCTTAATTTTCATATTTGAGCGGATAGCCAGACTATCCGTCCTTCAGGTGTCAATTCATGAAGCAGGTTATTCTGATTACCGGTGCTTCCAGTGGCCATTGTCTGCACGTGCATTGTCCCATGCAGGCCATACCGTTTACGCCAGCATGCGTAATACCGCAGACTGTAATGCACCGCAGGTAACTGGCACGCTGGATTACGCCAAAGATCATTACATACTGCTGAGCTAGATGTGTTTCTCAGGATTCCGCTGATGCGGCTATTGCGCAGGTCATCACAGAGCAGGGGCATCTGGATGTTGTCGTGCATAATGTCGGCTATATGGTTTACGGGTCAACAGCACCTTGTCCTCACCCGTATGCCGCTGTAACGGCGTCACATAACCTATCCCACTGTGCTGATGCTCTTCGTTATACCAACCGGTAAACCTATCCACCCAGACTCACGCTTCCTCCCGCGTTTTAAATCCCGACGACGGCCACGCTGGCACATATTTCAGTATGCGGAACAACGACTCCACATCCGCATTATCATTGCTCACCCGGGGTCGACTGTGCGAAGCCGAGATATTCAGCTCTGTCAGCTTAACCTGAAGTGTCTGCGATTTCATCGCCGCACCGTTCATGCAACACCAGCGGCTGAACACATCTTCCACCGTATACAAATAATACCAACGACCACGTACCACTGAAGGCAACCAGGTGATGTCCAGGTCCACACCTGGCAAGGCCCGGAGGCGGTGAACGTGGTCGATGCCTTTACCCGACTCGGCTTGATACTGATACGGCGACCGCGGTGGTGAACTTCTCCATGGTGGCGCAACACCCGGTAAAAGGTTGATTCACTCGCCAGATAAACCCCTTTATCCGCCAACACACAGGTTTCCTCTCTGTTTGGGCTTGGTTTCCAATGATAATATCCCTTCCCTCTGCACAACTGCCGCGACAGTCATGTTGTAAGGCGGCAGCAATTTCGCTAACACGCTGGTTTTACGTTCTGGGGAAATACGTTTCATTTATCACATCCTGCCCTCAGGTTTATTTTTTAGAGGGGGTGACAACTATGCTGACACTGGGGGATGTTAATGATGGAATTCATTAACGGCAGTATTGGGTTTCTCGACATGACGAACTGGTGGCTTGATGAGCTTTCTCATAAAGAAAGAGAAACTATACTTTCCGTGTATAATCCTATTGGTAATTCATTCGCTAATTTGATAAGCGGAAATATTATAGCAACTACAGAGGAGCTAATATCATTACTTTATGATATCGCTGGCTGGCTAAATAGTCATGAACATGTAGAGCTTTGTATTACAAAGGCTAAGAGTCTGATTAACACCAACACTACTGCCATTAATATTCATTTATTACATGACAGTGAAATAATATCTTACTATAAGCATCGGCTTTATATTGGTCTTGAACCAACGATTACTGCATGTGAGGATCAAATAAAAATCGCAGATGAAGCTGCGCAGGAATTTATGTTAGATTATCAAGAGCAACTTAGTTTTGCTAGAGAGGGGAATATTGATATTTCTTCAGATGATGGCGCTTACCTATAAGTAACGTTATAACGAATATCATGATAAATGAAGAATGTTTATTTTAGCAATGGGGAGTGAAAAATGAGCAACGTTAATACATTTTTTGATGGGATTTTTATTAAATTAAAAGCATTTAACTACGAATGTAGCGCATGCTAGATAAAAAACTTTTAAAGTTTATATGCGAAAGAGTGTATTAAGTTGCCTGATTACCTTTCGCATAAGGGAGCTTATTTATATATATCAATGTTATTTGAAAGATATTTTCCGGAAGATAATTCGTTACTTATGAAATCGGAAAAAGCTCTAACTTTAGGAGATAAGTGCCTATTTGATGGCCAAATTAATGACATCGATCCTAAAGGTGACATGAATTGAGTTAATAGAGGAATAAGTGATTTCTTTTTAAATGCTTCCTCGGCTACATAAACTGGGAGGTGTGCAATCCCTAATCCTTCTATTGCTGCACGTAAACCTGCATGCGTATTGTTGAAGATTAGATCTCTTGGAAGATCTAAGTCTTCGTATGGTTTTATGAAAGACCATGACGCTATACGACCACTTGTCGGATACTTAAAATGAATACAATGATGATTCATTAGTTCAGTGGGCGTGGATGGAGTGCCATTTGATTCAATGTATTTTTTACTTGCACAGACCACAAAGTATTGTTCACCTAACTTTCTACCAACAAGTCGGTTGTCAGCAAGTTCTCCACTTCTAACTGCAATATCAACCCCTTCAGCAATGAGATCTACAACACGATCTTCGAAATCTATATCAAGTTGAACATCTGGGTACTTTCCTAAAAATTTAGGTAGTAATGGCATAAGTAATGTATGGCCAAAAATTTGCGGGACACTCACATGAAGTTTCCCTTTAGGAAAGGCGCGAGTCTCTGCGATCAACGCTTTTGTGTCTCTAATCTCACCTAAGATAAATTTGCATCTTTCGTAAAAAACATTTCCTTCTTCAGTCAATCCTATACTGCGCGTTGTTCTATGAAAAAGTCTAACCCCAAGATCGTCCTCAAGTCTCGCTACGCTCTTGGCGATCGCTGATGGAGAGATACCTAAGACCCTTGCGGCAGCCGCATAACTGCTGAGTTCAGCAGCATGGACGAAAGCATTGATACTTCTGAAGCTATCCATTTCATCACCTTATTGATGAATTTTTTTCCTTAGTGTAAGTACATTCACTTATATTTACAATGGAAAGTACACGTTTTAGTCTTACCGAAAATGTTAATTCGAACAGTTAGCGAAAGCATTTAAGAAAATTGACATCAGATTAGGAGACTAATTAAAAAATCATATCAATATACCTCATGATGTATATTTTATTTCATCATGAAATATCAACAAAAAAGGAAGTTAATCATAGCTCTAATTTCATTTATTGGAATGGGGATGAAGTTTATTATATGGGAAATAACAATGAGTGAAATATTACATACGATCACCAGTTACATCGCTGCAGACAAAACCTTAGTCATTTATTTTGCTGGCTCTATTAGAGCAGGTAGAGACGATGTCTCGACTTACTCAAAGTTAATCAACAAATTGAAAGAATACGGTAAGGTAATTACTGAACATGTAGGTGATTACAATTTATCAATCGGTGGCCAATCATTTCTTACTGATAAGTTTATTCATGATAGAGATCTATACTGGCTGCGAAACTCTCAAGTTGTTGTTGCAGAGGTAACCACTCCAAGTCTTGGTGTTGGCTATGAAATTGCAACTGCAATAAGTTGGCGAATTCCCGTAATTACGCTGTTCAGGAAGGGAGATAAAGTTGTCTCTGCCATGATTTCAGGAAGTGAAGGTTGTCGTCATTACGAATATAACAATGTAGAAGACGCAAATCACATCATCGAAAGTGAAATGGCAAAATTAGGCTATGAGGCAAACTATGAATCGTAATATCACAAATGCTTTAGTCAACACTCTCGACACAATATTAAAAAATGGTGCGAGAGTAGGTTCTCGAGACCAAGAACAAATTGAAATCTTATCTACCTTAACGAAAATAAACTTCCCCACTGAAAGATTTCTTGTGTTGCCATATCGTAATAACAATGTGTTTGCACAAGTTGCCGAAACATTGTGGGTTCTGGCGGGAAGAAATGACTTAGAGTTCCTATCTAATTATCTTCCTCGTGCTGAAGATTTCTCTGACGATAAGATGACTTGGAGAGCGGCTTATGGACCAAGGCTGAGGAATTGGAAGGGAAAAATTGACCAATTAGAAGGGGTTGTTAATCGATTCAAGGAAGACCCATTAACTAAACGCGCAGTTATGAACATTTTTGATCCAGAGAGTGATTACCAGGATACAAAGGATGTACCCTGCAACAATTGGCTGCACTTTATCCAACGAAATGGTTATCTTGACTTACATGTAACAGTGCGTGCTAATGACGCCATTTGGGGTTTTAGTGGCATAAATTTCTTTGAATGGAGCGTATTACACGAGGTTATTGCCAACTCACTGGGATGGAAAGTTGGAAAATTATCATGGTACGTCGGGACATTCCATATTTACAACCGTCATTATTCTACAGCTGAGAAAATCAGTAAAATTTCACATCCCAAAAGTATGTATGAATTTAATGTCAAGCCGACTCCAGTTACTAGTGGGATCGATGAGCTCGACAAAATTTTATCTCTAGTCTTTAAGGCTGAAAATTTTTCTAGAATGGGAGAGTTCAATAAATCCAGCGAAATTGAAAACAAAATCAGTGACCATTTCTTTAGAAATGCGGCAATTCTCTTAAAAATTCATAATGCATTAAATTTGAATGTTGATAGGGATATTATAATTAATTACCTTTGTGACCTGGGTAAAACTGATTTTCACATAGCTGCTATTGAATATTTGAGTCGTAAGTGGAAATCACAAGAAACCCTAAATTTAATTAATGAGATATCCCCTGATTTTCTTAAAGCCTTTAATTTTATGAGAAATACTACAATCAGTAATTTAACTACATAGCTCTATAAGGTCTCCGCGTGAAAAATATATTAAAAGTATCAGTGCCCAACATAAATCATTCCAAACTTTTTGTAGCTTCAACAGTTCTAAATGCTACAGGAAGTGGATTGATAATGGCGTTTATGATGATTTACTTCAACAGGACAACGACGTTAAGTCTATCCGTAATTGGATTAGCTATAGCCGTTGGTCGTGCACTTGCATCATTGGTCCCGATTTTAATTGGTCAATTACTAGATAAACTTGGTCCCAAGAAGTTATCCATTTACGGTGATTTCATAAGCGGCATTGGTTTTATAATGTGTCTTTTTGCCAGAGACCCTTTAACAATAATACTTACCCAGTTTTTGACACAGGCCGGCTCTCATGTTTTTTGGACTAGCAATCGTGGACTTGTAGCATTAGCTTCAGACTGTAAAGGAACCCAAACATGGTTCGGTCTAATTGCTTCTATCAGGAATATTGGGCTTGGATTAGGAACAATTTTTACATCTTTAGCTTTATCAATAAATTCTGATACAAGTTTGCACTATGTAATTATCTCTTCATCTTTGTTTTATTTTTTGTCTTGTTTGGCACTCGGAATTTGGCAACCAAGAGTAAGTTTTGATGAGACAAATGATTTAAACGATCAAGAAAAACAAAGTTTGAAATCTGTGTTTTCAGACACTAGCTATTGTCGACTACTTATAGTTAATTTTGGTTTAGTTTTGGCTGCAATGGTCATTCCGTTGGTAATAGTAATTTATGCTACCGAACAACTTGGATTATCACCTTTTTTTTCTGGGGGGTTAGTAATCCTAAACACTATTATCGTGGCCTTATTAAGCACTCATGTAGCATCTTGGACTAAAGGGCACGACCCTGTGCATAATATAAAACTATCATATTTCCTAAATACTTTATCATTTATTCTTTTTTGGTGTGCAAGCATTACAATCGAAAACAAAATAGCTACTTGCTTCATATTGTTAATTGCAATGCTCATCTATAGTTTTGCAGAGATGCTGTCAACACCTTCCGTAAATGTACTTAGTATTAACTTAGCACCCAGAAAAAAAAATGGGAGTTATATGGCAGCTTTTCAAATGACATGGTCTATAGGCATGACGGTATCTCCCGCCATATTTGGGTGGCTTCTTGATATGAATAAAAACTCAACTTGGGCTGTTCTTCTAATACTAACTATTTTGATTTTTGGTATTGGTTTCAGAAACTTAAAAGGAGAAGTTAATGAGCATTTCAACTATTGACAGTAATAAAGTTATTTTAGTGATTGAACCAATTGGAATGGGGGGGGAGTTGCTCCTCAAAGCGACTCGTTCACTCGGATTTCATACAGTCATAGCCACGACAGAAGATGTATATCATTCTATGCTACAGGGCTTCAATGATATGATTGATGATCTAATCTTTGTAGACTTTTCAGCAAGAGAGGCTGCTATTGAAACTTTGATTGAAGAATCAAAAAACAAAAGGGTTTCAGGAGTAGTTGTAGCTTGGGAGTTTTTAACAGACATTGCTGCAGAGGTTGCTCATGGTCTAAATTTCTGTGGACCTGACGCTACTTTGTCAAGAGCAAGAAGAAATAAATATTTCATGTATCGTACCTTAGCAGAAGCAAAATGTCCGCTTCCATCTTTACAGGCAGTGATAACAAATAAAGATGATATCAACCAACTCCCTCTTGAAGAGTTAGAGTTCCCCTTAGTAGTTAAGCCGGCAGAGAACGCAGCGTCTTTCGGTGTTTCAGTAATTAATGAGATAAAAGATCTACCTCAAGCATTTATTGATGCTTCTCAGTGGACTCATGAATACCCACATGGCATCCCATTTAGTAATGAGATCCTTATTCAAGAATATATTCCAGGGCAGGAATTTAGCGTGGAAGGTATTTCATTGTCAGGTAAATATATGCCTTGGGGAGTTACAATGAAATTTACCACCCCGGGAAAAGCACGAGCCGAAACAGGGCACATATTCCCGGCGCCAATACCTGATTTTTTACGAGATGATGTTCTAGATGTAGCGGCCAAAGCAGTAATTGCTTTAGGTATTACCAATGGGATTAGCCATACTGAAATAAAGTTAGATTATGAAGGAAAACCTCGCGTAATTGAGAGCTGCTCAAGACCAGCAGGAGATTATATTCCCCGTCTGGTCGAGCTTTCGACCGATGAAAACCCATTGGCTATTTATGCTAAGCAAGCTGTGGATATTCTTCCCACTAACTTTACACCCGCACACCCTAAACGATATTCTGCCATACAATTTATACGTCCAGAATCAGAAGGCACATTCAATTCTATTGAGATGCCATCTTCTCTTGCGCATGCTGAAATTATTGAATCAAGGGTCACAGCACCATTTGGCTCAAATGTGAAACCCGGCTCAACGAACATTGAACGTTTGGGTTGGGCAATATTCATCTCTAATAGTAAAGATTACGTCCTTCAAGCTATGGATGAATTATCACAAAGAGTAAAGGTTGATATTTTATGAAATTATCATCTTCACTTTTCATACGGTCCCTAGATGTAAATCAAGCGTCTCCATTTTTAGAGATGGCGTGGGAAAAAATTAAAGCTTTAAGTCCTAATTCGCTTCTTCTTTTGAAGGATCAGCCTAAAAATATTACTCCTTTGATTCCGGGTGCTCTGTATGAAAACATAGATCATGAATCAATTTCAAAAAAAGTGATTGAAAGAGTAATATCTTGGTCAGTACCAAATGAAAGAACCATTGAGGATGTTACCTTACTGGAGGATGTGGATGCTGTCCCTGGCCCCATTACTGCAATTTATAAATTATCAGATAAAAGAGCCACTAAATCACTTTTTGAAAAATTTTTCCTTCCAACTCCAAACTGGGTAGTTTTAGATAGAGAATTTACCCATGGAAATTTACTAAAAGAGTCATTTGGGAATAAATTAGAGCTTGAATTAGCAAGCCGTCTAAATTTCCCTATCATATCAAAACCTCTGTGGGATTGCATGGGCCATGGAATAGAAATAATCAGGGATGAAAATGATTTATTTAAAAACTTAAGTTCAAATGCTCAACGGAATGTTTTAATTGAATCTTTTATCGATGGTTATCTAGGCTGTGTTGAAATTATAGGCACACCAAACAATTACTTCTTTCAACCTCCATGCTTTACTGGCAACAGTAGTAGCGGTGTGCGTTCTGATTTTGATACGGTTCGAGTGTCTAACCCTTACTTTTTCAAAGAACAACTTAATAAAGATATAAAGACTCGTCTATGTAATCTATTAACTTATCTAGATTATTCTGGAGTCTGTTGTGTAGATTTCATTGTGAAAGGCGATGATATCTATTTCCTTGAAATCAATCCTCGCATAAGCGGGATAAGTTGTTTAGGCTCTGCAGCAAGTGGGTTAAATTCTTTTGAGGCTCTTTATCACATTTCGTTAGCTCAGTGGAATATAGATTCATTTCGAGAGGAATTTAAAAATAACACCGCGATTCAAATCGGAGGCGGGCTGGCTGATAAATTATCACTATTACTTAATAATGAGGTTGGGAACATAACTGTTTATCGTGACGATGTTATAAATGTCGATGGAAAAACATCGAGAAATATCATTGCAGGGGGAAATAATGACGCTATTGAAAGGATGTTTAAATCTCTTGATATATCTATAATCGAATTGCTTAACTTGCAGAAATCAACACTTAGGTCGCTACCGGTTAGCTTCGAGGTCGCTTTGAAAACCCTCTGAACCACCGCAACATTTTGAATCAATCTCATTGAAGGCTGGCTGAATAATATATTTTTTATTGGTGTTGCTAAAACTCATCTCCTTAAGATGGTTTAGCAACATCATACAGTCAGTAACAATGCATTTAGTTTGTAACCGAACCGCGAAGTCGCGTTGTGTGATTAAAATAATGTAATAAGCTGGCAGATATTAACTGAAGCTATTTTCGGCGTAGGGCAACAGCTCGCTGATTCGGTTGTTGGGCCAGGTCGGCAAGCGGGTCGGTAGCTGTCAACTTCGTTGACAGCTACCGAGTTTTATGGGGGTAACAGGTGGTTTTGTAGTCCCTCCGGTTTTTAGTACCACCGCCAATGAGGATCTCCGGCCAGTTTTTGCCTCGCATAGATAACGGGTGGCATATCACCCAGTGAGCTATGCGGACGTTCTTCGTTATATTCTGCGCGCCAGTCTTCTGTTAGCACACGGACTTCTGACAGTGTTCTGAACAGATACATATCGAGTATTTCTGTTCGTAGCGTTTTGTTAAATCGCTCAATAAATCCGTTCTGCATTGGCCTGCCTGGCTGAATAAAATCGAGTATCACGCCGTGCAACTCTGCCCATTCAGCTAAAGCAGCGGCTGTAAGTTCTGGCCCGTTATCGCTGCGTATAAATGCCGGATAGCCTCTTTCAGCACTTAACCGCTCCAGGATGCGTACAACGCGATGAGCTGGTATATTCAAATCAACCTCGATTGCCAGCGCTTCCCGATTAAAATCATCGACGACGTTAAATAACCTGAATCGCCGCCCGTCGATCAAGGCATCACTCATAAAATCAACTGACCAACAGTGGTTCATTTTATGCGGAATAACCAACGGCTGTGGATGCCTGTTAGGTAAGCGTTTTTTTCCTTTACACCGAAGGTTCAGTTTTAATAATCGGTAGATCCGGTAAACCCGTTTTGCATTCCACGATAATCCTGCTTGACGTAACTTATTGAACATAAGGCCAAAACCATAGGCCGGATGCTGATGTGCAAGTTTTTGTAATGCCTCGACCACGGGCAGATCCCGCGCCGTGTTCGGGCAATAATGCAACAGGCTTCGACTAATACCGATAATCCGGCACCCGCGTCGTTCGCTGGCCTGATGTTCCGTCATGACGTAACGCACCAGCTCACGCTTCTCAGGCACCGTTAAAGTTTTTTGATACAACATCCTTAAGAATTTCATGATCTAAACTAAGGGATGCGTACATTTGCTTTAACCGGCGATTTTCCTCTTCCAGCTCTTTCATTCGTTTGATATCAGAGGATTCCATGCCACCATATTTGGCTTTCCAATTGTAATAGCTGGCTTCCGACACACCGTTTTCTCGGCACACATCCTTCACATGCCGACCACCTTCAACCTCTTTCAGAACACGTAGGATCTGAGTTTCAGTGAAACGCGCTTTCTTCATGATGAGCCTCCGTTGGTTGTATTTTAACCAGAGAACTCCATTGTGCGGTAAGACTAAATTCAGGGGGGACTACAACACCACGTGTGGGGTTCTTGAAAGAGATGCACACGGACTTGGCTCGCCTGCTGGCGCAGGAATATCCGGGCAACGAGCGGGAGCTTCATTAACGTAAAAATGGAATCAATTAATCCCTAAGCAGCACGTAGCGTGAGGCGAAAGACGCGTTTGAGCATCAGTACGGTGGAAATAGCCAGCTCAGAATAACGCTGCGGACGAACACGCGAAGAAGTTTTTGGCTCGTCGTACCAGGCCTGGATGGCTGACTCATCAAGCCAGAATATCAGCGAACCATGATTGAAAAGAACCTTGTTGTAGGCAGCCCAGTTGTTGATTTTAAATTTTTTCTTTGCCACGGGATATCGCTACAGGATCAGGAGTGTGGAGATCTGATCCTGATTGCAGTTAGAAGTTCGATTTATTCAACAAAGCCGCAGGGCTGCTGTATTGCCAGCAGACCTGCCCGTTCAATAATGAATGATTACTGTACAACAGAGCCACCATCAAGAATGGACGGCCGGAAATGCCTCAGCCATTGTTGTGCAAACCGGGCGTAACCCTGCTGACCGTTTTGTTCCAGTTGTTTAAACACACCAAATTGGTCTGCCAGGGAACGATGGTGCCCTAGTTTTAGTATTCCACTAATTTGAGTCACTTCGATGCCCACTCCCTTAATTCCGCTCATTAGCCTTTGCCTGAAATCATCGGGAAACGATTGCTTATCGCTCTTCAGCTGCGGCTGAAATCGCGCTAGCAGTCTGTCTAGGGACATTTCCAGCTCATCCGATGTCAGACAACGGCTTATACCTCTGATGCTAACCGAGGCATAATTCCATGTGGGTACGGCTGGCTTTGCCTTGTAATACTCCGTGGAAATAAATGCATGGGGACCCATAACTGTCAGCAGACACGCTTGATTATGCAGCGATTCGATTTGGGGATTACCTGACGCCAAATGAGTCTCAATAAGATTGTCTTCCGAGAAAATAAAAGGAATGTGACTGATTAGCAGGTCGTGTGAAATCAGAGAGCCGAAGGAATATTGGCTGAGGAAAAAACTGCATTCCTCTGGGGACATAACCGTTCCTTTCACGTCAGACATAATCTCCCTCCGTGTATTTTTTTAGAATACGAAAATTATACAAATTAGCAAATAAAGGATTTACAGAATCAGGACAAGTAACTCCTGCCAATTCATGGAGGAAACGCCATGAACTCTGGTCGGGGGACTTCAGGGCCGTAATACCTTTCTTCAGATAAGTGAAAAGCTTGCGGCGCATTTCCTCACTCAGTTCATCATTGGCAAAGGCTATTAAATCTAGGAACAATGAAGAGTGTGAAACTTCATCCTGCCGGTGCATATCTGTAATAAAGCGAAATGCTGGCTGAACGCCTATGACTCCCGGTAAAACAGAGAGATATTTACTGATGGTTACTTCACACACGGTCGTAAGGGCCAGCCAGGCTAGTTCCTTTTCTGCAGCAGGAAGTGACTGTAACGAATCAATATATAAAGCAAGATCCGTATCAGGAAAAACACTAAGTCTATATTCTTCAATCCTCTGGCATAAACTGATTCCTTTGTAGGACATCAGCGTATGATAAGTTTCGTCAACCTGAACCTGGGCAAGTCTGGAAATAAAATATTGGGGGAATGCAAAGGATGAGTTACCCGATAAAACCAGTTTGCAGTATTCAGTCAGCGCAGCCTGTTCAATGATGATGGTCTTTTGATTGTACATAAACCACCCGAAAGAAAGGAGTAGCTTCTTTTTTTCAGGTACCAGCCCATTCCAGATATCCGCCGAGTAAAAAGGCAGATATTCCTTAATGAAATCGTCATATTCAGGTTGATACTGCATACCTTCAATCTGAAGAAGTATCTCTTTGTGCTCTGCTACCGCCGCATTTTCAGCCCACAGTTTTTCATGCCGGTGCTGCCTTTCAAATACATTCTGTATGTTCATTTTTTCGCTATTCCTACACCTTCAGTAGACTCGAAATGTAAGAAGGACTGGAAGTTTTTTTGCAGGAAGGGAATGAATTTTGAAAACATTTTCTCGTTCCACCTGATTTTTTCTGAGATATATTCAGAGTTGGTAGTGTTATTAAGGAGAATATTATGAGCTATCATTATCCCGCCCTCACGAAGTGAGGCGTAACCCTCACGGATCATAGGGTAGTAGATTGCTTTATCGATCATATCATCATCGACACCATATTTGGGTCCTTCCGCATCAAGTACAATCCAGTCAAGGTCCATAATGTTTTTAATATACTTAATAGCATCCTCGCCGATCTGAATAATTTCCACTTCCTCTGCTAGGCTTAAATTATTAATATTTTCTGTTGCCAGCGCCTGACTATTAGTGTCAATGTCCATTAACCAGACAGTAGACCCTATGGGTAAAGCTGGCAGTACCCATAGAGCCCAGAAAGCATAATATGAACCCATAAAAGCAATTTTTCGAGGCTTTGTAATGTCTGCAAGCGCAAAAAGAAGGCGTGATTCTTCCGGGAAAATGAAGGTCTTATTATTTCTATGATTAAAATTGTGTGAAAAAATTTTCTCGGTTTCATCATACACCTCCTTGTTGTAGGTTTTTGAAGGTATAATTCCATGTTCAAAAAGCATCTCCAACAATGTGTCTACATATTTTTCAGGATCTGGTGGCATTCTGGCTGATAGATTGAGCATATCTTCATTAAAATCACCGTGAAGCAGTTTATTCTTTTTTTCACTGATGCGCATGAAATATTCTGTCGGAGATATTTTTTCATCTAGCAATGCATGAAAGTCTGAATCTTTTTTTAAGTTATCCAGAATAATACTATAGGCCGTTCCAGGCATAATTAATTTTTCCTCATGAATTTCTGATAAATAGATAGAGACTGATACTGTTCCAGCTTGAACGCAACTTCACTCATTTCGCCTTTGGATATATATCCCAATCGCTCACATATTTTCCGCATGGAAATGTTTTTGGTATTAAATAGTGCTAAGACAGTGTGAAGGCCTGCCAGAGCGGCGTATTCGCTAACATGCTGGCACAGTGCAGTTCCGACAGATTTCCGGTGTGCTGTAGGGTGGACGTAGCAGGTTAATTCTGACAGGTCAGCATAGGCTTTTCTACGCGAAAACGGATACAACCCTGAAAACCCTATTACTCTGCCTTCTTCAATCGCAACGGATAGATAAAAAAAATACTCTGAACGTTCAAGAAACTCAGTAAAATATTCCGGATTTTTTATTTCCGTGTCGAATGTAGCATCTGTATGCAAAACAGCATGATTATAAATTTCACATATCGTGGGCAGATCTTCCGGTATTGCTTGTCTGATTATCATTGAGCACCCCTGATAAAGCTGATGGCGTCTTCATAGGTTGCGCTTTTGAATAAAATGTATCCGGTGCGATTGACAACATTCTTGGGACTATTTTCAGAAATTTTGATATATCTCTGTGCAATATCCTCTTGTAGGTTTGTTATTTTTCCGGGTACTACGACATCCTCACCAAACAGGAAACGGACACCGACAAAACAATCAGGATCCTGACGCGCACTTTGCGTTTCATGTAAGTTTCCTGCATCTTCCGAACGGGATAGAAGGTAGAACTCCTCAAGCGAACGGCCATGCTTTAACTCAACCAAGTTGGAAATCAGATCTCCGGCTATTCTGGAGGCTACTTCAATGAGATAAAGCTTTCCATTTTCATTCTGACGGAATTCCACATGTAGAACCGCGCTTGTCACCTGCATTGCGCCAATGACTTCATTGACCAGCTTTTCACACCCATTCGGATAATATTCAGGAGAAAGGGAGATATGTCCAATTTCATCAAAATAGGGTTCATCAGAAAGAAGTTTTCGCGTGATATAAAAGTCAATGCAAACGCCTTTATGGACCATGACTTCTGCACTGTATTCTGTTCCCTCTATATACTGTTCCAGAAGAGCCGTTCCTTCAAACCGTATACCGGTTGCTTTTGATAGCTTATGGGAAATAATAGCGTCAACTGCATCTGATAATTCACTTTCATGTTCGATTTTTTTTACAAAAAAACTCGCTGCTCCATCAACCGGCTTTATGATGAGGGGGAATTTTAATCCTCCGAGTAGGGATTGAATATTTTCCTTAGTAGAAACTATACCATACTGTTTTGGTTGCGATATAATGCCTCTCGAAAGCCAGTCGCGCATAACCTTCTTATTGCGGAAGCGGTTAATGTCGCCCTGATTAAAGGATAAACTCAAGCTTGCGCAAATTTTTTCTGTCAGGGGAACTGCCAGTTCTCCTCCGGGAACTACAGAAAATATACGATTTTTCAGCGTGTATATATTTTCCATAATTGCATCAAGACACTCGACTCCGAGCCCATCTGTGACAATATAGTTTCCTTCTTTCAGTAAAGGCGAGTCCGGTATATGCTCTTTATGAAAAAGGTATATAGGGGTTTTATTTAACTTTATTGCAGCGCTATAGAACTGTTTTACGCTGTAGTTGCTGATTGCACCTATAATAAGTACTTTATCTTTCATTTAAGGCTTCCTTCCAGTTTAAGTATACAAAAAATAAATATTGACACTCCAGAAACAATAAACAATAATAAACCTTTATTACCTGCGTGATAAAGCAATCCGGCAATGGGTGCTGACAGGGCTGCACTTACACTTACGCTCAGAAGCGTAACGTCTTTTAATACCATTTCTCTGTGTTCAGATTTAAATGCAGAAACAAAAGAGATGACATACGGGAGGAAAAGTATTTCAGATATGGCCATTAAGACTGAGGAGCTTAAAATCCTGTATAGCTCTCCCTCATAACCCATGAAAGGGACGACGGAGGCAAGTGCGAATAAGGTTGCAGACAGTACAACTTTTTTATCATGTACTCCCAATTTTTCAGTAAGGAATAAAACTGGAAAGGAGAATATGACGATTGCCAGAGAGTTGACCGTGAAATACACAGCAATGAAGTTCTGAGCAGCCTCAATCTTATCCGGTCGAACCTGAGTAATTCTCAGAGGGATATAAGAAAAGATAAATGCGAAAATGATGGAATTCATTAGTACGATAAGATAGAGAGGCCAATACCTGTGGAATCGACTGACTGTATTCTCAGGCAAAGGTTTTCCCAAAACAGCTACGGATTTCAGCGACGCTTTACGGGTGAAAAGAAGTGGCGCAAGTACTGCAGAACAAAGAGCAAGAAAGACTGCTGTCTTTACCAGACCCAATATCCCCCATTTTTGCAGTATGCCTGCCGCCGCAAGCGGAACGGAACAGGAAACAACGTTCGACACTACATTCGCTGTTGAAAGTGCACGTTTAATACCAGCTTCATTATTGGTCTGCATATGTATCTGGCGGTTAAAATCGCTGAAATTAACCAGTGAAATCCTCATTAACCCCACGCCAACCATAAGCATCCATGGCAGGCTGCTGCTCATTCCCGACAGCACTGCTACGGATCCAGTCACGATCAGCACCATGATCAATGTTAGCATTCTCGATGATTGGGAAAACACGGGGCGCAGATACAACGTCAGTGCGGCAACGGCATTACAGACCCCTAATCCAATGGTCATTTCGCTGACAGTGAGGCCAGTAGATGGCGCAATATCTGATAGCAGATAGGGCATAATCAGGAAACTGGCTGCAAGGAAAAACGTAAGAATTATGATACAATTAGTGCTACTCCGGCTCATTCACTGCTTCCCTTCTTATCTTTTGAATAAATTATTATTCATTTTTATCGATTTTTTATTCAAAATAGCGAGATTTCAATGAATTTTCATTCCCTTGTTTGTAATTAACCGTAAAAAATCGTAATTATTTTTATTTATCTCATTATTTTTTTTAATGTTTAATTTTCAGGTATGTGAAACATTTTTTCAAATGTCACTTTGTAAAACTCACAGAGTTTCGTGCAAAAGAAATCTCTTCCAACAATATCTGATAATGAGCAGGTACTCTGCTTCGCGGAGTGGGCACTAGCGGGGTTCTGGAAGTCAGGAATTGTGAGAAGATAGCTCAGATAAATGTACAGAGATATCCTGCTGCAAAATGGCATCTGAATCGATCACTGTTTGGCATCTGAATCGATCACTGTTTGGCATTCGAATCGATCATGATTTGGCATGCATCTCCGATCGCGGTTTGGCATCACAATCGATCACGATTTGGCACGCATCCGATCACTGATTGGCATCCTGTCGCTCACTCCGGGAATTAACTCTTTCCATCACAGTCTCCATTGCTGTTTTAAGCCAATGGAGATATCGATGTCCAAAAAGAGAAAAGCCAGGAGTTCCATGGAAACCTGTTTTAAGATCCTTCAGCTTAAGTTCGACCAGAAGCTGACCAACCGTTGCATCGCACTGACACTGAAAATCAGTGCATCAACAGTTTTTGAGGTGCTCTCCCGCTTTAAAGCCACGTCTCTCCCATGGCCCCTCCCTGAAGCAATATCCCATGATGCCCTTGAAAAGCGCATCTTCCCGGCCAAAAGTGCCTCTGCATCAGAACTGGTGATGCCTGACCTGCTTCACTTCGATACTGAGATGAGAAAGCCTGGCGTAACGCGACAGCTGCTGTGGATGGAGTACAAGGCTCAGGCCGGTGAGCTGGCGATGGGGTACTCCCACTTCTGCCGTTGCTACCGGGAGTGGAAAAAAACGCGCCGCCTCTCTATGCGCCAGGAGCACCGCGCCGGCGAAAAACTCTTTATCGACTTCTGTGGCCCGACGCTCCCCGTCATCAACCCGGATACCGGAGAAATACGCCGGGTGGCCATCTTCGTGGCCGTGATGGGGGCATCCAACTACACCTACGTTGAGGCGTGTGAAGGCCAGGACATGATGTCCTGGCTGAACGCCAACAGCCGCTGCCTGACCTTCCTGGGCGGCGTGCCGAAGCTGCTTATCCCCGATAACCTCAAAAGCGCGGTGAAAAAGGCCGATCGCTATGAGCCTGTCATCAATGACAGCTATCAGGCGCTGGCAGAGCACTACGGCACCGTTATTATCCCGACCCGCCCCTATAAGCCGAAAGACAAACCGAAAGCAGAAAACGGCGTCCTCATCGTCGAAAGATGGCTGCTTGCCCGCATCCGCAATGAAACCTTCTACACGCTCAGGGCGCTGAATACCCGCCTGCGGGAGTTGCTGACGGACATGAATAACCGGCCAATGAAAGGGTACGGCAACCAGACCCGCGCAGAGCGCTTCCGCATACTGGATGCGCCGGCACTCTCACCGCTGCCTCTGGCGACGTATGAATACACGGAGTACAAAGCGGTGAAGGTCGGCCCTGACTACCACGTTGAATATGCCCGCCACTGGTACTCGGTTCCGCACGAACTGGTCGGTCAGCGCCTGTCGCTGAAAGCAGGTCAGACGGTGGTTCAGCTCTGGCACAAGGGGCAGTGCGTGGCGCAGCATCCGCGCAGTTCGCATGAGTATAAGCACACTACCAATCCGCTGCATATGCCGGCTCAACACCGGGGGCACGGAACCTGGACACCGGAACGACTGCTCGAGATGGGATGCAGCATCGGCCCGTTCACCGGCAGGGTGGTTGACGCCATGCTGAAAGCAAAGGCTCATCCGGAGCTGGCCTACCGCGCGGTACTCGGTCTGATCGCGCTGCAGAAAAAATACGGAAAAGAGCGGCTGGAAAAAGCCAGTTGCGTCGCCTGGCACTATAACGCACCGGACAGACGCTTTATCGACAACCTGCTGCGTCACCATCGTGAGCACCAGGAGCTGCCGTTATCCCGTCAGAGCGAGCAGCACACCGTGACCTCACCTGAGCATGAAAACCTGCGCGGCCCGGGCTACTACCACTAACTGACAACCAGAGGAACCGACTGTATGAGCGATAACCTGTTAAACAAACTGACCCAACTGAAGCTCCCGGCGATGGCCGGTGGGCTGATACGCCAGCGAGAAACGCCCCAGACTTACGAGGAGCTGTCGTTCGAGGAGCGGCTGACCCTGCTGGCCGATGATGAGTTGCTGAACAGAGAAAACGGTCGTGTTGCGCGGCTGAGAAAAAGCGCCAACCTGAAGTACCAGGCAGCCCCGGAGGGGCTGCATTACCCGGTCTCACGGGGTCTGCGGGCCGAGCAGATGCGGGAACTGCTGAACGGTCACTACATCACCCACAAGAAAAGCCTGTTGATCACCGGTCCGACGGGGTGTGGAAAAAGTTGGATAGCCAATGCGCTGGGTGAGCAGGCATGCCGACAGAAACACAGCGTGCAGTACTGGCGTACGGGACGGCTACTGGAGATGCTGGCGCAGGGTCGCGTTGACGGCAGCTGGCTGAAGCACCTGAAACAGCTGCAAAAAACGCAGGTGCTCATCCTGGACGATCTGGGTCTGGAGCCACTGAGCAACGCGCAATGTAACGACCTGTTGGAGATAATCGAAGACCGCTACGGACAAAGCAGTACCATCGTGGTGAGCCAGTTCCCAGTAGACAAGTGGCACGGTCTGATGGAGAACCCGACAACGGCAGATGCGATCCTGGACAGGCTGGTGCATAACGCGCACAGACTGGCACTCCAGGGTGAGTCAATGAGGAAAAATAAACCGGGAGTGGAAAGCGACGAAAAAACAGGTTAAAAAGCAGTAGGAAAAGTTAAGTTCCCGGCTGATCGAATGGATGAGAATCGCTGATCGAACTTCGATGCCAATCCGTGATCGAATAGAGCGGAATACGCAATCCTGCTTCAAGCGGGGTGCCAGGAACTGTAAAATAACGGTGGAGGGGAACGGAATTCATAAATAAAAGTATGGCAGAATCGTACATATTTACCGGTGATTGTTAGTTATGGTGGCGATGGTCAAAGAAACTGGCATACCTCTCATGGCCAGCGTTGCTCGCATGGTGGAAAAGCGCCTTTACAGCATCCTGACAGCAATGAAAAACGGGGTATCGAACGGTAATGTGGAGTCTCTGAGCAGTAAAATCCGCCTGCTTAGAATAAAATCACGTGGCTTCAGGAATAAAGAACGGTACAAACTGGGCGTGTTGTTCCACTATGGAAAGCTGGATATGAGGTATTGAAAGAGCGGAATAAGCAACCAAAACCAGGCCGCTTATTAATTTACTCAAAGTGGATGAATAACTTCTACTTCATGCTGAAAAACATAGGGGTCTGACAATAAGCAAAATTTATCATCGTCGAGGTAGGTGACAGCTACGTGGTAGTCGTCACCCGCGAAAGCTTTAACCGCCTCAATATATTCCCAATATGTTGCAAGGAAAAAATGTTCCCAGCTCCCTTGGGTAACTCTTTTTACAAAAGCACCTTTGTTACTCTCGATCTCCTGAGAATGCCTCACACCAGTTAAATCAAGATGTGCAGCGAAATCCTCAGTGTGTTCAAGCGGTACACATCCATGCCATGTCCTTACGATCATTGTTCTTCTCCAGCGAAAGTTGGACTAATAGGGGATGCGGATGTTTTCTTGGACGGTTTTATTGCGCGATGCCGAGTTGTCGACGGTACATTTCCGGGCTGAGTGCTCCCAGCGACAACTTGATGCGATGTTCGTTATACCATCGTATATAGGCATCAACATGCTGCATAAAGTGCTCAGGTGTCACGCCTGACCACTCATGACCATAGTACATTTCCGTTTTCAGGCGACCAAAGAACCCTTCACAAGCCGCATTATCCGGTGAACAGCCTTTACGGGACATCGAACGGATAAGACTGGCAGCATTCACACGCTTAAGCCAGCCTGGCCAGCGGTAATACCCGCCTCGATCGCTATGGATTATTGGTCGTTCGCCTGCGGTTAATGTGCTGATTGCACCATCCAGCATGGTATTCGCCAGTTCTGCATCCGGGCGTGTACCCAACGACCAGCTCACAACTTTACCATCGAAGCAGTCGATTACAGGTGACAACCATACTTTGCCTGACGGCAACTGAAACTCCGTGATATCTGTCAGCCATTTTTGATTAGGCTGTTCCGCGTTAAAGTCTCTGGCGAGAAGATTGTCAGGTGCCGGGCCGATTTCTCCGCCGTATGAGCTGTAGCGGCGCCGACGGTTTCGACTGACCACAAGCTGTTCTTCCACCATAAGTCTGCGTACAACCTTCTCAGAGAGTCGCTGGCCTTTGTGCCGTAGCATAGCGTGCAGACGGCGATAGCCATAACAACGATAGTTACCGTTGAAGATCTCTGTTATTGCGATACGTACGGTCGCGTATTTATCTCCCGAGCGCAGAGCTGTCCGGTGGTAAAAAAACTGCTCCGTGCAAGTTCAAGGACTCGCAGCAGCTCTGTCAACGGGTACGAGCCTCTCAGGACATCAGCGATCTGCGTCTTTTCCCTGTTTGTCAGAGTGCTGACGCTGATGCCCGGGTCTTTTTTTATGATTTCCTCCGCTTTTTTCAGGATATCGAGCTCCATCTGCTGTCGACGTATCTCCTGATTAAGTCGGTTAACTTCTTCGCGCAGAGTGTCGAGCTCTTCCGTAAGAGACGGCTTTTCATGTTTGCGCATGGACTGGTAAGCCTCATCGCCGATGATTTCATCTTTCCATTTGTACAATACCGTGCGACTGATGCCAACGTTCATGGCGATTTCTCTGGCAGGTACATGCCGTGTACAAAGCGCCATGACAGCCTGACGTTTCACCTCAGGTTCAAAAGGTGCATTTTGATTGATCGTACTGGTGAAAATAAGCCGTCTGCCGGGATGACGTTCATTAACCCAGCGAGCCAATACATCACAGCAGGGATAACCAAGAGTCCTGCTGGTAAACGCCAGGCAGCAGCCATGGTTAAGATAATGTTCAACAGCAGCCTGCTTTTGCACATCAGAGTAACGAGGCTTACGGAGTATGGATTTTGTAGCACCGTCACTCGCTTCCCATAAACGGATCCAGCGTCGTAGATTTCTTTTAGAGGGGTAACCCAGTTCACGAACTACAGGAGCCAGTTTTCTGCCGTATTTAAAGTAAAGTTCAATTGCGCGGAGCCGTTCTGCTTCGGTAAACATTATTTATCACCTGAGAGTCCAGGAAATCGTCCGCACCCCCATTACAGTCTTATATCATTGGCGCTAACACAGGTAAATCTCAAACGATTGCGAACGTAATTGCTTCTGCAGTAGCTGACGGCAAAACGGTCTTATTCGTCGCAGAAAAAATGGCTGCACTTGAGGTGGTGAAACGTCGTCTCGACCATGCAGGTGTTGGCGACGCATGTTTAGAGTTGCATAGTAATAAAGCGAACAAAAGGGTTTTCCTGGAGGAATTAAAGAGGGTCTGGGAGCTAGGATCCCCAAGGGGTGAATTTCCAGATACACTGGTTGAAAACTTAACGGATGCTCGAGATAAACTTAACGAGCATTCCGCAAGGTTGCACAAGATATATTATCCTTCCACTTTCTCTCCCTATCAGGTAATGGGGCATCTTGTCCGGTTACGCCAGTTAGGCCAAGCTCCGACTGATTTCAGTCTCGGAAATTTTGAACAATGGAATGTCAATGATCTTGAGAAACGCATTGATCTCGTAAAAGAGATTGTTGATCGCATCCGAGATATTGGTTTGCCTGATCAGCATCCGTGGAATGGTGTTGGTCTTGAGCAGATCTTACCTATGGATGTAGAAAAACTAATCCCACGTCTGCAAGAACTTAAAGAAGATGTTGTACGCCTTACAAACGATGTCGCAAGCCTGTCTGGTGAACTTGCTGTGACTCCTATGCCGGAGACGTTCTTATCCATTGGGAAATTAGTTCAGGTTTCTGAATGCATCAATAAAGCCCCTGACTTATCAGTGAAAGCTCTTACCTCAGCTGTTTGGCATGGCAACACTCTTGCGATTAAAAGTCTTATTGCGTTGGGCAAGCAGTATCAGCAAACCCGCTTGAATCTTGAGCCAGATATAGTAGCTGAAGAAATCGAAACTCCAGTTAGCGAACTGGAAGATGCACTGGCAAAACTTCCTCAGGATTTTCATGTTAACGGTTTTTCCGCTGCTCGTTCTCTGTCAAAACCCTTAGCTAAGTTATACCTTGATGCAGCCCGCTTACATGAAGAACTAGGTACTCAGGAAGGGTACAGCACTGTTCAAGAAATAGAACGTCTTATCGCACTGGGCGAAAGAATTGCAGCAGCACCTAACGCCAGTCCTGACGCCTTTATTGCCTCAGTCTGGGACCATGGTGTTGAGAAAGCAGCTGAATTGGTTGAGTCGATTGCCTCTTTCAGAATCGCTAACGAATCTCTTAAGCCCAAAATCAATGAGGTTGCCTGGAGTACAGATGTTCTGGAGGCCAGGAATCTTCTTGCGAGCCATACTGGCCTTTTCCGCTACCTGAATGGAAACTGGAGAAAAGCGAAAGCACTCGTTGGTTCTTTACTGCGAGATCGGTCTCTACCTGTTGACCAGCAGGTGCTGTTGCTGGACGAGCTAATTAGAGCGCAAGGCGAGAGGAAAAAAATTCAGGAAGGTAATGATTTTGGTCATTCTGCCTTCGGTAGCGATTGGCGCGGTGAAAAAAGTGACAGCTCTTCTTTAATGGCATTAGTTGAATGGATGAGAACGCTCCGTGGTGTAGGGGCTGAAGCTCGGCTATTAGCCAGCCGACTTGTTGACCGAGAGGGTGTGAAACTCCGTGCGCAACAATTGAACCAGCTACTGCAACAGGTTCGGGCCCAATTGGATATACTCTGGAGTGCATTTGGTCTATCACCTGAAGAGCACTTTACTAACCAGATATCTGTCACCCGTGTTTCATTAATGTTCATTGAACAAAAAATTCAACATCTTATAAAACTCGATGAACAATGCACCCGTGTAATGGTGAAACCGCCTGCACGTATAGATGAACGTTGCCAGTTAGTCACCCGAATGATTGAGTTACAGAAACTCATTGCGGAACTACGTGCGGAAACCCCTCTTGCTGAGAGTGCTTTTGACGGGCAGTGGAAAGAGTTGTTATCTGACTGGGAATACCTGAGTCAGGCCTGTTGTTGGTTAGAAAATAATAGTGCATTACGTTTCGTTGCTGCAAAACTTACAAACAGAGCCAAAACTGCCCAAATTGTACGAGAAACTTACCAGTTCAGCCAAAAGATAGTCAATGAACTGGAACAAATAGCGAAGGAATTAAAAGGGCCTATCAAAAACCTTTTCGGATCGACATTTGATGAATTAAAAATATCGGTTGCGTGCGAGAAACTTCAAACATGGGTTGCGAGTGCAGAACAGCTATCTAAGTGGGTTGCGTATCAGCATCGTATTGCTCAGGCTCAAAAATATGGATTATCTGAAGTTGTAAAAAAACTCGCCAGTGGAGAGATTTCGGTAGATTCTTCGATCTCTGCCGTAGAGCGTACCTATTTTGAGTCGTTACTTAAAATCATGGTTCTCGAAGAACCTGAACTGGTTCGTTTTGATGGCGAACTTCACTCTCGGCAGGTTACAGGATTTGCAGAGCTTGACCTTAAACGTATCAAAGCCGCTAGCCTTGAGGTTGTACGTGCCCACCATAGACAAATCCCATCCAAGAGCGGTGGAGTCGGTCCTGTAGGTGTTCTGCGTTCGGAAATGGTGAAGAAGAGAGGTCATTTGCCGATACGTCAGTTAATGCTGAAGGCTGGCGTTGCTATTCAGGCATTAAAACCAGTAATGATGATGAGTCCGTTATCCGTCGCCCAATTCCTCATTCCCGGTAAACAAAAGTTCGACCTTTTGGTCATGGATGAAGCGAGCCAGATACAACCAGTTGATGCGATTGGTGCAATTACCCGTTGCAAGCAGGTTGTAGTTGTTGGGGATGAACGCCAACTCCCGCCTACGCGATTCTTCGCTAAAATGACAGAGTCTGCTGCTAATGATGACGATGATGAAATATCTCAGGTTGCTGATATCGAGAGTGTTCTTGGTTTATTTATCGCTAGAGGGTTGCCTCAACGTATGTTGAGATGGCACTATCGCAGCCGCCATCAATCATTGATTGCTGTCTCCAATAGTCAGTTCTATGAAAATAAACTCTTTATCGTACCGAGCCCTTACACTCAGGAAGCTGGTATGGGTCTGCAATTCCATCACATCCCTGATGGTGTGTTTGAGTCAGGTGGCAAGGGAACTAATACGGTAGAAGCGAAAGTTGTTGCTAAAGCAATCATGGAACATGCACGTAAATATCCTGAACAGTCGCTTGGTGTTGCAACATTCTCTGTTTCCCAACGCAAGGTTATTCAGGATGAACTTGAACTATTGCGTCGCCTGAACCCCTATTTAGAAGATTTTTTCAATGCGCATCCTAGTGAGCCTTTCTTTGTTAAAAACCTTGAGAACGTACAGGGTGATGAACGTGATGTCATCATGATATCTGTCGGCTATGCTAGGAATGCACAGGGATACATGGCGATGCGTTTCGGTCCCTTGGGGTTTGAGGGGGGCGAACGGAGGTTAAATGTGTTAATCAGCCGAGCCAAACGGCGTTGCGAAGTTTTCGCTTCAATCACAGATAAAGATATCGATCTGGAACGAGCAAAGGGTAAAGGTGTATTTGCTTTTAAACTCTTCCTGCAGTATGCCCGTACCGGGCGGATATCCTTGGCGCAGCGTTCTGAAAGAAAAATGGATAGTGTATTTGAAGAGCAGGTTGCTGACGCGCTTCAGAAAGCCGGTTATCAGGTTCATCCTCAGGTCGGTATCGCTGGATTCTTTATAGACTTAGCTATCGCTGATCCAGATATGCCAGGGCGATACTTGATTGGTATTGAGTGCGATGGATGTGCTTATCACTCATCACGCTCTGCGCGAGAGCGCGATCGCTTGCGTCAGGCTGTACTTGAAGATCATGGGTGGATTATCCATCGTATCTGGAGTACTGATTGGTTCCATCGGCCCGAAGAACAGATGGAGCGCACACTTCAGGCCATAGAATCTGCCAAAAAAGAGCTATCAGAACGAGGTGAACAATTACGACAGAGCGCGCGAGCAGTCCCTGTTGAAATCGTTACTGTCGACAGGGGACCTGTCGTTGAGATTGGACTTGTCGATTCGGATATTCCAAACGAATCTGAGAATGCCTATGTGGAGGCTACTCCGTCCGTTAATATGAGTTACGAATTGCATGAAACTCCTCTGGGTATTCTTAGTGAAATGATTGAACAGATTGTTGAGGTTGAGTCCCCGGTACATGTGAGTGAGGTTATAACCAGATTACGAACTGCCTGGGGATTGCAACGTGCTGGAGCCAGAATCGAGGCCGTTGTTAACAGGGCCATTAATCTAGTATGTAATAAAGATGATATTTTTCAGGATGGTCAATTTTTAATACATCAGAAATCAAAGATTATTTTACGGAATCGACAGAATGTTCAGTCATCGGGACTGCGTAAAACTGAGATGCTGCCTCATCAGGAAATAGCTACGGGAATCATTAAGGTTGTAAAAAATAACCTTGGTGCAACAGAAGAAGAGATAGTTATGTCTATTTCTAGATCTCTTGGATTTAAAGCAACAAGTGGAACCTTACGTAAAGTCATTTCAGAGGTAATTGAACAGCTTCTCTTTAAAGGCGCTCTTATAAAAGAAGATACGTTGATCGTTGAGAATAAAGAAATAATTACAGAATGATTTGGACTATGAGGTGATGATATCACCTCTATTCAGGTGGCCAAATTTAGTGTGCCACTTCAGGTGACCCGTTGCATCAATTACCACCTCAACGTGATTGCCGGAGAGTAGCAAGTCTATGTCGTCACCGATGGCGATTTTATTATTTCTGCAGGCTTCGGCATACTGCTCGTTTGTGCTGAAACTTTCCAGTCCTGTTCGGTGTACCCTCCGACCCTGAGTGCTTCGAAACACTTTGCGAAGTCTGAGCGAATGGTTATTGATACCAGCGACATCCTCACCATTTGCTGTAACTGTACGATCAGATCTGTGTCCATCTGACCGGAGCCCGCTAGCATAACACCTACAGGTTTTAATCCTTCAGCACGCTCTTTTAACGAATTAAGGATGCGGTTGCATATGATTTGTTCTGCGAAATTTAAATGTTCTCTATACATAATCTTCTTTCATGAAGATTTTATGAAAGCCCTGATACATGCAGGATTTTCAATAAATAATTCCATACAATATAAGCATCTTAATAAAGGAGATTACTGATGTTTCGCAGGATGGAAAAATTGCCTGACTTTAAAAAGACCGCATTAATTCTTGCATGTTGTGGGCCAGGTGACACGCTGATTTATATATTGCTGCCTATGTTTCATAGTTTTTTCGAGGTTTCTTTGGCAGAAGCAGGCATACTTCTTTCCGCCAATAGGATTATAAGGATATTCGGTTACAGTTATGTAGTTAAAATTTACAATCGATGTGGTGACAGATTTATTTGCCAGCTATCCTCTGTTGGAACTTTATTTTGCTGTCTTGGTTATATGTATTTAAAGGGTTTTGCATTGTTATTTATCGTCCGCATATTATGGGGGCTGTCATTTGCCGGTTTGAACCTGTCTACTCAGGCCACAGCAACATCAGACCAGCATAATCGTAGTAAAGTTGCGGGTTCATCCCGTTCGATTATTTCATCCGGCCAAATGTTTCTTCTCCCTGTTTGTTCCGTTATCGTCTGGCTTTATGGTATTCAACAAGCATACCTTTTCCTCACCATCATTTCTATGATTGCTGTAGCTATGTCTTTTTATGTCAAAACTACAAAATATGAAGGATTTGCTAAGAAAAAATCCGTATCGCTGCCTTCGGCAATTTCTTTCTGGTCATTCGCTGAAGGTGTGGTTATAGATGGTCTATTCATCTTCAGTCTGGCCGCTGTTTTCAGTTATACCGATCATGCAGATGCTGTCATCATTGCCTGTTTGATAATGGCGTCCCGCTATGCTTTTGAGTTTTTTTTCAGTCCAGTAGGCGGGTATTTAGCATTCCGGTTTGGTGCAAAAAAAATACTCATCGGATTCTCTGTTACGACCTGTTTTTTTCTGACTCTCTACGGTTTTGAATGGATATATATAGCACCGATTGCCATTCTTATTTTGCGCGCAATACAACTTCCATTAGTTCCTGTTGTTGTGGCCGACGAAAGTTCAGAGGATCGTCGCGTTTCGGATTTGGCTGGCAATGCAATATGGCGAGATATTGGTGCGGGTATCGGACCACTAATTGCGGGTTTTTCTTCACAGCACATCTCTCAATCAGCACTTCTTTTTTTCGCTGCTTTGTTTCTGATGATGGCAACTATCATCCTTATGTTTATTAAAGCTTCCCCTCGTTGCACATAAAATAAAAGGTGGGGGAGGCTTCCCCATCATTATACTTCAATACTTACATTATAGCGTCGAAGCCAGTTATTCATTGATATAACCATCTCCATGCTCCCTCTGTTATAAGGAAGGCTGAGATCTGATTCTTTTCGCTGGCTGTTTTTTAACATGCGTTCAATATTAATATAAGGGTAAATGGGGCTGTTACGATCCCTCAGAATTTGCTTAATTTCATTTCTCAGCGAAGCCTCGTAAGCGCCATCCTGTGTTGCAGGATAGGGGTTTTTAACCCTGTCATTAATTGATGCAGGAAGCCACTGTCGGGTGGCATCCCTCAGAAGTCCCTTCTCCTGTGGCCGTGTATTCTTCATTCCCCAGGGGATGTTATAAACATATTCCACCAGATGGTGGTCGCAGAAAGGGACCCGTACTTCAACACCGGCAGCCATACTCATGCGATCGTTACGGTCAAGCAGGGTCTGAAGAAAGCGCGTAATATTCAGATAACTGATACGCCGCATTCTTTTATCTTCTTCAGACTCGCCCTCCAGATAGGATATTTCATTTACAGCTTCTTCATAATTGGCTTTACGATATTCTTCAATGCGGAGTTGACGCAGTAATCCCTCGTCGAGCAACCCTGCACCACCAAAATAACGTGACGATCCGGGGGTTAACCAGGGGAACGTCTCTACGGTCACGGCTGCGGGATTATGAAACCACCGATATCCTCCAAAGATTTCATCGGCACCTTCTCCAGACAGTGCCACACTGGATTTTTCTTTTATACGCCGGAAGAGTAAATACATAGATGGCCACATGTCTCCCCAGTAAGCTGGCGGTGAGTCTACAGCTTCCAGAACTCTGTTTCTTACGGGCCCGTCTGCCATTTCCTCAGTACTAAGCAAAACAGATTCATGGGCTGTATCTGCGAACATGGCCAGCTCGCGTGCATACATTTCATCTGGAGAAGAGCGGACTGCATCGGCCCTGAAGTCAGATAAATTGCTGGTAAAATCCATGGAGAAAGTCATCAGCTTATGGTTCAGATGTTTGTTCGCCTGTACCGCAATAATGGATGAATCGAGTCCCCCTGACAGCAGAGCACTCAGGGGGACATCTGAAACAAGGTGAGAGCGAATCGATTGATCAAGAAGCCAGGTGACTTTTTCTCGGGTTTGTTCTGGAGTATCCAGATGGGGGGCGGTACTTAGCGACCAGTACTTTTTTGTGTGAACGCCATGGATGTTGAACTTCATAATTTCACCGGGACGCAATTCCTTCATTCCCCTGTAGGCTGTTTTCCCCGGCGTTTTCACCATATCCAGTATTTCGCGCAGCTCATCACAGCCAATAACCCGCTCACAATACGGGTTTTTGAGAAGGGCTTTAGGTTCAGATCCGAAGATTAGCCCTTTTTCTTTGAGATAATAATAAAGAGGCTTGATGCCAAGACGGTCTCTGCCAAGTATCAGTTCATTATTACGGATGTCCCAGATTGCAACGGCAAACATGCCCTGCAGTAGCGGAAACATATCATCCCGATAGCGATGGTACATGGCAAGCAATACCTCACTGTCAGTTCGTGTACGAAAAGAGTATCCCTCTCGCTCCATTTCTGTGCGCAAAGTTTTAAAATTATAAATTTCTCCACAAAACACCATCGCGAAAACAGGTCTGCCATTCTCATGGAAAAACATGGGTTGTTGCCCATGTTCCAGATCAAGTATTGATAGCCGCCGGTGCCCGAAAGCAATGTTTTTCTCGAACCATGTTCCACGGTCATCCGGACCACGTGATGAAAGGGAATCGGTCATGCCATCAATAATTGTTCTATGAGCCTGTAAATCGAGACTAAAGTCGGACCATCCGGTAATTCCGCACATGGATTACCCCTGTATTTTGCTGATGTAAACATGATGAATAGCTTCAAAGAGACTGGTTATGGTGCTATAGCCCATCAGCTCGTCAAACGAAAGATGCACGCCATATTTTTTGTCAACTAAAATGGCGAAGTTAAACAGCGCAAGGGAATCGAAGCCCAATTCTTCAAGACTTTTGTCAGCTTCACTCACTGTTAACTCGGCCTGGACGCTATCATCCTGGTCACCCGTTTCTGCAAGAAGTGCTACAATATCAGCGAGTTCTGGAGTCTTCATTGGAGATCCTTTTTATTGGCCACAGTGAGGGTAAATTCAGACACTTTTCTGTTCTGTTGCATCATGCTGACTGAAAACACAATGTCCGTTGGATGTTCCACCTTCCGGCCAGCCAGCTTTACGGGTACGTCAAACTCGGCAACGGACAGGTATTCAGAGACACAGCCTGTGATCATAAAATCATCAGTGCTGTTAAACTGGGTTTCTGTCAGCATGAAAAAAATAAACTGCCTGCTCGCTTCCAGTTGAACCATTGCGTAGATGTGATCAATTGCGTGATCGAAGAAACCTGGATGACGCGCATCCGCCTCCATCTCAGCGATAAAACCGCCGCCTTCAGCGCGTGCGCGACGTATCAGTATATTGCGCCTGTCCTGCCGTTTTACCCGTCCGCTAAGGACATCACTAACTTCAGGAGTGGGCAACATGTTATCAGCAGGCAGCCCTCTGTCCATTCGCATAATATCCCTGTATTTCAGCCAGACAGGCTTTTCAATCCAGGTCTGTTTGATATGTATGGTGGCAATCTCAGTGCTGCTGGCAACATCGTAAAGATTAAATACCCAGCTTAATCCAGAATAGCCGCTACCCCGTTTTCGTTTATCCATCACAGTGCATTTCACATCGAGTTCAACCGGGTTCTTCACCGGTGAATTCGATGAATAGAGCATCAAAGAACTCTTACTGAGGTGAGCGCTCAGCTTCTGAAATAAGAACTGAAATGAAGGAGTGCTTACAGGTACGGAATAGAAACGATGGGCCGTGACAAAGCATGCCTGCCGGCAGATTTCAACGAGACACTGAATATCGGGCTCGTCATTTTGAAGATAATTTTCGCAATAGAGTACATGAGTTCGAGGCAAAATAGCTCCGAGATGAAATTCATCTTCCCCGGTCTGAATACAATCAGTAAGCAGAATTTGTTCCGGAGACCATTTGTGAACCAGTTTACGAGGTAAAGGCTGCTCATAAGAAAGGGAATTTCGCATAATCCGTCCCTGATTAATGTCTCAAGTTTTGTATAAAGCGATCCCTGAACTCAATCAGCGTTTTGTCAGGTCTCATCAGCGTATCTGGCTTTTCGGCGATCCTGATAATTAAGAGCTCAGGAACCTGATTGATATCGGTGGTAAAGACTGTGTCGAGATCCTCAAGTGTTGTAATTTCGGCTGTACGTGCGTATCCAAAACATGAGGCCAGCCCAGACAGAGAAAGTGCTGAAGCACAGTGCCTTATTCCTCCCACCGAGGCATGGATACCATTATCCAGGACAATGTGTTTTAAATTATGAGGCGATAAATTACCAATTGTGGCAGCCGCACCAAGGTGCATAAGAAAACTACCATCCCCCTCAATACACCAAACTGTTCTGCCCGGAAGCGCAAGCGAAATACCTAGAGCAAGCGATGAGGTATGGCCCATCGCTCCCACATTCATAAAAATTCCGTCTGTACTTTTATTTTCCTTGCGGCATAAATCAAGTATTTCACGTGAAATAAATCCAGTGGAACTAACAATAATGTCATTTTCCGGCAGGTGTTTCAGGATCTTCTCCAGCACCTCGCCCCGGTAAGGCCGTGCACTTTTCCCACTCACCTCCGGAACAGGCAATGGTTCCAATCCCTCCCGGGGGATCAGGATGGCGGTGATTGAATTATGTTCACGACAATGTGTTAGAGCAGCGGTAATGACTTCCCCAATAGAGTCACCCCCTTCAAGGACCATAGTCTTAATATCCATGATTTCTAACATGGTGGGTGTTGCTCTGCCCTGAGGAAGATGCTGGGGTTCATCCCTGCCATTATGCCCCCGCCAGCCAATAATCAGAAGCATTGGGATGCGGTACACATCATCATGGGATAAAGACATAAGGGGGTTAATTGCATTACCGAGGCCTGAATTTTGCATATATACAACAGATATTTCACCCGTAGCCAGCCACTTCCCTGCTGCCATAGCAATGGCGTTTCCTTCATTTGCAGCGACGATATGCTGTACTCGCTCGTCTTGATGAGCCTGTTCAATGGCTTCAATAAATCCGGCCAATACACTATCAGGTACACCTGTATAAAAAATACATCCTGATTGAGACAGCACCTGAAATAATGTGGATCCTTTTACTTTCATTTTGTTAATCTTCCATGATTAAGCCGAATATTTTTTCTCGGCAGCGTCTATTTCGGCCATATTCACCAGTGAAAACACCTCATCAAGGCTTGCTATGCTGTGTTCAATCGCGTTAATAGACTTTTCCCTGTATATTAGACGAGTTGTTTCACGCATGGAGGTAATCGCTGAGCGGAGATTATGATTCGCCCATATGACCGTTGAAACACCAATTTCCTCGAAAAGACTGACAGGAGTATCGAAGTATTTTGTTGGGACGATCACAATAGGGCAGCGATTATCCCATTCCTTCATAAAAGCAGAGATTTCATCTGCCGTGCTTTTCTTTGAATGTACAAGAATAGCGTCTGCACCGGCTGCCTGGTAAGCCTCTGCGCGTTTGAGTGTCTCAGCCATGCCGAGACCTGAAATGAGTGCCTCTGTTCTGGCAACAATGCAGAAGTTGTTGTCATCGCGCGTATCAACGGCTGCTTTTATTTTTCCTGTGAAATCAGGAATAGAAGTTAGTTCCTGATTTTCACCAAGGAACGAATTAGTTTTTGGAAATTGCTTATCTTCAATACATACTCCGCCTATTTTTCTTTGCCCGAGTTTCTTTACAAAACGACGGACATTATTAAAGTCCCCATGACCTGTATCACCATCAACTAGGATCGGGATATTGATACCATCCGCCATATACTCAAGAACATCGACTACCTGCGTCCACGAAACTTCATTGCGATCTCTGAGGCCAAGTGAAGTTGAAATAGACAGTCCAGAAGCTCACACGGCTTTGAAACCTTCTTCCTCTACAATTTTTGCGGACAGACCATTATGAGCTTCCATAATGAATGAGAGCTCTTTGCTGAAAAGTAACTCTTTTAGTTTTGAGGCATTGCTTAACGGCGAACCGGATCCTGTTTCATGAACTGTCCTTTGTGGGAAACTGAATTTTTCACTCATGTAAATACGCCCTTTATTATTAAAGGATATTAATGTTATCTCTTTTTGTTTCCTTTTTATGACGAAATTATATTTGTTGTATTTAACTTAAGTGACAATCTTCAAGAATCGCCTGCATGCGCTGAACAGCTCATGTCACCCATCTGTAAAACTTCTGATATGACACTTTTTGTTTCAATTGATATTCGCTCTTAGAGCCTGATTTGTTTCGATTTGAGCTAGAAATCGCTGTGGCCACGAGAAGGTGGAAAAGGCAGACAATCCCATTGAAGGCGAGGCATTTAAACGATTAATTTAGTTGATATGGACTGGACAATTGAAATGTTGTCCGCGGATAAATATTGATTCGTTAATTTATCACCTAAGTTCATTGATGACAGGCTCATAGCGATCGGCCTTTTTCACCGCGCTTTTGAGGTGTCAACGCCAAGATTTATGGCCGTTTTGGGGGTGCGGACGATTTCCTGGACTCTCAGGAGATAAATAATGTTTACCGAAGCAGAACGGCTCCGCGCAATTGAACTTTACTTTAAATACGGCAGAAAACTGGCTCCTGTAGTTCGTGAACTGGGTTACCCCTCTAAAAGAAATCTACGACGCTGGATCCGTTTATGGGAAGCGAGTGACGGTGCTACAAAATCCATACTCCGTAAGCCTCGTTACTCTGATGTGCAAAAGCAGGCTGCTGTTGAACATTATCTTAACCATGGCTGCTGCCTGGCGTTTACCAGCAGGACTCTTGGTTATCCCTGCTGTGATGTATTGGCTCGCTGGGTTAATGAACGTCATCCCGGCAGACGGCTTATTTTCACCAGTACGATCAATCAAAATGCACCTTTTGAACCTGAGGTGAAACGTCAGGCTGTCATGGCGCTTTGTACACGGCATGTACCTGCCAGAGAAATCGCCATGAACGTTGGCATCAGTCGCACGGTATTGTACAAATGGAAAGATGAAATCATCGGCGATGAGGCTTACCAGTCCATGCGCAAACATGAAAAGCCGTCTCTTACGGAAGAGCGCGACACTCTGCGCGAAGAAGTTAACCGACTTAATCAGGAGATACGTCGACAGCAGATGGAGCTCGATATCCTGAAAAAAGCGGAGGAAATCATAAAAAAAGACCCGGGCATCAGCGTCAGCACTCTGACAAACAGGGAAAAGACGCAGATCGCTGATGTCCTGAGAGGCTCGTACCCGTTGACAGAGCTGCTGCGAGTCCTTGAACTTGCACGGAGCAGTTTTTTTTACCACCGGACAGCTCTGCGCTCGGGAGATAAATACGCGACCGTACGTATCGCAATAACAGAGATCTTCAACGGTAACTATCGTTGTTATGGCTATCGCCGTCTGCACGCTATGCTACGGCACAAAGGCCAGCGACTCTCTGAGAAGGTTGTACGCAGACTTATGGTGGAAGAACAGCTTGTGGTCAGTCGAAACCGTCGGCGCCGCTACAGCTCATACTGCGGAGAAATCGGCCCGGCACCTGACAATCTTCTCGCCAGAGACTTTAACGCGGAACAGCCTAATCAAAAATGGCTGACAGATATCACGGAGTTCCAGCTGCCGTCAGGCAAAGTATGGTTGTCACCTGTAATCGACTGCTTCGATGGTAAAGTTGTGAGCTGGTCGTTGGGTACACGCCCGGATGCAGAACTGGCGAATACCATGCTGGATGGTGCAATCAGCACATTAACCGCAGGCGAACGACCAATAATCCATAGCGATCGAGGCGGGCATTACCGCTGGCCAGGCTGGCTTAAGCGTGTGAATGCTGCCAGTCTTATCCGTTCGATGTCCCGTAAAGGCTGTTCACCGGATAATGCGGCCTGTGAAGGATTCTTTGGTCGCCTGAAAACGGAAATGTACTATGGTCATGAGTGGTCAGGCGTGACACCTGAGCACTTTATGCAGCATGTTGATGCCTATATACGATGGTATAACGAACATCGCATCAAGTTGTCGCTGGGAGCACTCAGCCCGGAAATGTACCGTCGACAACTCGGCATCGCGCAATAAAACCGTCCAAGAAAACATCCGCACCCCCTCGGCGGTCATTCTCTCATGGCTTTGCAGTTGATGCAGAGGATCAGGAACTGCGGTTTTGATTGCTCATTAAACAAGATTTTTGAACACCCGCGATTGGCTAATTTTGCTTTGCAAATCGCACAGTCTCCATTGGGACCGCATACGAGGGCTATCCCGGTGCGTCTTGGGGGAACCGAACCACCCATCTTTTTTGTTCCCTCAGGATTAGGTGATTATTCGTATGTTATTTCTCTGGCGCAATATCTCCGAGTAAGCTGCCCAATCTACGTGCTGCCGTGGTCGGCTATTGGTGAACCTTCTCCCCTCACGCTGGAAACTATGGCTGAGAGAATGCTTCCCGTCATCCAGACAATTCAGCCCAACGGCCCCTATAGAATCGCCGGGTATTCTTCAGGCGGGATACTCGCTTATGCCCTCGCCCATTCGCTTATGGATAAAGACGCCTACGTTGAGTTTTTAGGTTTCATTGATGTACCCGCGCCCAATAAGTTAACGTACAAAAATCAAAACATTAAACTGGATTTTATTGCACATGCGAAAGCAATGGCTTCCGAAGCTGAGCACCATAAATTAGATATTTTAATTAGGGATATTGATGATACCGAATTTGAAGAACTGATAAAAAAAGCGCAGGGTCTAGGGGGCTATGATTCTAATGCAGACCTCTTGCTGGACACCGCCAAATGGAGATCAATTTATCGCTTTGCACAACTTGCGGGTGGCTATAAGCCAATGCGATTGCCAATTCAGATCCCGCTCTATCAGTTTTACGCGGCCGATCGCGAGAACGTTAATCTGCCGCCGATTGATATGGTCGGTGGGTGGAAAGATGCATTACCTGATTTGAATATTCATTCTGTTTCCATTCTCGGTGGACATCTATCGATGATGACTGACATCGACCATCGTAAGCAGCTGGCTGAGGCATTCAATCGCGCACTCTTAAAACTCAATGGTGATTGAGAGTGAGCATTGCGCGCGCCGTTCACTTACTCATAAGGGGCGCCGGTGCAAAATTCGCTATTACCCATTTGATATGGTTCGTAAATAGACCCCCCGCTGCCAGCAGCGGGAAATATATCCAGAAATGGATTCAAATAACATAATGTTATAGTGGTAAATTGCTTTTCAAAAGAAGACCATAGGTAAAATTTAGGCGTTGCTCAAAATGATGCCATAAATCAACATATCAGCGGAATGTGACCCGGCGCCGGAATACAAATTGGAGATATCATGGCTAATTCCTATCGCGAAATGCTGACAACCCCTGGAGTGATGGGATTGGTGTTCGCGAGTTTTATTGTGCGCCTGCCACAGGCGATGATCGGCATCGGCATCATTACCATGTTGGCGGAGCAGCGTGGTCTTTATTGGCTGGCGGGCTCGGTCGCAGCCACATTTACGTTAGCAAACGCGCTTATCGGCCCGCACGTGTCGAAATTTGTTGACCGGCACGGCCAGAGCAGAGTTCTTCCGGTTATTACCGCCTTCAGCATTGTCATGCTGCTGGCGCTGCTGATTGCAGCCTATATGAAAGTCGCTGCTCCATTCCTTTTTATTCTTGCTGCACTGGCCGGCACGATGCCGAACATGCCGGCCATGATAAGGGCGCGCTGGACAGAGCTTTTCCGAGGCAAGCCGCAATTGCACACGGCCTTTTCCCTCGATACTGCTCTAACAGAGCTGTCCTATATTGTTGGCCCAGTACTGGCCATTGCCTTGAGCACGAGCGTCTTTGCCGAAGCAGGACCTCTGGCTGCCGTCTTGCTGCTGGTGATTGGCATGACCGCCTTTCTTTTACAACGGCAGACGGAACCGAAGGTGGTCAGCAGCGGCAGGGGGATCGGAAGCTCGACCTTGCGTATCCCCGGTCTTCGTATCATCTTTCTGGCGCTTATGGCGATGGGTGTGATTGGAGGTTCAATCGATGTGGCCGTCGTGGCCTTCGCCAACGCACAACATTGGCCAACGGCCGCCAGTTTCATCCTTGCCGCCTACGCGTTCGGCTCGGTGATCTCTGGCCTGGCTTTCGGTGCGTTCAGGATTACCTTACCGCTTGAGAGGCAGTTCCTTATAGGGATACTGGTCACGGCAGTAACAGCGATATTGCCCATTCTCTCACCGGATGTTTATATCATGACGGGAATGGTCTTTGTGGCAAGCTTATCCTTCGCGCCGACAATGGTCGTCGTCATGAATCTTGGCACCATCATTGTTCCACCGTCCAAGCTCACTGAAGGACTGACATGGATGACGACCGGCATCAGTATTGGCGTTGCGCTCGGCAGCGCACTTTCGGGCCGGATTATCGACGCCTTTGGCGCACGGGCAGGCTTCGGTGTGCCCATCGTCGCGGGGCTCGTCATGGTGATGGTCGTGCTTATCGGTTTTCGTACACTTCGTGCCGCGTCCGAGACGCACGAAGTGCTGACCTTCCGGTAAAATGCATCGTGCGGTGCGCTCTGCCCATGATCTTTTCCCATTAAACAGGTTCACGCACTTTGAGGCGCGGCTTAGTTCCGGTGTTACGCTCTTCGCTCATGACTGAACGAGGTCCTCCTATGGGCGGTTTGGTGCCAATATAGTCATTCACACTCTGAGAGTTACACTTTTAAGTGATTCAGGGTATGCGCTTATTGGTTACGAATATTGTGCCAGAATCATGTGATTTGATGATTGCCGCTTTGCTTTCGAGCCAGTAAGTGCTCCACGTTCGCTAACGAATACTCAGGGCATGCAGAAAAACTGCTGACTATATTTCTTTCGAAGAGCGTGGAATGCGTACGAATCCCCGATAAAAAGGAGTTGGTGATGACTGCGATAGATCAGTTTGCTGCTCATATTGGTTTGGACTAGGCAGATAAAAAACACGATGCCTGTGTGCAATTTAAAAACGGTGAACGCGTATTCCATGTGATTGAACATACACCGAACCGCTTGATACCTGGCTGAAAGTCCTACACAAGCAGGTGAAAGGCAAGATCGCGGTCTCTGTTGAGTTGAATAAAGGTCCGGTGGTGTACGCTCTTCAGAAATATCCCTTTATAACCGTTTATCCAGTACACGCGTTATCACTGACCACTATCGGTAGACCTTCTGGCCCGGCGGCGCGAAGGATGATCCGCAAGATGCTGAGTTAGCGTTAGAACTAATGCTACGCTATCCCAAAAAGATAAAAGCCATTGAACCCGACAATGCGGATATCCGGTTGCTTCAACAGTTAGTTGAGCAACGTCGTCAGCTGGTTGAAGATAAACGCCGCTTTGTGAATCGGATAATCAACACACTTAAACAATATTATCCTCAGCCCCTGGAGTGGTTCTCACACCGGGGGGAGTTTACTGTTGTGTGAACTAATTACACGGTGGCCCAGTCTGCAACAACTGAAACGTGCCAGGCGCGACACGATCCGCAACTTTCTGAATGCCAAAGGTGGCCGTGCAATGGTCCTTACCGAGCAACGTGTTGCGAGTATTGATAACGCGATCCCATTGACTACAGACCCGAGTGTTATAGAGGCTAATGCTTTGATGGCAACAGCACTGGCGACACAAATTAAAGTCGTGAGTGAAATCATCAAAACCTATGATGAGCGAATCGAAACGCTGTTTGACACATTGCCAGATGCGGGGGCTGTTCAAATCACTTCCGGGCATGGGGCCGTGTATGGGCCCACGGATGCTTGCTGCACTTGGTGATAACCGTGACCGGTTTAACAGCGCTGAAGAAATTCAAAACTACGCAGGTATTGCACCGGTGACAGAACGAAGTGGCCAGAAATCCTGGGTTCACTGGCGATGGCAATGTGCTAAGTTTGTCAGGCAGACCTTTGTTGAATGGGCTGCGAAGACGGTTAACTCATCATACTGGGCCAGACTTTATTACCAGAGCCAGCGAGAAAAAGGGAAATCGCATCACTCAGCTATCCGGGCTCTGGCGTTTAAATGGATAAGGATCATTTACCGCTGCTGGAAGACTAGAACCCGCTACGACGAAGCGAAATATTTGCTGGCATTGGAAGAGCGACACTCGTCTTTACTTAGGCCATAAAAAGCTTGTCGAATGTCTCAGGGCGTGAAGCGGACATTGCTTTTTGGGTGATGACGGATGTTGAGACAAAGCCATTTTATGATAAATCAACATAGTTGATAGAGACAAAACGGAAGAAAAAATGAAGATCAGACTTGCTGTACCTGAGGAAGCAGAGAAATGTTGGAATATCAGAAATCTTTCCATCCGGGAGGGATGTAAGTCCAGTTATAGCGCTATTGTGCTCGAAGCCTGGACGCCTGAAACTATGCCTGAAAATTACAGAAAGGTAATAACGGAAAATCCTTTCTTTGTTGTTGATATAGCGGATACAGGGCTAGTTGCAACGGGATATTTGGATCTTTCATCTGGAAGCGTCGAGGCTATTTTTACATTACCAGATTATTTTGGTAAAGGTTTGGCCAGCATGATTATTGAAACGATTAAAGGTGAGGCTCTTAAAAGAGGGTTGAAACAATTGACTTTGTCCTCAACGCCAAATGCGAAAACATTTTATGAAAAGCATGGTTTTATGTTTATCAAGGAAAGTATCTGTCCATCAAGACTTGCCCAGACAGACTTACGCTGCATGGATATGTCCATTGAACTCTAAACTTAAATTATCTATGGCTCTTGGTAAAGCGTACGGATTTAACAGGGCAGCTCAAGAGTATTTTAGATAACTCTGAACTGCCTATAAACCGTATGAGCAAGGTCCGCTCTCAAAGCTGCCCTTGGTCGTAGCCGTGGGCAGCTTTGGGGAGTGTTAGAAATTCCGTGTCATTCCAGTAATATATCATCAAAAAGGAATGACAAATGTCCCAGCCCTTTGATTTTGACAAAGCCCTGAAAGCGCTACAGTCCGGTCAGTCCCTGACCGGCAAAGATGGCATCTTAACCCCGTTAATCAAACAGTTAACTGAAGCAGCCCTGTCTGCGGAACTTGACTCCCATTTGGCTTCAGATGTGGAAGCCAACCGTAAAAACGGCTCTGGTAAAAAAACCATTAAAGCCCCGACCGGCAGCTTCGAACTGACGACTCCGCGCGATCGTAATGGCACTTTTGAGCCTCAACTGGTGAAAAAGCATCAGACCACACTGTCCGATGAGATCGAGCGCAAAATCATTCGTCTGTTTGCGCTGGGGATGAGTTACCAGGATATCAGCCGGGAGATTGAAGATTTATACGCATTCAGCGTGTCTACCGCCACCATCAGTGCCGTCACCGATAAAGTCATTCCTGAGTTAAAACAGTGGCAACAGCGCCCGCTGGAGAAAGTTTATCCTTTCGTCTGGCTGGACGCCATTCACTATAAAATCCGCGAGGATGGCCGTTACCAGAGCAAAGCCGTTTACACTGTGCTGGCGCTGAATCTGGAAGGCAAAAAAGAAGTTCTGGGTCTGTATCTGTCGGAAAGCGAAGGGGCAAACTTCTGGCTATCTGTATTAAGCGATCTGCAAAACCGTGGCGTTGAAGACATCCTGATAGCCTGCGTGGACGGACTGACTGGGTTCCCGGAGGCGATAAACAGCATTTATCCGCAGACAGAGGTGCAGTTGTGCGTTATTCACCAGATACGCAACTCGATTAAATACGTGGCCTCAAAGCACCATAAAGCCTTCATGGCCGACCTGAAGCCGGTGTATCGTGCGGTGTCAAAAGAAGCCGCAGAAACGGCACTGGATGAGCTGGAGGCCAAATGGGGTCAGCAATATCCGGTGGTGCTCCAGTCATGGCGGCGCAAGTGGGAAAACCTGTCAGCGTACTTCCGCTACCCGGCTAACATACGCAAAGTGATCTACACAACCAACGCGATAGAATCGGTGCACCGTCAGTTCAGGAAACTGACCAAAACCAAAGGCGCTTTTCCGAATGAAAACAGCCTGTTGAAACTGCTTTATCTGGGACTGATGAATGCACGGGAGAAATGGACAATGCCGATCCAGAACTGGAATTTGACATTGTCGCAGTTAGCCATTTATTTTGAAGGACGACTGAATAGTGTGATAACGCTATAGAGTTTTTAACGTGACACAGAATTCTGAACGCTCTCGTATTGGTAGTTGTCAGTGCCAATTCTCTTAGCTCCAAATGGGTTCAGCAGGAATTTTCATTACTTGCCTTGAGCGAGATATCAAAACATGCATCAAGAGTCATTCCAGTCCTTATAGACTCCAGTTCTGTTCCGAGCTACCTATTAAAATATCTCTACATTGATCTAAATAAAGATCTAGAGGCTGGTCTAAGTTCGCTTATACATTCTTTAGAGGTTATAAAGCGCAAAGATATTGCCCGCCCACGTCTGCCGCCTGAGAAACGTAATGAAACTCACACTTCGCAGATTGCTAGCTTAGGAGCAGCTTTGAAATCTGGCCGCTTAACACTCGTTTGTGGTGCAGGCACTTCGGTCAAAGCGGGAATACCGGTCTGGAATGAGCTTCTTTTGAGCCTCCTCAGCTCTATAATCGAACGCCTTTCAAAAGATCATTCGCTGAAATTGGGCTCCGATGCAGCAGAGGAGTTCAACAAGCGCCATGGTGCGTCATCTCTGATCCTTGGAAAGTACCTTAAAAACAACCTAGGCAAGGACTTTGGCAAACAGGTTCGGGATGCTCTATATCGAGAAAATCCCACTGTAGTCCCTCCTGAATTTAGTCTTACCGCACAATGGAGTTCTCTGGTTAAAATACAACCAACGGAGGCTCATCATGAAGAAAGCGCGTTTCACTGAAACTCAGATCCTACGTGTTCTGAAAGAGGTTGAAGGTGGTCGGCATGTGAAGGATGTGTGCCGAGAAAACGGTGTGTCGGAAGCCAGCTATTACAATTGGAAAGCCAAATATGGTGGCATGGAATCCTCTGATATCAAACGAATGAAAGAGCTGGAAGAGGAAAATCGCCGGTTAAAGCAAATGTACGCATCCCTTAGTTTAGATCATGAAATTCTTAAGGATGTTGTATCAAAAAAACTTTAACGGTGCCTGAGAAGCGTGAGCTGGTGCGTTACGTCATGACGGAACATCAGGCCAGCGAACGACGCGGGTGCCGGATTATCGGTATTAGTCGAAGCCTGTTGCATTATTGCCCGAACACGGCGCGGGATCTGCCCGTGGTCGAGGCATTACAAAAACTTGCACATCAGCATCCGGCCTATGGTTTTGGCCTTATGTTCAATAAGTTACGTCAAGCAGGATTATCGTGGAATGCAAAACGGGTTTACCGGATCTACCGATTATTAAAACTGAACCTTCGGTGTAAAGGAAAAAAACGCTTACCTAACAGGCATCCACAGCCGTTGGTTATTCCGCATAAAATGAACCACTGTTGGTCAGTTGATTTTATGAGTGATGCCTTGATCGACGGGCGGCGATTCAGGTTATTTAACGTCGTCGATGATTTTAATCGGGAAGCGCTGGCAATCGAGGTTGATTTGAATATACCAGCTCATCGCGTTGTACGCATCCTGGAGCGGTTAAGTGCTGAAAGAGGCTATCCGGCATTTATACGCAGCGATAACGGGCCAGAACTTACAGCCGCTGCTTTAGCTGAATGGGCAGAGTTGCACGGCGTGATACTCGATTTTATTCAGCCAGGCAGGCCAATGCAGAACGGATTTATTGAGCGATTTAACAAAACGCTACGAACAGAAATACTCGATATGTATCTGTTCAGAACACTGTCAGAAGTCCGTGTGCTAACAGAAGACTGGCGCGCAGAATATAACGAAGAACGTCCGCATAGCTCACTGGGTGATATGCCACCCGTTATCTATGCGAGGCAAAAACTGGCCGGAGATCCTCATTGGCGGTGGTACTAAAAACCGGAGGGACTACAATTGCACTTTTTATAATATAAGAAAAAGGCTGTTCGTAATCATTTCTGAGAGTATTCCTATCTAATAGAATTCAACGTGGTGGCGTTGAGCACCAGACAATTAATATCACCATATGTAAGATTTATTCTACACGACTACTGATATTAATGATGCCCAATATCCCAAGGCCATGAGTCAGTGCATATCAATTGGTTCGATACGGCTCACGAACCAATTGATGATGCTGTGCCGTTGAATTTATTGGAAATCAGAATTCGTTTTTCCCTGTGTGTTGGTACATAAAATTAATTATCTAATTATTTTTATGACGAATTTCTCTCGGGATACGCCGCCCTTGTGAGTCGAAATAACGATTCGGCCAGATTTCACTTGCCTGTATGCCCAGTGCGTCAGCGATAAGTCGTTCGCCTTTCGGCCATGGGCGAATTAGCGCATTGGCGAGTGTTGATGAGCTGAGACCAGCCGCGCGAGAGACGGCGGCCAGCGTGGTGTTACGTTTGCGAAGGGCTGCAATGATGTCGGCAGGATGCCAGTCCATTCGTTGTTCCTGTTGTTCAATGTTCATACGTCCTCCTCTTGAATTGAAACTTTACTTCTTCCAGTAAACTATATCTTTATTATGGATTAAAAAACAACCAAAAATAAAGATAAAATTTATTTAGGAAAGAAATGCTTTAAGAAGAATTTGTTGAGAGAAGAGATAATTAACCTATGTTGATCAGTACCGTGGATAACACTGTGATTGGTAAGCGATTAAGACTAGCCCGAGTGAACAAGAGATTAAAGCAGGCAGAGCTCGGTTGCCTTGCTGGTCTGGATGAGGAAACGGCAAGCTCTCGTGTGAGCCAATATGAAAGAGAAGTCAGTGCGCCAGATTTTGGTCTGGTTTCTCGGTTCGCTACAGTGCTGGATGTTCCTGAAGCGTATTTCTATGCTGTTGATGACGATCTGGCTACCTTGATCTTACAATATCACCGTTTCAAAAAAGCCAACCCTAACTCCACGCTTATCATCACACCTCAGTAAGGTTGATGTCCTAATGCGTCATGGTATTCAATTCCTGTGCGTTTACCCTTCTAAATTTAATTATTCCTACTTTCAATAAATTAAATCTTCATTTTTGATCTAAAAATAGCCAAAAATAAATTTTAAATTTACTTAGTAAAGAACCACTTCAAGAGCGGCATGGGGGGAACGGCGATAATCGGCTTATGTTAATCTGCGAAGCAGGTAATGCCGTGATTGGTAAACGATTAAGATTGGCTCGAGTGAATGCAGGATTAAAACAGGTCGAGCTAGGTTGTCTCGCTGGGCTGGATGAAGAAACGGCGAGTTCCCGTGTAAGCCAATATGAAAGGGAAGTCAGTTCGCCGGATTTTGGTCTGGTTTGCCGATTTGCGGCGGTGCTGGATGTGCCGGAAGCATATTTCTATGCTGTCGATGAGGATCTGGCAACGCTAATCTTGCAGTACCATCGTTATAAGAAAAGTAACCCTAATTCTACATTGTTGATTACCCCGCAATAGACCCTCATTTATTCATCCTTAATTACTAATATAATGATATTTATTGTTTTTTATGATGCTTTGAGGGGCTCGCACACTAAAAAGCAGATCCTTTTTATCAGGATCTGCTCTTAAGAGTTTTATCGATCAGGCTGCTCCAGCCGTTTTATGTTGTTGCGCATAAATGTATGGCGCAACATATTCTTCCCGGTTGGTATCCAGATAATCCGACCACCATTGCATCATTGCTTTACGGGCATCGAGATATTCTGCTTTATGGATGTAAGCCGCTCGAACGCTGTTACGCTCCTGGTGACTCATCTGCCGTTCAACCGCATCCTGTGCCCATAGGCCAGACTCCATCAGGGCACTACAGGCCATTGCCCGAAACCCGTGACCGCAGATTTCATCTTTTGTGTCATAGCCCATCAGGCGTAGCGCCTTGTTGACCGTGTTTTCACACATCGGTTTATAAGGATTGTGATCGCCGGGGAATACCAACACCTGATGCCCGGATATTTCCCGTATCTGTTTCAGAATAGCAATGGACTGACGGGAGAGTGGAACGATATGTGGAGTGCGCATTTTTGCACCACGCCCGGAGTAGCGGACACCGGGGATGGACTCGCGAGTGGCAGGAATGGTCCAGATTCTATTTTTGAAATCGATCTCAGACCAACGGGCGAAACGCAGTTCACTGGAACGGATGAACAGGTGCAGGGTGAGTGATACTGCCAGGCGGGTTAATTCTCGTCCTTGCTTGTAGTCCTTAATACGGGTTAACAGTTCTGGTAGTTGTTCCAAGGGAAGGGCAGGGTAGTGGCGTTTAACCGGAGGGGCGATAATACCGCCCAGATTGGCCGCCGGATTATTTTCAATCAGCTCCTGATGCACGGCATGACGCATGATGTTGTACAGGTGCTGTCGGGTACGGGACGCCACTTCCAGCAGACCTTTTTTCTCAATCCCTTTCAGCAGATCGATGAAGTGTCGAGTTTTCAGTTCTGTGACTGGCAGGCGTCCAATTATCGGGAAGATATGGTTATTCATGCTGGTGAGCAGACGGGCGGCATGGTTCTCTGACCATGTTCTGTTACTTTTATGCCAGCTCAATGCCACAGTCTTGAAACTCTTTGCTGGAGAACGAGCTGCCTTTTCTGCGGCACGTTGCTGCGCCGGGTTGATATTCTGTGCCAGCAGTTTGCGGAGTTCATCGCGTTTCTGGCGTGCTTCTGACAGACTGATTAATGGATAAGCGCCCAACGCTATGCGGGTTTCTTTGCCACAAAAATAATATCTGAAATACCAGAGACGTGAACCAGTAGGTTTAACGTGAAGATACAGACCGTGTGAATCGGATAGTTTTATGGGGGTAACAGGTGGTTTTAAGTTGCGGATTTTAGTGTCGTTAAGAGACATATGCGGGTCACTCCATTATCGAACCGGAAAGACCCCAAATCTGACCACCAAATTCTCCCGATGCAGAGGGAAAATTGAACATGCATCGGGAAGAGTTTTCACGCTAATCTGTTGAATCTACATCATATAGGGATTCGCAAGAATGCATGAGAACAAGAATATGGCTCCTCTGACTGGACTCGAACCAGTGACATACGGATTAACAGTCCGCCGTTCTACCGACTGAACTACAGAGGAATCGTTGAGTGCGAGGGATGATAGCGGCAGTAGTTGGCCTTGTCAAAGGATGGAACCTTCTTCTGGAATCGTTTGATGCACTTCTAATCAACTCATTGAAACTATTGTTATAACATCCCTTACTTTGGCCTGACTAATCGGTGCACCAGCAAACTGGTGCACTTGCAGATTGCAAATGGCGCACCGTAATGGTGCGTTCAAGGGGGTGGCTCTATTGGAAAGACCATAGTGAATTCATAACCTTAAATTTAATGGACCATTACTTTTACTTATTTTTACAACCTCTTAAGCTCATCCCATGTTTTTTATTCATGACTAAAAGGAATATGGCGCGGTTTTTGCTACCTGTAGAAGGTGACTATTCAGGAGGTACACATGAATCTTAGACGACTCAAATATTTTGTAAAAATCGTTGATATCGGTAGCTTGACGCAGGCTGCTGAAATGTTGCATATCGCGCAACCAGCGCTGAGTCAACAAGTTGCTACGCTGGAAGGTGAGCTTGAAAAACAGTTGCTGGTGCGTAGTCGTCGTGGAGTGACGCCGACTGAGGCAGGAAAGATTCTATATTCACATGCGCAAACTATTTTAAATCAATGTGAGCAGGCAAAGAGTGCGGTTAATGGTGTTCGGCAAACGGTAAATGCCTGACCTTAACGCGGTCAGTTATCTGATATAGCTGACCGCGTTAATCCAACCTTTCTGGTGTTTCTTTGATTTCCTTCAGCACATATATCCTGCCAGAACGATTAAATCGTCTGTTTTTTCTTATAGATGAAGAGATATGCAATAGCCAGCACAATAAACCATATTGGTGTGACAAGCAGTGCTTGCCGGGTATCCGGCTGTAGCATCAGCAGGAATAGTACAAAGGCGAAGAAGGTGATGCATACCCAACACATGAATTTACCTAATGGCATTTTGTATTGCGAACTTTCATGTAACTGAGGTCGGTGTTTCCGATAAGCCAGGTACGAAAATAGAATAATGCTCCAGATAAACATGAACAAAATTGCTGATACCGTGGTAACCAGGGTAAATACAGTCATTACATTAGGGATCAGATAGATAAGAATGACACCTGATAGCAGACAGGTACAGGAAAACAGAAGTCCAGTAGAAGGAACTGCGTGCTTTGACAGAACACCGAAACGTTGTGGCGCATCGCCTTGTCTGGCCAATCCGAATAGCATGCGACTAGTGGAAAATATTCCACTGTTGGCAGATGAGGCAGCAGAGGTTAAAACCACAAAATTGATTATGCTGGCAGCTGCTGGTAATCCAACCAATACAAACATTTCAACAAACGGGCTGCGATCTGCTGCAATATGACTCCAGGGCGTGACTGACATAATCATGAGCAGAGCGAACACGTAGAACATAATGATGCGAATCGGTATGGCATTGATAGCACGCGGTAATACAACATGAGGGTTTTTTGTTTCAGCGGCCGTTGTACCTACCAATTCAATGCCTACAAAAGCAAATACTGCTATCTGGAAGCCGGCAAAGAATCCAGTAATCCCTTTGGGGAACATCCCACCATCGTTCCACAAGTTGGTAAAAGAAGCGGTGGTGCCGGATGGAGAGGGAAAGTGCATGGCAACGAGTACGACACCTATAATGATTAGCGCGGTGATAGCAATGATCTTTATCATCGCAAACCAGAACTCCATTTCACCAAACAGCTTAACAGTCGCCAGATTTAACGTCAGAAGCAACAGTATGCATAGCAAAGAGGAAATCCACTGGGAAACGTCGGGAAACCAGAACTGTGTATAGGCACTAATGGCAACAACATCTGCAATACCGGTAACTATCCAACAGAACCAGTAAGTCCAGCCGGTAAAAAAACCTGCCCAGGGGCCGAGCAAGTCGGCTGCAAAATCACTGAATGATTTATAGTCCAGGTTTGAGAGCAATAGCTCACCCATTGCTCGCATGACAAAAAACAACATAAAACCAATAATCATATAAACGAAAATGATTGATGGTCCTGCCAGGCTGATGGTTTTACCTGAACCCATAAATAGTCCGGTACCGATAGCACCACCAATAGCAATTAGCTGAATATGTCGGTTAGTTAGATTCCTTTGTAAGCCGTCATGGTCGGTTTCTGTGAGATCGCTAGCTTCAACCTCTTTTGATTGATCTACCATTTAATTGTTTTTCCTGTCTCGTGTCTGTGATGTTGTTAGATGCTCTTGAATGGCTCTCTGTAATATTTCATTCTAAACCAGTAGTAATATTATAGTGTCACTGCTGTACTTACTTTATAAGGGGTGAGCACAATTTTATATGGTGAAATAATGTTCGATGCGGGTCTGCCTATTTTATAGTCAATTAGACGGTAAGTAACAAATAAGCTCACTACAGTACAAGATATAGTATGAAAACCCAAACTTGGCAGCGAGAGTGTTGTTTAAACACAGTTATCTCTCTCAGTGAGTTAAAAAAATAATACGAACCATTTGACAGATGACGTTAATCAGAGAATAATGCGTTCCCGTTGGGTCGTTAGCTCAGTTGGTAGAGCAGTTGACTCTTAATCAATTGGTCATAGGTTCGAACCCTATACGACCCACCAACACTTACCTTGTGTCATTTCTTTTCATTCTATTGTTTTTTATCTACATATAGATATCCATTCGCGTTGACTGGTTAAATTCTCCATAAAAAGGAAATGTTAATTAATGTATTTTCATTAATTAATTATTTTGCGCGAAATAGTCTCGATTGATAGTATTATAAACTGAATTGAAAAATATAGTTTATATCCGTCATATTGCAAGTTGCTGGCGCTCAGCCACTCAAATTACCTACCGGGATCCTTTTGCTTACCCTCTTTCTGCGCCTCGAGACCTATTGGGTGTAGAATAAAAAATAGATAATAAACGAATGCATTAATATGATGATTAAAATAAAAAGTGATCTATCCCTATAAAGGGGCTATGATTTTTTATCAAAAATTATACTGTTATCTATAACGGGTTATCTTTATTTGTTTTATTTTGTTTCTAAATATTTCTTGCTAAGTCGAATATTTTGTTTTAGTGGCATATTTCTCTATTTTTATGATTACTTTACCTATATCAAGCTGACTAATTGTTTTTAAAATTAGTGTCAATAGCGTTTTTAAACAAGCGGCTTGGTATGCTGAAGCCTCTCCTGAAGCTATTGTAGTGAAATCACTATCGTCCATATTTTTTCTTAAAAAAGATAGCAGGCACTAAGATCTGATAAGTTTCAGGACATCATTACCTGTCAGATTATGGAATTAGGGTCAAGTATAACATATGGAATCCGGGTTCTTTCTATTCAGAATAAATTCCCAATAGTAAAAATGTATATTTTTCGCACGTTATGAGCTTCTTGGGTTATATTTGTCTGTCCTTGATTATATGGCTGCTGAGCTTTAAATGCATTTGATAACAAACATAGTAAATTCTGTATGGATATAAAGATGTTAGCTATAGAAAATAGTCGCAGTAAAGCTAAGTGATTGTTATAATCGACTTATAGAGAGTAAATCCGCGTATTTTTATTATAAAAAAATTGACGTTATCATATTGATTTATAAAGTATTTTTTGATTTTTTATTGGGTTTTGTCAGTGTATGACACCCATTCTCTAAAAGCCAGGTTTGAAATGTTGATGCTGTGACGGAGGAGAGTTCTATTTCTAGTACTCTATTGGTATCCTTAACTAGAGCTTAGAACATATTACCGCATGGTAAATAAAGTACATTTTTAATTAAAAAGTGTATTCATTGTTTTTTTAAACCACGTAGTATCACCTGCAACATTTCGTCTGTAAGTGTTACTCTCTTTTTTGGAGAATTGTTCTTTGATTAGCGTTTTTCTTGTTGATGACCATGAACTGGTGCGGGCAGGGATACAGCGCATTCTCGACGATATCAAAGGCCTTAAGGTCGTTGGTGAGGCTCAATGTGGCGAAGATGCTGTAAGATGGTGCCGCAGTAATCGTGTTGATGTCGTCTTAATGGATATGAATATGCCTGGGATCGGCGGCCTTGAAGCCACACGCAAAATCGTACGATTTTCTCCCGAAATAAAGGTTATAATGCTGACTATATACACAGAGAACCCTTTGCCTGCTAAAGTTATGCAGGCTGGTGCGGCAGGCTACTTAAGTAAAGGTGCCACACCTCAGGAGGTTATCTATGCGATTCGGTCCGTTCATGCTGGTAAACGTTATATTGCTTCCGATATTGCACAACAGATGGCGTTGAGTCAGTTAGAGCCACAGACCGAAACGCCGCTGGAACGCCTGTCTGAACGAGAATTGCAAATTATGCTGATGATCACCAAAGGGCAGAAAGTGACGGAGATTTCCGATCAACTTAATCTGAGCCCTAAAACCGTGAATAGCTATCGTTATCGAATGTTCAACAAGCTGAACATTAATGGTGATGTAGAGCTGACCCATCTGGCAATTCGACACGGCCTGTTTAATGCGGAGACATTGATTAGCAGTGAGTGAATGTTTTGATTCCCTGGCGTTCCTGAAGACGGTAACCAGTCGACCTGGGGTTTATCGTATGTATGATGCCAGTAATACGGTGATCTATGTCGGCAAGGCAAAAGATTTAAAAAAACGTCTTTCCAGTTATTTCCGCAGTCATGTTCCCAGTCGTAAAACCGAGGCTTTGGTTCGAAGTATTTATCAGATCGATGTCACGATCACTCACACTGAAACTGAAGCTTTACTGCTGGAACATAATTACATCAAGCTATATCAACCGCGTTATAACGTGCTGCTGCGGGATGATAAATCCTATCCGATGATTTTTTTGAGCGCAGATATTCATCCACGTCTGTCGGTGCATCGTGGTGCTAAGCATGCCAAAGGAGAGTATTTCGGACCGTTTCCTAATGGAAACGCTGTACGTGAAACTTTAATGCTATTGCAAAAGTTGTTTCCAGTCCGTCAGTGTGAAAACAGCGTGTACCGCAATCGTTCCCGTCCTTGTCTACAATATCAGATTGGTCGTTGTCTTGGGCCGTGTGTGGCCGGGCTGGTAAGTGAGGCAGAATATCTGCAGCAAGTTGAATATGTTCGCCTGTTTTTGTCTGGCAAAGATCAACAGGTATTGACCAAGTTAATTGAACGCATGGAATTGGCAAGCCGGAGTTTGAAGTTTGAAGAGGCAGCTCGTATTCGTGATCAAATTCAAGCAGTACGTCGGGTAACGGAAAAACAGTTTGTCTCCGGTGATGGCGACGATCTGGATGTAATTGGTGTTGCTTTTGATACGGGTATGGCATGTGTTCATGTGCTTTTTATCCGTCAGGGGAAGGTATTGGGAAGCCGTAGTTATTTTCCGAGAGTCCCTGGAGGAACCGAGCTGGGAGAGGTGGTGCAGACATTTGTCGGGCAGTTTTATTTGCAAGGTAGTTTATCCCGGACTTTACCGACGGAAATATTGCTGGATTTCACACTTCCCGATCAACAGCTTCTCACGGAATCTTTGACGGATATTGCCGGACGTAAAGTACAAATTCAGAGCAAACCCCGTGGTGACAGAGCCCGCTATCTCAAGCTGGCGCGCACAAATGCAAGAACTGCACTGGTAACCAGACTTTCTCAGCAGTCGACTATCCATCAGCGATTGACCGCACTAGCCAATGTACTCAAGCTGCCAAAAATCCAACGGATGGAGTGTTTTGACATTAGCCATACGATGGGGGAACAAACGGTAGCATCATGTGTGGTTTTTGATGCCAATGGTCCACTACGTTCAGAATATCGCCGCTATAATATTACCGGAATTACACCGGGAGATGATTATGCGGCGATGACTCAGGTACTGAGGCGTCGCTACGACAAGGCGTGGGATGAGAGTAAGATTCCGGATGTCATCATTATTGATGGCGGAAAAGGTCAGTTAGGGCAGGCGAAAGCCGTTTTTGACTCTTTAGAGGTTCCTTGGGACAAAAGTAAGCCGTTACTGTTAGGGGTTGCGAAAGGCAGTGATCGTAAGGCCGGGCTGGAAACGTTGTTCTTTGAAGCGACAGGTGATGGTATTGCCTTACCGTCAGACTCGCCCGCTTTGCACGTTATCCAACATATTCGTGATGACTCGCATGATCACGCCATTAGTGGACATCGTAAGAAAAGGGCAAAAGTGAAAAGCACCAGCACGCTTGAAACTATTGAAGGTGTTGGCCCGAAACGTCGCCAGATGCTCCTGAAGTACATGGGAGGACTGCAACCTTTAATGAATGCCAGTATTGAGGAGATTGCTAATGTGCCGGGAATTTCACATGCATTGGCAGAAAAAATCTTCTATGCATTGAAACACTAGGGACAATGTAGCAACATACTCACAATATCACTCCAGCCAACAGTGACTTAAGCGCTATGCAATTTAATATACCTACGTGGCTTACCCTGTTTCGTATTGCTTTGATTCCTTTCTTTGTGCTGGCGTTTTATCTTCCATTCGCCTGGGCACCCATGGTTTGTGCCATTATTTTTGTGTGTGCAGCCGTTACTGATTGGTTTGATGGCTTTCTCGCCCGACGTTGGAAACAAACTACCCGGTTCGGTGCTTTTTTAGATCCCGTAGCCGATAAGGTGATGGTTGCAGTCGCACTGGTACTGGTTGCCGAACATTACCATTCATGGTGGATTACGTTACCGGCTGCTACCATGATCGCGCGTGAGATAATTATCTCTGCATTACGTGAATGGATGGCTGAGATTGGTAAACGAAGCAGTGTGGCTGTTTCCTGGATCGGCAAAGTCAAGACTATGGCGCAGATGATCGCGTTACTTGGATTGCTATGGCGTCCTGAGCGCATTGTTGAAGGTATCGGTGTGATTGCGCTATACATTGCGGCAGTGCTTACTTTCTGGTCAATGTTTCAGTATTTGAACGCTGCACGTCACGATTTGTTTGAACATTGATCGGGACGCCTTAAAAAACAGCAAACAGATAGAGTTGGTTGATAATTTTATTGACTCACTGCGTCAGGTAAGTAGAATGCACCGCATCGACAGCGGCGCTGTTTATTGGAACGTTTTGATAAACAAAGTATTCTGTTCGTTGCGGGAATAGCTCAGTTGGTAGAGCACGACCTTGCCAAGGTCGGGGTCGCGAGTTCGAGTCTCGTTTCCCGCTCCAATTTTATCCTATAGTAGCTGCAAATATTTTAAGGTAAGGCGCGTTGGCAGAGTGGCCATGCAGCGGATTGCAAATCCGCCTACCTCGGTTCGACTCCGGGACGCGCCTCCAAATTTTCGGCCCAGGTGGTGGAATCGGTAGACACAAGGGATTTAAAATCCCTCGGCGTACGCGCTGTGCGGGTTCAAGTCCCGCCCTGGGCACCATTACAAAAATAGCTTTAAATTCAAGTTACTACAAAAATTATAGCCGCTCATGAAGCGGTTTTTTTGTGCCTGTAAAATGCCAAGTGGCAGCAAAAATGACTATATTTTGTCTACACAGAGTCAGAGCAACAAGAAGCCAACTAAATGTGGGCTTCTTGCGATGGAGTAAGTTTGTCAAAAATTACCGTCGATACGGTAGTGTTTTTTAGAGATGCCCTTCGTTATTCATTAATCAGTTTGATCTGCGCTGTCTCGGATAAGGTGTCACCACCGTCACCAACAGCCATCTGAGAGCTGGCAAGACGACTACCCAGTACGGTGGCTTTCGCCAGTTTCGCCGCGCCGACATTTGTCAATAGAGCAAAGTATTTTGTACTCATATAACCTACTTATACAACTGTGATTGGAAATGATGCTGGTGTACAACACTAGTGAAAGGAATCAGGATCGGAAGTTTGTTTGTTACTAAGCGAACAAAATAATGATGTCTGTTGGTTGTAGTGAGGACACGTAATTCGCGTTTACAGTCGTATGGCGCAACAAGAATATTCAGTGGATTGTTCTTTAAATAGTGGATATAAAGCGTACTAAAGGCTCTAAGCGTTTTTACAACACAGCGCTATCGTGCGTGATGCATAGGTATGCACTGGGCTCAGTGCGAGAGTGCGAGATGATTAGACCATTCATCAGTGAGGATAATAGGGTGATAGATGCAGAAGATAAGCATAGACAGTTTCCGGGATCAGTGGTTTGAGTATTTCTTCTATATAGTGCGTCACATAAGAAAATCCTGTGAGTATTGAATCTTCGATGGTGAGAAAGCCGTATATTATCAATACGGCGATAAGCCATCGTGATCTCCGCGTTCTGCCGGGTTGATGAATGCTTTATTATAGGTGTTCCAGCCACTATTTTATTGAGTTGTGTTGGAAGCATTGTGTTGTGCGTCATAGTGAGGTATTACACTATAAAGTGTGGGCTATTGGGTGTTGTAGTCACCGCCATATGGATTGAGCTAGACATGTGTCATTTAATAGACAAATGAAAAGGAGTAACTATGTCAGTTTCTGCAAGAAATCAATTAACAGGTATTGTTTCAGGTGTTATTCCTGGGGCGATTAATAATGAGGTTATACTGACGCTGGATGGCGGAGAGCAACTGGCAACCGTGATTACCAAGGCGAGTTGTGACTCTTTGGGCTTAGCTCCGGGTAAAACGGCGATCGCTTTGATCAAAGCGCCTTGGGTTATCTTGGCATCGGTGGATTGTGGGTTGAATTTTTCAGCGCGTAATCAGTTTGCAGGGACAGTGAAACATGTTATTAAAGGTGCGGTGAATTCTACAGTGCATATCGAAACTGTTAATGGATTAAAACTGACATCTAATATCACTAATGAAAGCATAGATGAAATGGCAATTGCGAAAGGAAGCGAAGTGATTGCTTTAATTAAAGCATCTAATGTGATTTTAGCGACCCCAAAATAATATTTTCTGGCGTTGTTTATTTTAATGATGAACTCTGATATTCCCTGATATGTTATCGGGGAATTTATTTATCAATATACCTGTTATAACTCAAATATGTTGTAATGATGATTCTCAATATAGGCACGATCACTTCTTTATGTATTTTGATGGTTACTGTCATAAGAGTCAGAATACATTTTACCCTTATCAAGAACGTTAATATAGTGATGGGGACACGATATGAAATGTATTTCATCGGAACGAAAAGTCCCGCCGCATTGACCAAAATGTTGCCACGTATAACGTGAATGTTACCTCAGTTGCGCAAATGAATGGGGATATTGAAAGTGACTTTATATCGCTGGTGTCATCAGGCAAAAGCAGAGGGGAAAATAGAAAATAGTGTCGGGTGCAGACAAAACAGCAACCATGGTCAGCACAAGGCCACCACAAGCCGCGGGAGATTCACTCGGTTGTCGTCTTCCTGTACTGGGTATATATTCAGTATTATGTGAGTGGTAACATCGATGGCGGATTTTCATAATGCAGAGTGTCTGTTATCGTCGTCCTGGTTTTGTCGTTTTTTCATCAGGTATCCCCGGCTATGAGCAAAGTATTTAAACTGTATTCGGATTTTCAACCCGCAGGCGATCAACCTGAGGCTATTCACCGGTTGGAGGAAGGGCTGGAGGATGGGTTGGCGCATCAGACCTTGTTGGGGGTAACGGGGTCCGGTAAGACGTTCACTATTGCCAACGTGGTTGCGGATCTCAACCGCCCGACGATGGTGCTGGCGCCGAACAAGACGTTGGCGGCCCAGCTTTATAGTGAAATGAAATCGTTTTTCCCGGACAACGCCGTGGAATATTTCGTTTCTTATTATGATTACTATCAACCCGAAGCCTATGTCCCGAGTTCGGATACCTTCATTGAGAAAGACGCTTCGGTCAACGAACATATTGAACAGATGCGGCTATCCGCTACCAAAGCGTTGCTGGAACGGCGCGATGTTGTCGTGGTGGCATCGGTATCAGCGATTTATGGTCTGGGTGATCCAGATCTTTATCTGAAGATGATGCTACATCTGACTCAAGGTATGTTGATTGACCAGCGAGCCATTTTGCGTCGGTTGTCCGAATTGCAGTACGCCCGTAATGATCAGGTTTTTCAGCGCGGCACGTTTCGTGTCCGGGGCGATGTTATCGATATTTTCCCGGCTGAATCGGATGAAGTTGCGCTGCGCATCGAACTATTTGATGAAGAAGTGGAGCGGTTGTCGCTGTTTGATTCACTCACCGGGCAGATCATGCAAAATGTGCCACGCTACACCATTTATCCCAAGACACATTATGTGACGCCGCGCGAACGTATTCTGCAAGCGATGGAAGATATAAAGGTTGAGCTGGTTGACCGTCGTAAGGTGTTGCTGGAAAACAATAAATTGGTAGAAGAGCAACGTCTGAGCCAGCGAACCCAATTTGATCTGGAGATGATGAATGAACTGGGTTATTGCTCAGGGATTGAAAACTACTCACGCTTCCTCTCTGGTCGCGGTCCGGGCGAGCCGCCTCCTACCTTATTTGACTATCTGCCAGCCGATGGTTTGTTGGTCATTGACGAATCACACGTGACCATTCCGCAACTGGGGGGAATGTACCGTGGCGATCGGGCGCGTAAAGAGACACTGGTGGAGTACGGTTTTCGTCTGCCGTCGGCGTTGGATAACCGGCCGATGCGGTTTGAGGAGTTTGAGTCGCTGGCGCCGCAAACCATCTACGTTTCGGCGACGCCAGGTAAGTACGAGCTGGAAAAATCCGGTGGTGAGGTGATCGATCAAGTCGTGCGTCCTACTGGTTTGTTGGATCCGGAAATTGAAATCCGACCAGTAACGACGCAGGTGGATGACCTGTTGTCGGAAATCCATAAACGCGCCGCCATTAATGAGCGGGTGCTGGTCACCACACTGACCAAACGCATGGCGGAGGATTTGACTGAGTATCTGGAAGAGCATGGCGAACGGGTGCGCTATCTTCACTCTGATATCGACACGGTTGAACGGGTGGAAATCATCCGGGATCTGCGATTGGGTGAGTTTGATGTGCTAGTGGGGATTAACCTGTTGCGGGAAGGACTGGATATCCCGGAAGTATCTCTGGTGGCAATCCTGGATGCCGATAAGGAGGGTTTCCTGCGCTCCGAGCGTTCACTGATTCAGACCATTGGCCGTGCTGCCCGTAATCTTAAGGGGCGAGCTATTCTTTACGCGGATAAAATCACGCCGTCGATGGAGAGGGCGATTAGTGAAACGCAGCGCCGCCGCGAAAAACAGCGGGAATATAATGAAAAACATGGCATTACCCCACAGGGTCTTAATAAGAAAGTTGGCGATATATTGCAGATTGGTCAGTCTGCACACGGTAGAGGTAAAGGTCGCAGCAGGAAAGCGGCTGAACCGGTAGCCGAGTATCAGCTACTGACGCCGAAAGCGCTGGAGCATAAAATCCACGAACTGGAAAGTAAGATGATGATGCATGCGCAAAACCTGGAATTTGAAGAGGCGGCACAATTGCGTGATCAGGTTCATGCATTACGGGAACAATTTATCGCAGTGTCCTGATTATCTTACTGTCGCTGACAACTCGTCGGCGCTGAATGTGCAAATTTCCAGTAACGGTAACACTCGTTCCAGCGCTTTGCGCAGCAGTTGCCGATCATGATGATGTGGCATATCGGTAGCTTCCAGTGGCTGTTGAATGATAACTCGTCCCGTTATCAGACTGACATCCACTTGTGGGCTAACCACAACAGCGTCAACAATTCTGCGTCCTACTTTGGTTTCAATAATCGACAGCTTTTGCAATAGCGTCAGGTTCGCGGCGGGCTGATTGAGCTCTCTGCTCAGATTACCGATATAGACCATGGGGGCTTGGGTTTGGCGTAGCGCCCAGGTTAGATCGTCCAGCAATAGCAGCGGCATTAGGCTGGTCAGAAAACTGCCAGGGCCGATCAGTATCAAGTCGGCTTCGGCGATGGCCTCTATGGCTTCCGGGGTGGCAGACACTGCTGGATATAACATCAACTCCTGCGGCAAGACAGACAGTTTATCGATTTCCACTTCGCCGTACACCTGATCCCCCTGAGCATCAATCGCCAGCAGATCTGCCGGGTGTTCGGACATGGGGATCAGGGACGCGTCTACGTTGAGCAAATTACGGATCAGATTAATGGCTTCCAGTGGGCGCACACTCAGGTTGTCGAGTGCTTTAAGCATCAGGTTTCCTAAATTATGCCCCGCCAGTTCGCCCTTGCCATGAAAGAGGTATTCAAACATGGCGGAAGCCACGCTAGGTGTGGTGATGAGCTGATTGAGGCAATTACGGGTATCTCCCCAGGCAATGCCGCCCTCGGAACGACGAATCCTGCCCGTTGAACCGCCATTATCGGTCGTGGTGACAATCCCCGTCAGCCGGGAACCCAGAAAGGAGAGCGATGACATCACGCGCCCCAGTCCATGTCCACCACCTAAAGCCACCACGCGATCAAGGTCAGTCAACGTGCGATTACTCATAGATACCCTTATCGAATTTATGTAAAAAATGGCGCGATGATATATATCAGAAAGGGGACTGAATCTGAATCAGAGTCGACTGTTTATTTACTATAAGTCGATGTGCTGAATAACCCTTGATATAACCTTAGACAATTTGTTACCAGCCGCGCGAATTTTTAACATAAATAGAGTGATTATGATCGTGAGTACAAAAATGGAAAATGTCGTGCAGAGCATGACCTGAAACAAACCGAGAGCAGTTTTTTTCGGTATGCTATCAGAACATAAAGTGAAGAAAATCCGTTATATACAAAACTATATATCGTATTTTCAGTGACTATCAGTCGATTTTGGCGATAGACTTTACGATGTAATCAAGGTTCTGTGGTGACATCTGTCAAGACAGTTGCTATAGGATCAAACTCCTAGCCTTGGTGCCTACGTTATGTATGAGTTCGCATAATAGGGTGCCCTGGCCGTGGCTCTTGTGGTCACCAGGGTGCAGGGTAGAAATGCCGGCATCTCCCGTATTTGGAAAGGTGTTTATGGCGAGTCAACTGACTGATGCGTTTGCGCGCAAGTTTTATTATCTGCGTTTGTCGATTACGGATGTTTGCAATTTTCGTTGTACCTACTGCCTGCCTGATGGTTACCAGTCCCATGGACTTAACCCCCACACTTTTTTATCGCTAGATGAAATTCGCCGTGTCAGCCGCGCTTTTGCGGAACTAGGTACGGAAAAGGTGCGTTTAACCGGCGGTGAACCGTCACTGCGCCGTGATTTTGTCGACATCATTGCTGCAATCCGTGAAAACCCGGCTATTCGCACGCTAGCGGTCACCACCAATGGTTATCGGCTGACGCGTGATGTGGCCCAATGGCGTGATGCGGGACTGACAGCACTGAATGTCAGCGTGGACAGCCTTGATGCCCGTCAGTTTCATGCCATTACCGGGCAGGACAAATTTCGTCAGGTCATGGCGGGTATTGATGCGGCGTTTGCCTGCGGGTTCAGTAAGGTCAAGGTCAATACCGTATTGATGCGGGATGTCAATGACGGCAGCCTGGATACGTTTCTGGCCTGGATTAAACCGCGACCGATCCAACTGAGGTTTATCGAATTGATGGAAACCGGGGATGGGCGGGAGCTGTTTCGCCGTCACCATGTTTCCGGTGAAGTGCTCCGCGATCGCCTGTTATTGCAAGGCTGGCAGCGGCAAGAACGTCAACGCAGCGATGGCCCGGCACAAGTGTTTTGCCATCCTGATTATCAAGGTGAAATTGGCCTGATCATGCCATATGAGAAAGATTTCTGTCAGAGTTGTAATCGGCTGCGGGTTTCAGCGATCGGTAACCTTCATTTGTGCCTGTTTGGCGAACAGGGAATCCCATTACGCGATCTGCTGGCCGATGACGGGCAGCTTGACGATTTGAAGATGCGGATTTCCGGTGGGTTGCTGACGAAAAAGCAGGCCCATTTCCTGCATGATGGTAATAGCGGTATCACGCAGAATCTGTCCTTTATTGGCGGTTGATACTGTCGTTCATTGATTCGAAGGAGCCAGTTATGAGTAAGGTCAGCAGTGAGTTTATCCCGTTGCGTATTGCCGTGCTGACGGTCTCCGCGCATCGTACCGAGGCTGATGATACCTCGGGAGATTATCTGCGCGAAGTGGCGCAGGATGCCGGCCATCAGATGATTGCCAGCGCGATAGTAAAAGAGAACCTGTACCAGATTCGTGCCCAGATTTCTGCCTGGATCGCCAGTTATGATGTGCAGGTGATTCTGATCAATGGCGGAACCGGGTTTACACCGGGTGATGTGGTGCCAGAGGCCATCAGCGTTTTGTTTGATCGTGAAATTGAAGGCTTTGGTGAATTGTTCCGTATGGCATCGTATGAAGAGATCGGTACTGCGACCATTCAGTCGCGGGCGATTGCCGGGCTGGCAAATCGTACAGTGATATTTGCCATGCCGGGGTCGAGCAAAGCCTGTCGTACCGCCTGGGAACGCATCATTCAGGAACAGCTAGATGCACGCCAGAAACCCTGCAATGTCCATCCACATCTGAAGAAATAGCGGTAACTATGACACAACTGATGCAGACACAACTGACTCACATTAATGCCGCAGGAGAAGCCATCATGGTGGATGTTTCCGCCAAGGCGGAGACAGTACGGGAAGCCCGCGCCGAGGCATTCGTGGAAATGGCACCGCAGACGCTGGCCATGATTATCGATGGCCGTCATCACAAAGGGGATGTGTTTGCTACCGCCCGTATCGCGGGAATTCAGGCGGCAAAACGGACCTGGGAGTTAATTCCGCTATGCCATCCTCTATTATTGAGTAAGGTCGCGGTGGAACTGGAAGCTCAACCCGAGCACAATCGGGTGCGCATTGAATCGGTGTGTCGTCTGACCGGTAAGACCGGTGTGGAAATGGAAGCGCTGACGGCGGCATCTGTGGCGGCGCTGACTATCTATGACATGTGCAAGGCGGTACAAAAAGATATGGTGATTGGCCCGGTACGGCTGTTGGCGAAGAGTGGGGGTAAATCCGGCGATTTTAAGGCGGACGTAGCATGATTAATGTACTGTTTTTTGCGCAAGTTCGGGAATTGGCCGGGACTGGGCAACTTGCTCTGCCTGCCGACTATGCCACGGTTGAGATGTTGCGCCAGGCATTGTGTGAGCAAGGGGAGCGCTGGGCGCTGGCGCTGGAGGAGGGCAAGCTGCTGGCGGCGGTGAATCAGTCGCTGGTGGACATGCACCATCCGTTGCAGGATGGGGATGAAGTGGCGTTTTTCCCGCCAGTGACGGGAGGCTGATGATGGAACAGACACGCATTCATGTAGGCGAAGCCGGGTTTAATGTCGGTGAAGAGTATGACTGGCTGGCCCAGTGTGACGAAGATGGTGCCGTGGTCACGTTTACCGGCAAAGTGCGTAATCACAATTTAGGTGAACACGTCAGTGCGTTGACGCTGGAGCATTATCCCGGCATGACGGAAAAAGCACTGGCGGACATCGTGGCTGAGGCCCGTTCCCGCTGGCCGTTACAGCGTGTCAGTGTCATTCATCGTATCGGAGCGCTTTATCCTGGCGATGAAATCGTGTTTGTCGGTGTGACCGGCGCGCATCGCAGTACTGCCTTTGATGCCGCTCAGTTCATTATGGACTATTTGAAAACCCGCGCCCCATTCTGGAAACGAGAAGCGACGCCAGAGGGTGATCGCTGGATCGAGTCTCATGATAGTGACAAACAGGCTGCCGAACGCTGGTGATGTCAGTGCAAGGTGCGGGTGGCCGGCCAAATATATGTTGTGGCGAATGACCGTCAGTAGTCATCAGCACTACGATCATGCACACATCGTTCTGATCTATTGCGGGGCAGAGCGGCTAAGTCTGCCGAGGATATCTCAATTCAGAGATTATCTCTGCGAGCAGGTCTTTGGGGTTACCTATTGCTGTGGTATTTTGTGTTAAGCTATGGACGAAGAGGTGGGCTCATCGAGTCCCGTGTGTTTCACTTAAAGTAAAGGTAGCATCATGGATCGATATCCACGTTCCAACGATTCGATTGTCCAGCGGGTTGGCACCGGTATACAAGCCTATATGGCGCAGGTGTATGGCTGGATGACCTGTGGCCTGTTGCTGACGGCGTTTGTCGCCTGGTATACAGCACATACGCCTGCGGTACTCCATCTGGTATTTTCCAGTCAGATCACCTTTTTTGGTTTGATCATTGCGCAACTGGGGCTGGTATTTGTGATTTCTGGCATGGTGCAGCGCCTTAGCGGTGCAGTGGCCACCAGCCTGTTTATGCTTTATTCCGCGCTGACCGGTCTGACTATCTCCAGTATTTTTATTCTTTATTCCGGTGCATCCATCGCCAGTACGTTTTTGATTACGGCGGGCATGTTTGGTGCCATGAGCCTGTATGGTTATACCACCAAACGTGATTTGAGCGGTATGGGCAGCATGCTGTTTATGGCGCTGATTGGTATTGTGCTGGCTTCGGTAGTGAATTTTTGGCTGAAGAGTGAAGCGCTGATGTGGGCGGTGACCTATATCGGTGTGATTGTGTTCGTGGGCCTGACCGCTTATGACACTCAGAAACTGAAAAACATTGGTGAACAGCTTTCTGAAGATGATAAAGATAGCTTCCGCAAATACTCCATTGTGGGGGCGTTGACACTGTATCTGGACTTCATCAACCTGTTCCTGATGTTGTTGCGTATTTTTGGCAATCGCCGCTGATGACCGAGTCATTGTGATGAAAATGGGGCCAATCGGCCCCATTTTTTTGGTATGACCCAGCATTATATTTCTTTATTGTCGGTTTCAATATGCTCTGGTTTCATCTCTTTCAACGTGGCTGGTTGTGATGAGCTAACCAGCGATAACCGGGGAACATGTGCCGGGAACCAGCCGACCATCGCCGGGAAATGGCGTAGAAAATGGAATACCACGACATTTTTGATGAACTGCCAGTGAGTGCGTTTAGGCAACTGATCGGCATCAATCAGATGGCAATCGTCATTGATGATTTGCTGAAGATTGTCGCGGAGCTGCTGGTTGAAGTCGCGATCATAAATGAACAGATTCGCCTCCAGATTCAGCGCCAGGCTTAACGGGTCGAGGTTACTGGAACCGACGGTGGTCCAATGGTCGTCCTGAACGGCAACTTTGCCGTGTAAGGGGCGACGCTGATACTCATAGATTTCTACCCCGGCAGCCATCAGATAGCGATAAAGCAGGCGCGCGCCTGTCCGGACGATAGGAATGTCGGGGTGCCCCTGAATGATCAGTTTGACTCTCACGTCGCGCCGTGAAGCGCTACGCATGGCCCGCAGTAACCGGTAGCCAGGGAAAAAGTAGGCGTTGGCAATAATGATTTCGCGTTTGGCCTGGCGCAGCATATACAGATAATGTTTTTCGATATCGTTACGGTGCTCGCCGTTATCCCGATAAACGAACAAGGCCTGCGCATCGCCGGGGTTTTTATTGCGAATCGGACGACGAAATCGGCGTCGCCACCATTGCCGCGGCTCCTTTTTACCAGACAGCATCGCGAGCGCGTTGCGATAGATGTCATCCACGATCGGACCTCGGACTTTCACTGCATAATCCTGCTTGGCTTCTGGACCATAATCGATCATCTGTTCAGCGGAATAATTAATCCCACCGATGTAGGCCATTTCACCGTCAACAACCACGATTTTGCGATGTAGGCGACGAAACAGATTGGTTCTCATGCCAAAGAAGCGTGGCTGTGGATCGTAGAAGCGCACGCGCACGCCAGCGTTAATCAGGGGGGCAAGAAACACGGTGGATAAATCATGGGAACCGTAGTCATCCACCGTAACATCGATACTGACGCCATTTTGCGCGGCAGTGAGCAAGGCAGATTGCAATTGATATCCCACATTGTCTTCATGCCAGATGAATGTTTCCAGTATTACCCGACTACGGGCCTGGCGAATGGCAGTAAACACACTGGGGTAAAATTCGTCACCGTTCACCAGCAGTTCAATCTGGTTGTCGTCGCGCCACGCCATTTTCATCAGTTGTGTTCCTGCTATGGTCAGTGTTGTCAGTATGCCGCACCGTGCATTGTATTTGTTATGTGTTTTATGCAATTTTGCGTCGGAACATCCAGTAGGCCACACTGCCCGTCGTGGCGGTGATCACCAGCAACGGCCACAGGCTATGCCAGATAATGGCAAAGCTGGCATCTTTCAGATAAATCTGTTTGGTGATGTCGGTAAAATGTCGGATAGGGTTAATCCAGGTGATGTTTTGCAGCCATTGCGGCATGTTTTCCACCGGTGAAACATAACCGGAGAGCAGAATTGCTGGCATCATAAAGACAAATACCCCGATAAACGCCTGCTGTTGAGTAGAGCACAGCGAGGAGATCAGCAGGCCGAATCCGACCAGCGACAACCCGTAAATCAGCATAGAGGCATAAAATAGCAGTAACGAGCCGGCAAACGGAATGCGATACGCCAGAATGCCTGCCGCCAGCACAATCGAGGCTTGAAACGTGGCGACAATCAGTGCGGGTATGGCCTTACCGACGAAAATTTGCCAGGTGGAGAGTGGTGAAACCAGTAACTGTTCCAGCGTTCCCTGCTCACGTTCTCTGGCCACGGAAAGGGATGTTACAATCAGCACGCCAATGGTGGTGATCATGGCGATAAGTGATGGCACTACAAACCATTTGTAATTCAGATTGGGATTGTACCAGTTACGCACGACCAGCTCGCTGTTGTTAAGGCGGGTTTGCTCGCTTGTCAGCTCCAACTGGTAATTCCGCACGATGTGTTGTACATCGTTGGCGGCAATCTGGGCGCTGTTAGAGTGTCGGCCATCCAGTATTACCTGAAGTGTGGTGCTGTTGCCGCTGGCCAGATTGCGGGAAAACTGCGGAGGAAAGCGGATCAGCAGTAAAGCCCGCTGGTTATCCAATGTGGGGGCTATCTCCTGTGGGCTGTGTAACATCACCACATGGGAAAAGGCCTTGGCTTCGGCAAACCGCTGCGTCAGTTCCACTGCCGCCTGGCCGTTATCCTCGCTGTAAATGGCGATGGTGGCGTTGGTCACATCCAACGTAGCTGCAAAGGGGAACAGTACAACCTGAATGATCACCGGCATTATCAAAATGGTACGGGTTTGTGGTTCTCGCAGCAGCGACTGTAATTCCTTTCTTATCAGTGTCCACAGACGATAAAACATAATGGATCCCTAATCCAGCCTGCGCCGGGTTTGCCAGGCGGTCAGACCAATAAAAATGACGGCGGAAGCAATCAGAAATAGCAGGTTGACGACCAGTATGCTGCCGATATTGCCTGCCAGAAACAGGGTTTGCAGCGTACTGACAAAATAGCGGGCCGGTATGAGATAGGACACGGCTCGTACCAGTCCGGGCATACTGTCGATTACAAACACAAATCCTGAGAGCATCACGGCCGGTAAAAAGGCGGCATTCAGCGCCACCATCGCGGCATTGAACTGGTTGCGGGTGAGGGTGGAAATCAGCAGTCCCATCCCCAAAGTACAGGCCAGAAACAGACTGCTGATGACGAACAGCAGCCACAAAGATCCCCGGTACGGTACGCCTAGCACGAACACGGATACCACCATGCACAGCACCATGACGGCCATACCAAGAACATAGTACGGCAACAGTTTGCTTAGCAGAAGTTCGGCACGTGTTACCTGAGTCGACAGCAAGGCTTCCATGGTGCCGCGCTCCCATTCACGGGCAATCACCAAAGACGTCAGAATGGCGCCGATCACCGTCATGATGATGGTAATGGCACCGGGGATAATAAAGTGTTTGCTGATGGCGGCTGGGTTAAACCAGTAGCGTGTCTGTACCTCAATCGGCAATTCGAATTCCTGTCCCCGGTCACTGGCGCGTTGTTGCTGCCAGATTTGCCACACCCCTTCGGCATAGCCTTGTACGAAATTGGCGGTGTTGGGCTCGCTGCCATCCGTGATCACTTGTATCGGCGCACTAACCCTAGGCCGGGCCATCTGTTCGGCAAAGTCGCTGGGAATGACGATCAATCCGCGGATACGGCCTGCCTGCATAAGAGAGATCAGATAGGGTCGATTATCGCTGATAGTGGGTTCCAGATATGGCGATCCGGCAAAGGCACGAACCAGGCTGTGGGCATCGTCACTTTGTTGTTCCACCAAAATGCCGACATGCAGACTGCTGGAATCAAGATTGATGCCATAGCCGAAAATAAATAGCAGCATTAGCGGAATCACAAAGGCGATCAATCCACTGCTGGGATCGCGCAGAATCTGGCGGGTTTCCTTCAGACACAGTGCCCGCAGGCGACGCCAGGAAAAACGGGTGTCATCATGGGGTTGAAACATGGGGCGATTCCTCAGATTCCTCATCATATTCCTGTACCAGCGCGATAAACGCCTGCTCCATTGTGGGATCGGAAAGCGTATCACTGGCGACCTGCTGTTTGAGGTCGTCCGGTGTGCCGTTGGCAATCAGTTTTCCGTGGTAAATCAGTCCGATACGATCACAATATTCAGCCTCATCCATAAAATGGGTGGTTACCATCACCGTGACACCTTTATCCACCATACCGTTAATATGCAGCCAGAACTCCCGGCGGGTGATCGGGTCGACACCGGATGTCGGTTCATCCAGAAACAGAATGTCGGGTTCATGCATCAGGGCGCAGGCTAACGCCAGCCGTTGTTTGAAACCCAGCGGCAATGAGTCGGGAGTCTGGTGGTAAATGGGCCGGAAATTGAAGGCTTCGGTCATTTCCGCCATTTTTTCCTGTTGCCGCGTGCCGCGCAGGCCATAGACACCGGAAAAAAATCGCAGATTCTGTTCCACCGTCAGGTTGCCGTATAACGAGAATTTTTGCGCCATATAACCCAGATGCTGACGCACCTTTCCAGAACCGGTTTTCAGGTCCATATCCAGCACCAGGGCTTTACCCGACGTGGGTACCAGGAGTCCGCACATCATTTTGAATGTGGTAGATTTTCCCGCGCCATTAGGGCCAAGCAGGCCGAATATTTCTCCGCGTTTTACGCTAAAGTTCACATGATCGGTGGCGGTAAAGTCACCAAATTTTTTTGTTAGTTGTTGAGCTTCAATCACCGTTTCGTCTGCGTGAATCTCAATCTGTGGCATGATTTTTGCCAATGACGACGTTTCAGCCGGGCCACCGCCCAATAGGTCGATAAACGCATCTTCAAAACGAGGTTCTGTGTTCTCTACACAGTCTGGCGATAACGCCAGTGCCTGAAACAGTGCTTCCCGATCGGCGTCTGGTTTCAGGATCAACCGGACAGAGCGTCCCTGGATCACCCCGTCACTGACCTGTGGCTGACACAGTGCCTTTTGCAGTAACTGCCGATGGCTGCCGGTCATACTATTGACCAATATACTGCGACCGGACATTTTTTGGGTGAGATCCTGCGGTGGGCCACGATATAAGAGTTCACCTTCATTAAGCAGCAGAATATCGCGGCACTGTTCGGCTTCATCCAGATATGAGGTGCTCCATAAAATCAACATACCGTCGTCAGCGAGTTCATGCACCATCCGCCACAACTCACGTCGGGAGATAGGGTCGACACCCACACCGGGTTCATCCAGGAGTAGCACATTGGGTTGACCCAACAGCGTACAGGCCAGCCCCAGTTTCTGTTTCATGCCACCAGAGAGTTTGCCCGCCAGCCGTTTAGTAAAGTGAGTGAGATCGGTAAAGGCCAACAATTGTTCAAATGTCGTACGCCGCTTCTCACCAGTGATGCCACGCAAATCGGCATAGAGCGTCAGGTTTTCTATTACCGTCAAATCTTCATATAACCCGAATTTTTGCGGCATATAACCTAAAATGGCGCGTAGCTGACGATCGTCTGCCACCGGATCCAGTTCCATGACCCGCATAGTGCCCGAACTGGGGGTTAGTAGTCCGGCCAACATGCGCAACAGTGTCGTTTTTCCGGCACCATCCGGCCCCACCAGACCGGTTACTGCACCGCTATCGATCTCTGCTGTCAGACGGGCCAATGCCGGTTTTTCTTGTCCGGGAAAGCTTTTTTCCAGCGCCTCAAAAATGATTCGCGTGGAATTATTTTCCGGCATGCTGACTATCCTGTGCAAAACGTAATGTTACCGGCATTCCCTGGCGTAAGCCGTTGTCCGCATCGTTCACGATGATACGCAAGCGGTATACCAGTGCAGTGCGCAGATCTTCTGTCTCAACATTCTTTGGCGTGAATTCGGCACTGGGAGAAACGAACCCAACTTTACCGTGATAGGGCTTGTCTGGCCGGCCGTCGGTATAAATCAGTACCTCGCGACCCGGCACCGTACGGCCGAGATTGACTTCACTGACGTAAGCGCGGATCCAGACCGGTCGTGTCAGCGACAGTGTAAAGACAGTGCTGCCTGAGCTGAGCATACTGCCCGCTTCGGCGGCGCGGGTAAGGATGACCCCGGCGGAAGGCGAATGCAGATTTGTATCCTGTAAATTCAGTATTGCCTGTGCCTGAACGGCTTCGGCTTGCGCCAGCGAGGCTTCGGACGCTGTTATTTCCTGAGGTCGGTTACCCCGTTCATACTGGCTCAGCTTTTCTAACGCTGCTTGCAGATTAGCCAGGTTCTGATTCTTCGAGGCTCTGGCGTCTTCCAGCGTATCGGCGGAAATAGTGTGCTTTTTCCATAGTTCGAGCTGGCGCTGATAGAAACTGTTGGCATAGTCATAAGCTGCTTTTGTCTGAGCGGCTTGAGAACGCACCTGCGCTATTTCTTCGCTGCGATACCCCTCTTGCAATAACGCCAGTTGTGCCCGGGCATTAGCCACATCCGCTTCGGCCTGATGCAATGCATTCTGGTAGGGAGCGCTGTCCAGTTGCGCCAGCAGTTGTCCTGGTTGGATGGTGTCGCCTTCATCGACTTTCAGATCTGCCAGCCGTCCGTCGACCCGGAATCCCAGATTGACAGTGCGAATGTCCACGTTGCCATAGAGCGTAAGCGGCTGCTCCTGATGCTGGCGATAGAGGGTTACGCCATAAGTAACGGCGACGATCAACACCAGACCAATAATTACCATTATCCCTGTTTTTTTGTTCATGGTTCTCCCGGTACCTCGTTATAACCTTGATAATTCAATCCATTGTTAAGGATTAGTCTGTTAATCAGAATCGGCCGCTATCAGGCTGCATCGGAGAGTAACGACGGGTGACTATGGCACAGGTAGCCAGCGTTTACCTGTCAGCGGTAATACTTTTAGTGTATACGCCTTTATCAGAATTTGGTGGTCACTATCGCGTAAAAGTTATGCCAATGGATTGATATTAATCAGATCGTGATGGGTAGTTGTGGGTTGGTTGAGTAAAGAAAATGTGATTTACGTAGAAAAATTCTTGAAACCGGCGGTTTTCTGTTACAATCGCCCGCAGTTATGCACCGTAGTTTGTGCCCATTCACCGAGATTATCGCGCATGCGTGCTGGAATGACATGCCGCGCTAACCCCGTCTTGATATCACCCTGGAAACTACACCGGCTTGTGCTCGGTCAGGGTTGATCTGGAGTTGTTCTCTTTATGTCTTTTGAATCTCTCAGCCTGAGCGCTGATATTTTGCGTGCTGTGGAAGAGCAGGGTTACCGCGAACCGACACCGATACAGCGTCAGGCAATCCCGATTGTGCTGGCAGGCCGTGACCTGATGGCCAGCGCACAGACCGGCACGGGTAAAACCGCAGGTTTTACGCTGCCCTTGTTGCAATTACTCAGCACTAAACCCGCTCCCAAAGGGCGTCGTCCGGTACGGGCGCTGATCCTGACTCCAACCCGTGAACTGGCAGCACAGATCGGTGAAAACGTTCTGGCGTATAGCAAATATCTACATCTTCGTTCACTGGTGGTTTTCGGCGGTGTCAGCATTAATCCACAGATGATGAAGCTGCGCGGCGGCGTCGATATTCTGATCGCCACGCCGGGACGATTGCTGGATCTGGAGCACCAGAACGCGGTTGATTTGTCACAGGTGGAAATCCTGGTGTTGGATGAAGCCGACCGGATGCTGGATATGGGCTTTATTCACGATATACGCCGTGTACTGGCAAAATTGCCGGCCAAACGTCAGAACCTGCTGTTTTCTGCAACGTTCTCGAATGAAATAAGAACACTGGCCAGTAAATGGTTAACGAACCCGGCATCAGTGGAAGTGGCGCGTCGCAATACGCCGTCTGAACTGGTGGCGCAGCATGTGCATTTTGTTGATAAGAAACGCAAACGGGAATTGCTTTCCTATTTGATTGGCAAACACAACTGGCAGCAGGTACTGGTTTTTACCCGTACCAAACACGGTGCTAACCATTTGGCCGAGTTGTTGAATAAAGATGGTATTACCGCCACGGCCATTCACGGTAATAAAAGTCAGGGCGCTCGTACCCGGGCGTTGGCAAATTTCAAAGATGGTGGCATCCGCGTACTGGTTGCTACGGATATTGCCGCTCGTGGGCTGGACATCGACCAGTTACCCCATGTGGTGAACTATGAGTTACCGAATGTGCCGGAAGATTATGTCCATCGTATTGGTCGTACCGGGCGGGCGGAAGCCACTGGTGAGGCACTGTCACTGGTGTGTGTGGATGAGCACAAGTTGCTACGGGATATTGAGCGTCTGTTGAATCGTGAAATTCCCCGTATAGCGATTGACGGTTATGAACCGGACCCGACGATTAAAGCCGACCCGATCCAGAATGGCCGTCAAGGTGGTCGTGATAGTCGTGCCAGCGCACCGCGTAGCCAGGGTGATCGCCAGGGACCGCGCGGGCAGGGCGATTATTCCCGTTCGGCGCGTAAACCCGCGACGTCTCGACCAGCAGGAGCCGGTCAGCGCCAGCAGGATGGACAACCGCGTCGTTCACCGCGTCCGCAACAGAAATCTTCAGCAAAAGCTTAGCAGCATATAGGCGTCAATTGGCTCCCTTCAGACCATTGACAAACCTACGTGTAGCGTCAGAACGGTGATAATGAGGGAAAAGACTAAAGCATCTGCGCCAGGGATGGCGCGGCTTGAGCTTACAAGGAGGTCCTTGCAGCGTCTTTACGATCTTCTCATTATCGCCGCTATATAGACGTTGTCATCAAACTGAATATGGGATCGCTTGTCTGAACAACGTGTCTGGGTAATCGGTCTACAGATTTGAACTGTTTTTCCTGTAGTGTGTCAGCGTAATTACCCAATATATTATCTTTGTTCTTCAGGCGATAAATAGCGTAAATTCTGGTACTCAAACCATGTCAAGCCAATAACCACAACATCCAGTAGACTGATTAACAGTAATAGCCACGAGTGGGTAAAACTGTATCGATAGAGTTGATAAATAATGAGAATGCAGAATATGGCGATGGCAATCGGGTAATAATTCATTTTTTTTCGCCAAAGCCCGCCGATGAGCCACAGTTTAATCACTCCATGACTTAATAGATAAAATGCAGTGAACATCTGACTGGTTACGGATAGGCCATGTGCGGTATGCATCAAATAGGTGGCTATAACATCATGGGGATCTTCGGTTAGTTCGATGTGTGTAATGGATTCCACCAGATTGAGAATATATTGCTTTGACACAAAGTAAGTGAAAATACCAGCGGCAATTTCAGAGACAGCAAGCACCGCCTTGAAAAGTAAACTTATCTCAAAAGCCACGTGAATACTTTTTCTGCTAATCAAGTTATCTCCTTTCGCTTTTACTGGCGTATTTTATGGCATAATTATCGTACAAAGTCGCCAATCGGTTAGACAGTAGGGTAATAATATCATTTAACCGATAAGTGCCTGTCTCATTATTTCCATTGCGTTGTTTTGCCTACCAACAGTACCATTGCCTGCCGTTATTGATTGAGTTGAATTATGCGCGTTTTACTGGCTCCGATGGAAGGTGTGCTAGATTCCCTGGTACGGGAATTGCTTACCGAAGTGAATGACTATGATCTGTGCATCACCGAATTTTTGCGGGTGGTGGACCAACGCTTGCCAGTAAAGTCGTTCTATCGTATTTGCCCGGAACTACAACACGCCAGCCAGACGCCTTCTGGGATACCCGTCCGGGTACAACTGCTAGGACAATATCCGCAGTGGTTGGCAGAGAACGCTGCCCGGGCAGTAGAGTTAGGATCCTGGGGTGTTGATCTCAACTGCGGCTGTCCGTCAAAATTGGTGAACGGTAGTGGCGGTGGAGCAACGTTGCTAAAGGATCCCGAGCTGATTTATCAAGCCGCCAAAGCCATGCGTGACGCGGTACCTGAACATTTGCCGGTCACAGTGAAAGTCCGGTTAGGGTGGGATAGCGGTGACGCACGGTTTGAGATTGCTGACGCGGTACAGCAAGCGGGAGCCAGTGAGCTGGCGGTTCATGGTCGCACCAAAGAAGATGGCTACCGTTCTGATCGCATCAATTGGCAGGCAATCGGTGAAATTCGCCAGCGCCTGCGCATTCCGGTGATCGCTAATGGTGACATTCGGGATTGGGAAAGTGCACAGGCGTGTATGGCGGTAACCGGTTGTGATGCGGTGATGATTGGTCGTGGCGCATTGAATGTGCCCAATCTTGGTCGGGTGATTAAATATAATGAACCTCGGATGCCATGGTCACAGGTGTTGGCGCTACTACAAAAATACGTTCGGCTGGAGAAACAAGGGGATACCGGCATGTATCACGTCGCCCGCATCAAACAGTGGCTGGGATATTTACGTCAAGAATATGTAGAAGCGACTGGGTTGTTTAGTGAAATTCGGTCATTGAACCGCTCTGAGGCCATTGCGCAGGCTATTAATGTTGCTTGTTGAAGTGGTGGAGTTTTGCCTATTTTCAACATTTTCCGGATGAGGTAAGTAACATGGTAGAAACCCAGATCGCCGTTGAAATGAAAATTTACACAGCTATTTGCACTGAGTTTACAAATTAATGTCGGAGAGATTGTATTATCACTCTTTCATATCTATACATAGTTAGCGAGTGGGCGTTTTCGTTGATATGCCTTTCTGAGGAGTAGACAAGAGCACTGAGCTTTACTGTTCATTTATCCATAGCGTATGGACAAAACACGGGTAGAACGAGACAACCTTTACCTGAGTAAGCGCATCAGGATTTTTTGTTTGTTGCTCTCCCGCCACTCGAAATTTATTGGGTACATTCGTTTGCACATTAGTGGAGGGGGAATGAATTTTTTATTAAATAAAATTATTGAGTAAACACTACCTCTTACTTAAGGTATAAGATTACTACTTGATTTTATAGCGCTATCAGTAAGTTGTCTGATAGTAACCAACAAGTAAATACATTAAGGTGTGTACCAATATACTGTTATGATAGAGTTTTTATTTTATCAGGTTAAATAAGAATTATTATCTGTGATAATATATTCCCGGTGTGGCTGGAAAAATATATTATTATTCCTGTTTTAGTTGGCACATTAAAAATGACCGTTCGATCCTTTTCCCTGGTGGTTTGTAGTATCAGATCGATAGTTCATAGTGGAGAGTGAAAGTGACTGAGTATTACAGAGGGAAATATGAAGTTGACGTGAAGTTTCGCATTCAGGAAATTGGGGCTTTTCGTGAGAGTTTATTTAGCCAACACCCTGAATCTTATGTTTTTGAAAATAAAGAGTATGATATTTATTATGATTCTGAAGAAAATAAACTTCAGCAGCAAAATATCAGTATGGTCCTGCGTCGTATGGCACCATCGGGAATTAAGCTATGGATTGTCAAGGGGCCACGTACCGGGTTGAGCGAAGCAGTTAATGTCGAGTCTTTTGAAATAACTGACAGTATCCTGAGAACGTTAGGTTACAAACCGATTTTTGAGCTCAATAAAACCCGTAGTATTTATTTCCTGGATACATTCAATATTACAATAGATTATATAGAACCACTGGGTCACTATGTGAAAATATCGTGTATGGCCGAAGATGATTCTGAATTGGATGTTCTTGGAGAAAAATGCCAAGACTGCGCATTACGGTTGGGTTTATTGCTGGATAATATGGAGCATCGGTCTTATCGACAATTGCTTGGTTATTGATTTTGCGATATAAAACAAGGCTGTTCTGTATAGAACAGACGGTCTTGTTTTAGCATCAAACGACGTTTGTTCTTTTGGTATTATTTTTATCAGGATGATGTTGAATCATCACCATAATACCGTTCCCCAATGCGAATAATATCCCGGCCCTGAGATTTTCGATGCTTATTTGTGTCGCGTAATGAATAAATACAACCACAATATTCTTGCTGATAAAATTGCTCTCGTTTACTAATTTCAATCATCCGGGTTGAACCACCTTGTTTACGCCAGTTATAATCCCAATACATCATCCCTGGGTATTTTCGGGTGGCGTTCATCCCGCAGGTGTTGATCTGTTGCATGTTTTTCCAGCGCGAAATTCCCAATGAGCTGGCGATAGCGCTAAAACCATGTTCATGTGCGTAAAGCGCGGTACGCTCAAGACGCATATCAAAACACATGGTACAGCGGATTCCCCGTTCCGGTTCCCACTCCATACCTGTCGCCCGCTCAAACCAGTTATCGGTATCGTAGTCCGCATCGACAAAAGGCACGCTATACTTTTTGGCAAAACGGATATTTTCTTCTTTGCGAATCAGATACTCTCGTTGTGGATGAATATTGGGGTTATAGAAAAAAATGGTGTAATCAATGCCTGAAGCCGCCAGCGCTTCCATCACTTCTCCTGAACAAGGCGCACAGCAGGAATGAAGCAGTAATTTGTCAGCTGTGCCTGGTAGTGTTAATAACGGTCGTTGAACGTTTGACGCGTTTTTTTCATTGGGCATAAACATTATCCATTGTTAAGCAAAAACTCGCTTTGTTGCGACAAATTATTAACCAGAGTTGATGTGTTTACAATGCGGTGCACCCAATAGCGTTAACGATGCAGGAATGCAGCTTACGGTGCTACAACAGGAAAGCGGATCCGGGATGGTGAGAGTAACCGGGGACAGACCGATTTTTATGGTTGGGTAATCAGTTTTTCAGCGTCAGTCAAACTTTGTCACAAAGCTTTATGGTTACTTCGAGTGCACCGAGGGAAGGGGTCAATTATAATGCCGCGTTCTCTCCTTTTTAATTTAACAGTTTACTGTTTAAGTTGTTGAATAATGAATAAAAAATTTAAATATCCCTGCGTGGGACTATTGCTTCTTTCTTCGCCATTTTTGCTGCTTCCGGCTGCGATGGCGAAGCAACATATTGTGCAGCATACTGCTACCCGTCAGGAGATTGCCTCCGGCAGTGCTATGGTGGTGGATTTGAGTAACAACAAGGTGCTGTATTCCAGTAATCCTGATGTCGTGGTACCCATTGCGTCCCTCACCAAACTGATGACGGCATTGGTAGTGCTGGATGCCAATCAGCCATTGGATGAGCTTCTTTCCGTGAATATAAGCCAGACGAAAGAGATGAAAGGCGTGTATTCCCGTGTGCGTCTTGGTAGTGAAATCAGCCGTCATGATATGTTGCTGTTGGCGCTGATGTCTTCTGAAAACCGTGCGGCGGCCAGTTTGGCATATCACTATCGTGGCGGTTATCAGGCTTTTATTGCGGCAATGAATGCCAAAGCCAAAGCATTGGGAATGACTCATACGCATTATGTAGAACCGACGGGGCTGTCGATCAATAACGTTTCCACTGCCCGGGATTTGACCAAGCTGCTAATTGCCTCCCGGCAGTACCCGCTCCTGAGTCAACTGAGTACCACTCACGAAAAAATGGAGACGTTTTCTCATCCGACCTATACCTTGCCGTTTCGTAATACCAACCATCTGGTTTATCGGTCCGACTGGAATATCCAGCTGACGAAAACCGGGTTTACCAATCAAGCAGGTCATTGTTTGGCAATGCGTACGGTAATCAACCATCGTCCGGTATCATTGGTGGTACTGGATGCGTATGGAAAATATACGCATTTTGCGGATGCCAATCGTCTGCGTAACTGGCTGGAAACCGGGAAGATCAGCGCTGTGCCGGCAGCCGCGCTGAGTTATAAAAGGGAGAGAGCCCTAACATTGCGTGAGCCTCATAATGCAGAAACAACCGACATGGCGTTAACAGCGACAGAGTAAAATGCAGGCATTAGAGAAATACCACGCTTGTGTAAGCTGGGATTATTCGCGGGAGGTCTGACAGAAATGTGGCTCCCGCAGTATCACCGATTACCTTTCCACACCGAGCTGTAGCAACGGCTTCTGCATCCCTTTATGCCACGAGGTATGTCGCCATCGTGTGAGCTTGCTTTTAAGAGGCAATTTGGCCACCCGCCCACCGCGTTATATCGAAACCCTGAGATCTAGCGTGATATCTCCAAAACGGGTGATTTCTTCCTCATGAGTCGCTTCCCGCCAGGGCTCTGACAATGCCTGTTCCATCCAGATACGCATGGCTGGATGTCTCAGCATATGGCGGTAGTAATTTTCCACCTCCGGTTCCAGTGGCAGACTGTAGGTCTGGATGCGGAATACCACCGGCGCGAAAAACGCATCGACCGCACTGAATTGTTTGCCCGCCAGGAATGGACCGCCAAAGCGGGAGAGCCCTTCTTTCCACAGCGTATTCAGGCGTGTCAGGTCATTTTTCAGTTCAGGCGTGATGTCATGTAGCTTGATCCGCACGCCGCAACTCATAGAGCACTGGTTGCGTATGGCATTAAACCCGGAATGCATTTCTGCTGCTGCACAACGTGCCCAGGTACGGGCCGCGGAGTCAGTCGGCCAGACGCCAGGATGATGTTCGGCCAGATATTCGATAATCGCCAGTGAGTCCCACACCGTGGTATCACCATCAATTAAGCAAGGCACTTTACCGGTGGGTGAAAAGGTTTTGAAGGCAGGTTGTGTAAGTCCGGGAGAAAAAGGAGCCAATTTTTCTTCAAAAGGAACTTCCAACGCTTTGAGCATGATCCAGGGTCGTAGTGACCATGATGAATAGTTCTTGTTTGCAATATACAACTGGTACATCTCTTATTCTCCTTTTGTTATCCATACCTTATCTTTAGCACGAAAAACGTTAGCTGACATCCCGACCGTGGGGATAACCACGACGTCAGCGTCCATCCGTTTATAACAGTGTTCACGCCAGGATGACATGTCCGCAGGCAACCTGTAGCAATTCCCAGTCGCTGCTATCGGTGGCGGCTTCATCGCTAATAATCATGTCGATGTCGCTTATAGAGGCGTAAATAATACGACTGGTAACGCCAATCTTGCTGTGATCGGCCAGAATAATCCGCGTTTTGGCATGATGCGCCATCGCCCCTGCGACCTCAGCCTCATGGTGGGCAAAACTGCTGGCACCGGACTGACTGGCAATGCCGACCGGTGACAGTAACGCGACATCGGCGCGATAGCGCTGAATTTCACTGACGGTCAGTGCACCACTGGTCGCCTGCATTGACGGGCCCATATGCCCGCCGAGCAAAATAACGTCATGGCGCAACAGTTTGTCTGAGTCGACCGCACTTAAGGTAAGCGCAATGTTCAGACTGTTGGTGATAATTGTCATGCCGGGCATCGACAGTAGTTCATCAGCCAGCAGCGATGTCGTACTGCCTGCATCAATGAAGAGGGTTTGTCCAGCCTGCAATTGCTGTACCGCAGCGCGGGCAATGGCGTGTTTTTCTTTGGCGCGCACAGCATTACGTATGGCAAGCGGGGGTTCTGGTGAGCTACCTGTAGCCACGATACCACCATGAACCCGCCGCAGTCCGCCCTGGGCTTCCAGTTTAAGAATATCCCGTCGTACCGTTTCTCTGGAAACGCCAAGATGCTGAATAATTTGCTCCGTACTGACCCGGTTTAACGTGGACAGCAGGGCGCGGATACGGTGTAGACGGGTTTCTTCTAGCATGAGTCTCGCTCTTGGAATGAAATATTCGAAGCTTGTATGATCGTGTGTAACAGATAACAAACCTCGTTAGGGACAGGTTTATTGGTGTTCTGTTTCTCGATGACCCTGGGTGTCCCAGTGTCATTATACTGGCAAGTTCAACGATGATGGGTGGATAAATTATTGCACAAATGTGTAGTTTTGTGCATGTCGCTTGGTGAGGACACTGATATTTTGGGCTTCGAGGTAAGTATTTTATTTATTTTTAAGTTAAAAAACAATCAATTGAGATTTTTTATTGTGCTATGAGTATTTTGGTTTCAGCGTGTAAATAAGTTTTTTTGTGGGTTTTTTTTGCAGATTATTAGTGCTTATTTTTGTATTTGTGTATTTTATTGTTTTTGTTGTATGGTGATAGGCAGTATTGTCACCCGGGCATATAACCGATAACCCGCTGGCAGAACCCATCTTGGGTTTTTTATTCATCTTCTAGACAGGAGTCATCATGGCAACACGTTCAACCATTATGGATACCAACAGCTTTCGAGCCGAACATGCCGATGCGTTGAGTCAAGATGTTCGTAAACTTACTGATAAACGTAGTCGGGTGTTGGGAGACTCCTATCGCCTGTTTTATCGTAACCCCGTGCATCTGGTGCGAGGAGAAGGGCAGTATTTGTGGGATGCTGCTGGCGATAAATATCTGGATGTGTATAACAACGTGGCCAGTATCGGACACTGCCATCCTGCCGTTATCGCCGCAGTGCACCAACAGATGAGCCAGCTCAATACGCATACCCGTTATCTGCATGAACGTATCCTGGATTACACCGAGGATTTATTGACGACAGTACCAGCGGAAATCACCAAAGCGATGTACATGTGTACCGGGTCGGAAGCCAACGACTTGGCTATTCGTGTTGCCCGCGCCTATAGCGGTGGTACGGGAATCATTGTCAGTCAGGAAGCCTACCACGGGACCAGTGAGCTTACATCAGGTGCTTCACCGGCGTTGGGCAGCGGTCAGCCGTTGGCGGCAACAACCCGGCTGGTTCCGGCCCCGGATCGTTATCGGGTCGATGCTCCTGACCTTGGCATCTGGTTTGCTAACGAAATTCAAAAGCAGATTGATGACATGGCGGCACACGGTATTAAATTTGCCGGCTTTCTGGCCGATTCCATTTTTTCATCAGATGGCGTACTGCCAGCACCAATTGGCTATTTGCAGCCGGCTGTCGATGTGGTGCACGCTAATGGCGGTATTTTCATCGCTGACGAAGTGCAACCCGGTTTCGCCCGAACCGGGGACGCTTTCTGGGGTTTTGCCCGCCACGGTATCGTGCCGGACATCATCACCATGGGAAAACCGATGGGTAACGGTATTCCCGTTTCAGCACTGTTGGCCAGACCGGACGTACTGGCGGCGTTCAGTGATGAGATTCCTTATTTCAATACGTTCGGGGGGAATCCGGTGTCGATTGCGGCCGCACAGGCGGTGTTACAGGTTATACGAGAAGAGAAATTGCAGGCGCACAGCAAAAACGTCGGGGAAAAACTACGTCGCGAACTGGCTCTATTGGCACAACGGCACTCCAGTGTCGGGGATGTGCGTGGCGCCGGGTTGTTCATCGGTTTTGAGCTGGTCAGCGACCGTGATGCAAAAACACCGAACAAAGCGTTGGCGCTGGATGTGATTGAACGTTTGCGAACCGATCATGTGCTGACATCAGTTGCCGGACCGTATGGTAACGTATTGAAGCTGCGCCCACCGTTGGCGTTTCAGGAACAAGATATCGACTGGCTGGTCGGTTCGCTGGATAAAGCGTTGACTGTTGCTGCATTATAGTGTGCTCTGCCGATTATCCACTCTCCTGTGCCCGGCCGGCCAAGGCCGGGTGCTTGCCTCCACCATCAACGTCATACTGCTATCGCCCTTCTAATAATGTCCTGATCGTAATGTGGCGTGATGTCACTTCATCTGGTGATCATGGTCATTTGTGCAGCAACTCGCATAATTCTTTCACTTTTAAGTCAATTTCTTGTCTGAAAATCATTATCATGATGTGCGATGTATTCTGTGGTACATCACAACAATGGCATGTGGAGGGTGAACACTCTTCTTGCCACTTCAGGGTTATGGCACATTAACTGACCTGTCCCACCAACTTTTATGCCGTGTTTTGGTGATATCGCCAGAAACAAGGGATTGATTGAGTACGAAAAAATAATGAAATGGCTTACTTCACTGACGATTGTAATCGGGCTTGCCGGTAATGCTGTTGCTGCCCAACCGTTGGTCACAACACCACCTACGGTGGTGTTAACTTCGCATCAGCAACGTGATGCTTTTGTAACCGATCTGCTGAAAAGAATGACGCTGGAAGAAAAAATCGGCCAGCTGCGGTTAATCAGCGTGGGAGCGGACAACCCGAAGGCAGCCATTCGTGAAATGATTCGACACGGGCAAGTGGGTGGTATCTTTAATACTGTCACTCGCCACGATATTCGACAGATGCAGGATCAGGCTATGCAGCTCAGTCGCCTGAAGATTCCACTGTTTTTTGCCTATGACGTGGTACATGGTCAGCGTACCATTTTCCCTATCGCACTGGGATTGGCCTCTTCCTGGGATATGGATGCTATCGCGCTGACTGGGCGTACAGCAGCCTATGAGGCGACTGAAGATGGTCTGAACATGACCTGGGCGCCGATGGTGGATATTACCCGTGACCCACGCTGGGGCAGAGTATCCGAAGGCTTTGGCGAGGATACCTGGCTGACCAGTGAAATTGCCCGTGTGATGGTGAAAGCCTTTCAGGGCGACGATCTTACGGGCCGGCACTCCCTGATGACCAGTGTTAAACATTACGCCTTGTATGGTGCAGTCGAAGGTGGCCGCGACTATAACACGGTGGACATGAGCTTGCAGCGCATGTTCCAGGATTATATGCCGCCGTATAAGGCTGCGATTGATGCGGGGAGTGGCGGGGTCATGATCGCACTCAATTCCATCAACGGCGTACCGGCTACCTCTAATCGCTGGCTGATGAAAGATGTACTACGCGATCAGTGGCATTTTAACGGCGTCACTATCAGCGATCATGGCGCCATCAAAGAACTGATTAAACACGGGGTGGCGGCGGATGCGCGCGATGCCTCGCGTATTGCCATTACGTCCGGTATTGATATGAGCATGAGCGATGAATATTTTGGTCGTTACTTGCCGGGACTGGTAAAAAGCGGTGCGGTAAGTGAAAAAGATGTCGAGGCGGCCTGTCGGAAAGTGCTGAATATGAAATACGATATGGGGTTGTTTCAGAACCCATATCGTCACCTTGGGCCAGTAGGTTCCGACCCGGTGGATACTAATGCGGAAAGCCGTCTGCATCGTCTGGCGGCACGGAAAGTGGCGCGCGAAAGTCTGGTTTTACTGAAAAACCGGCTTAATATTCTGCCACTGAAAAAAACCGGTACGATTGCGGTGATAGGGCCGTTGGCGGACAGTAAACGCGACATTATGGGCAGTTGGTCGGCAGCTGGCGTTGCCCAACAGTCGGTAACGGTATATCAGGGGATTAAAAACGCCGTAGGCGATAAGGCCCATATCTTGTATGCCAAAGGTGCCAACATCAGTAATCATAAAGGGATTATTGATTTCCTGAATCAGTATGAACCTGCGGTGACGGTAGATCGTCGCACGCCCCAGGTGATGATTGACGAGGCGGTGAACGTGGCCAGACAGTCTGATGTCGTGGTCGCGGTAGTAGGTGAGGCGCAAGGCATGGCGCATGAGGCCTCCAGCCGTTCCAATATTACTATCCCGGATAGTCAGGAAGCATTAATCACTGCGTTGAAAGCGACGGGTAAACCCCTGGTGCTGGTACTGATGAATGGGCGTCCTCTGGCACTGGTACGGGAAAATCAGCAGGCAAACGCATTGCTGGAAACCTGGTTCAGCGGGACGGAAGGCGGGAACGCGATTGCCGATGTGTTGTTTGGTGACTACAACCCGTCCGGCAGACTGCCGATATCCTTTCCGCGTTCCGTAGGGCAGATTCCGATTTACTATAATCACCTGCCAACCGGACGTCCTTATACGCCGGAGAATCCGGGTAAGTACACCTCGCATTACTATGATGAAGCCAATGGCCCGCTCTATCCATTTGGCTATGGCCTGAGTTACACCACGTTTGACGTGTCGGCGATCCGGCTTTCCAGCCCGATCATGAAACGTGACGGAACATTAACTGCGTCAGTGACAGTGAAAAATACCGGTAAACGCGCAGGAGAAACCGTTATCCAGCTGTATTTACATGATGTAGTGGCTTCGGTTAGTCGTCCGGTAAAAGAACTGAAAGGATTTCAGCGAGTGATGCTGCAACCGGGAGAAGAAAGAACGGTCAGCTTTACACTCTCGCCTAAAGACTTGATGTTCTATAACGAGAAAATGCAGCATGTTGTGGAGCCGGGCCGATTTGATGTCATGATTGGCGTGGATTCAGAACGGGTGAAAACACAGCACTTTACCTTGCTTTAACACCTTACCTTGCATGAACACCTTTCTTGGCGTTAATGCCTTTATCAGTTCCGTTTCCTGACCACCGTGATGGGGTCGGGAAACGCCATCAAGGAATGATGGTACAGGGGCAATAGCGGTTGAATAGTTTTTCCCCTCAGACACGAGTTTGCCGTTATCGTATGGTCAGTTGCTGTGAACAATAATGATATAACCCACCAGCATGACGCCACCAATACCACTCAATGCACACAGGGCAAATAGCCCGATCATACCCAGCTTGCTTAAACTCATCAGGTTATCCTTTTGTTAATTCCTCTGGATTATAAAGCCTTCCGCTGGTGATACAAGCAAACTGCCGTTGCCGGTTTCTTGAATTCGTATCATCCGCAGTGGTAAAGACGTGGTGTGAACCTGCGCTTCCATAACGAAAGTGGCGTATTACCTGCCGTCTGTGGGACAATGCCTGCTGAATTAACTGATATTGAGCAGGCATGACCCTTTCCCCCGCGTTAAAACTGCAGATCGGCCAATGGTATAAGGCATTGCAGCAGCAAATTCCGGATTTTGTTTCCCGTACTCCACAGCGACAGATGATAGCTGAAGTGGCTAAAACGCTGGCGGGCGATTATCCGCGCCATTTAGTCATTGAAGCGCCGACTGGGGTGGGGAAAACCCTGTCATACCTGATTCCAGGCATTGCGGTCGGTCGGTCGGAACTGAAAACGCTGGTGATCAGTACGGCCAATGTTGCACTACAGGATCAGCTTTTTAGCAAGGATTTACCGTTGCTGAAGTCGTTCATTCCCGACTTGAAATATACGGCGGCGTTTGGTCGGGGACGTTATATCTGTCCACGTAATCTGGCGGTCATGGCGACGGATGTCGATGCACAAGGGGATTTAACCCTGTTTCTGGATGACGAACGGGTTCCTTCCAGTCGCGAAGAGCAGGTCATCTGCACAAAACTGTCAAAAGCCTTGCAGAGTCATACCTGGGACGGACTTCGGGATCATTATCAGGCATCGATAGCTGATGGACTGTGGGCCAGGCTTAGCACTGATAAGGCGAACTGTCTGGGGCGTAACTGTCACTATTTCCGCGAATGCCCGTTTTTTATCGCCCGGCGTGAGATTGAAGAGGCTGATGTGGTAGTCACCAATCATGCCTTGGTGATGGCGGCGATGGAAAGTGATTCGGTGTTACCCAGCGCCAAAAATCTGTTACTGGTATTGGATGAAGGGCATCACGTGCCTGATGTTGCACGGGATGCATTAGAAGTATCCGCTGATATTACCCACAGCGTGACTCAGTACCAGTTGGAACAGCTGGTGCAACAAATGGGCATCTGTATGGCACAGTTTGCGCCGAAATCGCCGCCTCGGTTGGCTAACGCCGAACGGCTGTTAGCGCATTGTGGTGAAGTGCGGGAACGGATGCAGATATTTGAGCAGATGTGCGTGTCGTTCCTGCCCGTCGACAACGTATCGGCGGATTATCGTTTCCCAATGGGAAAATTGCCGGAAGAAATGAGCGATGTCTGCTCCCGCCTGTTCAAGCTGACCGACAGTCTGCGCGGACTGGCGGAGTACATGCTCAATGATCTGGGCGAAAAAACCGGCCAGCACGATATAGTGCGATTACACCACACCATGTTGCGGATGAGCCGGATCCTGAATTATCTGGAAACGGTGAGTAAATTATGGCGTCTGGCGGCGCTGGAGCAATCTTCCAATGCGCCGGTTTCCAAGTGGATTGTCCGCGAGATGTGGGACGGCCAGCCGCATCTTTATCTGCATTGTGCTGGGATCCGTGTTTGCGACCAGCTTGACCGATTACTGTGGCGCAATCTTTCTCATGTCGTGATGACCTCGGCGACGCTGCGCTCACTGAACAGTTTTACCCGTTTGCAAGAGCTGTCGGGGCTGAGTGAAGAAGAGGGGGATACGTTTATTGCCCTGGATTCGCCGTTTAATCACCGTGAGCAAGGTCGGTTAGTGATCCCTAAAATGCGCTATGAGCCGCTGATGGCGTGCGAAGCACAACATGTTGCTGAAATGGCACGTTTTTTTCGCTCGGAACTTCAAAAAAATACCCATAAAGGCATGCTAATGCTGTTTGCCAGCCAGCGTGCTATGCAACTGTTTCTGATACAAGTGACCGATTTGCGGTTAATGCTGCTGGTGCAGGGCGACCAGCCTCGCTATCGATTGGTGGAACTGCATCGCCAGCGGGTAGAAGAGGGGCAAACCAGCGTGCTGGTCGGCCTACAATCTTTTGCGGAAGGGCTGGATCTGAAAGGTGAGCTATTAACGCAAGTGCATATTCACAAGATAGCCTTTCCGCCGATTGACAGTCCGGTGATCCTGACCGAAGGCGAATGGTTGAAAAGCCTGAAGCGCCATCCGTTTGTGGTTCAGAGTCTGCCGAGTGCGTCGTTCAGATTGATCCAGCAGGTGGGACGACTGATCCGCAGTCATGATTGTTTCGGCGAAATAGTGATCTACGATCGTCGTCTGCTGACTAAAAGTTATGGGGCACAATTACTGGCAGCGTTGCCGGTATTTCCAATTGAACAGCGCGATATGCCGGAAGAGGGTGAAGCCGATGCGTAAACAGGCTACCCGTTGCCTGGTAGCCCGTTGTGCCTGAAAAGACGACGTACTTAGTAGTGATGTCCGTTAATGCTCTTCCAGTAGTTTCGTCGCGTCGATGGGTTTGTCATGAATGGCGAATTTATCGACAATCGTAGCACTGGCGGTGTTTAATCCGGTGACGTCAACCTGCTTGCCCAGGCGTCTGAATTTCATGACCACTTTATCCAGTGCGCTGACGGATGTGATGTCCCAACAGTGTGCATGATGCAAATCGATAACGATGTGATTAATGCTGTCATTAAAATCAAAACTATTGGCAAATCGTTCAGCAGAAGCGAAGAACAACTGTCCTTTAACCTGATAATGTCGGGTATTTTCTGAAACAACGCTGTCTACCAGCATAAACTGAGCCACTTTGTTGGCGAAATTAATCCCCGCAATCAATACACCAACCAGAACGCCGTAGGCTAGATTATGGGTTGTCACTACAACCGTGACGGTGGTCAGCATCACTACGCTGGTGGAAACCGGATGTGTCCGCAGGTCACGGATGGAACGCCAGGAAAAAGTGCTGATGGATACCATGATCATGACGGCAACCAGTGCAGCCATCGGAATGTGGGATACCCAGTCGCGCAGAAACATGACCAGACACAACAGGAAGACACCAGCGGTCAGCGTCGAGAGGCGTCCACGTCCACCGGATTTAATATTAATCACCGACTGACCAATCATGGCGCAACCCGCCATTCCGCCCATCAGTGACGTCACCATGTTGGCAATTCCCTGAGCTTTGCATTCCCGGTTTTTATCGCTGGACGTGTCGGTCATCTCATCAACGATGGTGGACGTCATCATCGATTCCAGTAGCCCGACCGCGGCCAACCCTGCGGAATAAGGGAAAATCACCGCAAATGTGTGCAGGTTTATCGGGATATCCGGCAGGGCGAAAACCGGCAGTGTATCCGGTAGCTGGCCCATATCGCCCACGGTTCGAATATCCAGCCCCAGGCTGAGTGACAGGATCGTCAACACGATAATGCAAACCAGCGGAGATGGGATGCTACGGGTGATAAAGGGGAAGAGATAAATAATGGCGAGTCCCAGCGCTGTCATGGCATAAACCGGCCAGCCAACATGCGTCAGTTCAGGTAGCTGGGCCATGAAAATCAGGATAGCCAGTGCGTTCACAAACCCGACAATCACCGAATGAGAGACGAAGCGCATCAGACTGCCCAGCTTCAGATAACCGGCCAGAAATTGCAGCATACCCGCCAGCAGCGTCGCGGCAAACAGGTATTCTAGTCCATGTTCTTTCACTAGCGTGACCATCAGTAGCGCCATGGCGCCGGTAGCGGAAGAAATCATGCCGGGACGGCCACCAATGAACGCGATCACGATAGTGATGCAGAATGCGGCATATAGCCCGATTTTAGGGTCAACACCAGCAATAATGGAAAAGGCAATGGATTCTGGAATCAACGCCAGAGCAACAACGATACCCGCCAGAATATCGCCACGGATATTGCCAAGCCAGTCCTGGCGGTTTGAAGACAACAACATAGTCATAAGGCCTTGTTGGTTAATAAAGCGATTATCAATACACCGACTGGTCTGCCGGTTGGCGCCGATTCATCGGCGACAGGCGCATGTTGCGCGCAAAATGGTTACGTGTGGGCGTACAGTTTGTAAAAAAGGATGGATCAGCGTGGCGAAATACGCATAAAAGATAAATCGTTAATAGGTTGTTATTAATGCGCGGGCGATAATAATGGCTTTGGTGACACGGATCAAATAAAAACATGGTATTTTCGCAGTTAGCCGATTGACTACCGTATTAGTGATGAGACGCATCATGGATTTCACTAAAATTATCAAAGAAGTCGGGCGCGGCAAACAGCACGCCCGAGATATAGACCAGACTACCGCCTACGAACTTTACCGTGAGATGCTCAACGATCAGGTTCCTGAACTGGTGTTGGGGGGATTATTGATCGCGTTTCGTATCAAAGGGGAGTCAGACGCCGAGATGCGTGGTTTTTATCAGGCAATGTGTGAGCAGACTCTGCATTTGAACCCTCCCGCGCAGCGCTTACCACCCATCGTGATTCCCAGCTATAACGGCGCGCGCAAGCAGGCCTGTCTGACGCCATTGCTGGCGTTACTACTATCAAAGCTCGGTTTCCCGGTGCTGATCCACGGCGTTAGTGAGGATCCTACCCGGGTGACCAGTGCGGAAATTCTGCATGAGTTGGGGGTGATGCCGGTAAAGGACAACATAGAGGCGCAGAAGCGGCTGGACAGTGGGAAGCCCGTGTTTATGCCGGTATCCGTCCTGTGTCCGCCGATGGAACGACAACTGAATTTCCGCTGGCGGATGGGGGTGCGAAACAGTGCGCATACGCTGGCGAAAATAGCAACCCCGTTTGCTGAAGCGGCGGCGCTTCGGTTGGCCAGTGTGTCTCATCCGGAATATGTGACACGGGTGGCCTCATTTTTTCAGAATATGGGTGGACGGGCGTTGTTGATGCACGGTACGGAAGGGGAAGTGTACGCCCATCCCGAGCGTTGTCCGGAGATACATTTCATCCATCAGCAGCAACAGGTACTGCAATTGCGGCAGGATATCGTGGTGGCTGCCGATGCGCTGCCCGCCACAAAAGACGCCGAGACGACAGCCCGCTGGACGGCACAATGCCTGGCGGGGGAACAGGCCATACCGCTGGCAATTCGTCTGCAACTGGCTTGTTGCCTGGTGGCAAGCGGGGCTGCATCCACGATGGAGCAGGCCGCCTCCGCCATCATAAAGCAACTGGGCTGAAGGTGAATATTTCCCTCAGCGGCAAAAATAAGAGAAGGATCAGTCATGCAACAGGTAGTGGATTATTTCAATGCGCTGAACCGCGACTATCTTGCGGTGCACCAGACTAAAGAAGATCTGTTCTGGCAATACTATATGGGAACCGGCAACGACAATGTGGCGGCTCGTTTTGCCGAGGCGGAGAGTGCCTACAAGCGTTTTATCTCACAACCACAACAATTGGCGACATTGCGTGCGCATATTGCCACGCTGGAGGCGGCACCGCATACCGTGGATAACGCAGCGTTGTTACACGGCTTACGCGGTTGGTATCGTTTTTTCGATTGTAATGTGATTGAAGATCCTCAGGCACAATCCCTGTTGGATGAGCTTATCTCAGCGGAAAATACGCTGTATTCCCAACGTAAAACCTATGAGATGACCCATCTGAATGAGGAGGGTGAGCGGGTTGAGGCTTCATTGGGCGAGTTGCTAACCAATCAGGCCACCAACGATAACGAAGCCTCTCGTCGTAGTTCGCAGCAGGCATTACGGGATCTGGAGCAGTGGTTATTACAGCATGGATTTCTGGCGTTGGTCAGCCTGCGTAATCGTTTTGCACGTCAGATGGGCTATCGCAATTACTTCGATTACAAGGTCAATAAGACCGAGCGTATGACGCCAGAGCAACTCTTTGCCATTCTGGACCGCTTTGAAGCGCGAACCCGCGACGCCAATCTGCGTAGTCTGCGTCAACTGTCGGCGGAAAATGGGGAAGACGCATTGCAACCCTGGAATGTCCGTTATACCAGTTCAGGGGATGTGACCCGTCAGCTCGATCCTTACTTCCCGTTTGCCGCATCACTTGAACGTTGGGTAAATAGTTTCAAACGTCTGCACATCGGTTTTAATGGTGCCGACATGCGGCTCGATCTGCTGGTGCGCAAAGGCAAATATGAAAACGGGTTTATGCACGAACCGGTGCCACCGTTTATTCAGCAAGGGCACTGGGTGCCAGCGCGTATCAATTTTACCAGCCTGGCGAAACCAGACCAGATCGGCAGTGGGGCAAATGGCATCAATACGTTATTTCACGAAGGCGGGCATGCGGCGCATTTTGCCAATATTCGCCAGAATGCCCCCTGTTTCTCTCAAGAGTTTCCGCCAACGTCGATGGCGTATGCCGAGACACAATCAATGTTTTGCGACAGTTTGTTGCAGGATGCGGACTGGTTAAAGCGCTACGCCACCAATGTTCAGGGCGATGTGATCCCCGATGCGCTAATTCAGGCGGATATCCGCACTCGTCAACCCATGCGAGCGTTTAATGAGCGGCATATTCTGCTGGTGCCCTATTTTGAATGGCAGCTCTATTCCTGGGACGATGACCAGCTCACACCGCAGGCGGTTACCGAGCTGGCGCGGGATACGGAACGGCGTATTTTGGGCATCGACGGCAGCCCACGTCCTACGCTGGCGATCCCGCATTTGCTGTCAATGGAGTCCGCCTGTTCGTATCAGGGATACTTGCTGGCATTGATGGCCGTTGAACAAACGCGCCATTTCTTCCTGCAACGCGATGGCTACCTGACGGACAATCCGCTGATTGGTCCGGATCTAGCTCGTCATTACTGGAATCCAGGTAATAGCGTCAGTCATGACGACACTCTACGTAGCCTGACCGGTGAAGGATTTAACCCGGATTATCTGGCGACGGTTTGTAACCAGACAGTGGATGATGTCTGGCAAGCGGCTGAAGCGACTATCACTGCGGCGGCGAAACGTCCTCAGCCAGCAGCGGACTTTAATCTGAATGCCAGAATTCGGGTAGTGGATGGTGAGCGGGTGCTGGCAGATAATCTGCATGGCGATGACGTGATGTGCCGTGATTTTGCCGAGGTGATACAACAGGAATATCCGGCTACGGCGGAATGAAAGTATCTGTGCTGTAGCGATATCTTCAGATCAAAATGTTAAGCCGAAAGCGACATATCCCCGCAGGAGTGCGGGGATATCTGGGAGGAAGAATGTGGTCAGGAAACGTGCTGCAGGAATTCACGCAGACGGTCGCTGGGTGGGTTGGCGACCAGCGTCTCCGGGTCACCATCTTCAGCAACACGACCTTTATCAATGAAGATCAAACGTGACGCCACTTTCTGGGCAAAGCCCACTTCGTGCGTCACAATAACCATGGTCATCCCTTCCTCGGCCAGATCTTTCATTACCGTCAGCACTTCATGACGCAATTCCGGGTCCAGCGCGGATGTCGGTTCATCGAACAGCATCAGCTTGGGCTTCACCGCCAACGCACGGGCAATCGCCACACGTTGCTGCTGACCGCCGGAAAGTTCAGATGGATAGTGATGTGCGCGTTCGGACAACCCGACTTTAGCCAGCAATTCGAGGGCCGACTTTTTAGCCTCTTCCTTGCTGGCTCCCCGCACCCGGATGGGCCCAAACGCTACATTTTCCAGTGCCGTCAGGTGTGGGAACAGATAAAACTGCTGAAATACCATGCCCGCTTCCTGACGGATCAGGCGTTCATCCACGTGAGGATCATTGACGTGCAAACCATCTACAATCAAGTCACCGCTGGTGATCTCTTCCAGCTTGTTGATACAGCGTAACAGCGTGGATTTACCGGAACCTGACGGCCCAATGATCACGACCACTTCACCTTGGTCAATTTTCAGATCGATATCGTGCAGAACCTTTGTCTGACCAAAGTGTTTGGAAACATTTTTAAATTCAATCATATAATTTTAAGTTTTCTTTCCAGACGTCGCAGAATAAAGCTCAGTGTCAGTGTGATGATCAAGTAAATCACTGCTACCGCACTCCAGATTTCCAGGGCTCGGAAATTACCGGCGATGATCTCCTGCCCTTCACGGGTCAGTTCCGCCACACCGATAACAATAAACAGCGAAGTATCCTTGATGCTGATAATCCATTGATTACCCAAAGGCGGTAACATGCGGCGCAATGCCAGTGGGGCGATGACGTGGCGCAGTGTGTCGCGGCGGGACAGGCCTAACGCCAGACCCGCTTCGCTGAAACCTTTATGGATCGACAGCACCGAACCACGGGTGATTTCCGCAATATAGGCTCCCGAGTTAATCATGATGGTCACCACCGCGGCGGAAAATGGGTCGATGCGGATAGACGTCAGAATCATCGGCAATGCGAAATAGATGAACATGACCTGAACAACAATCGGCGTACCGCGGATAATCTCGATAAATACCAGCGCGATATGGCTGGACACTCTACCGCCGTAGACGCGGGCAAATCCCGCAAGCACACCAATAACCAGTCCGCCGAACAGACCCAGTACTGAAATCAGCAGGGTCATTTTTGCCCCCTCCAGCAAGAGGGGAATCGATGGCCAGATGACACTCCAATCAAACTGCATTAAATTTCTCCAGCAACAAACGGTGGTTATTTAGGTTCTACGCCAAACCATTTTTTATAGATGGCTGCATAAGTACCATTTTCACGCAGGGTTTTCAGCGCACCGTTTACTTTTTCACGCAGATCGCTGCCTTTCGGGAAGGCAATGCCGTACTGTTGTGCCTTAATGGATCCGCCTACCGCTTTAAACTTACCATTACCGGCAGTCTTGATGAAATACAGGATGTTAGGGGTATCATGCAGCACCGCGTCAGCACGATGGGTGGCTAATTCCAGATAGGCGTTATCGATGTTCGGGAACTGGCGCAGATCTTTGGTTTTGATATTGGCCTTGGCATAATCCACAGAGCCGGTGCCGCTTTTCACTGCCAGAATTTTACCATTCAGGTCTTTTTCGCCGTTGATGTCATGATTATCGGATCTGACCATCACCATCAAACCACTGTTGTAATATCCGTCCGAGAAATCAACGGCCTGTTTGCGATTTTCCGTAATGGTGATACCTGCCAGGGCAAGATCGATATTACGGGTTTGTAGTGCTGGGATGATGCCACTGAAATCCATCGGTTTTAGGGTGTAATTCAAGTTCAGTTGTTTGGCAATGGCATCCCAAAGATCGATATCAAAACCAACATATTTATCGCCCTGTTTAAACTCAAACGGTACAAACGCGGTATCGGTTGCAACGATCAGTGTTTTATCTGCTGCCTGACTGGAAAGGCTAAAGGCCAGCGCGAGGGCGGCAATTGAAGCTTTGAGTAGTGATTTCATCAACATACTTCCTATTGGTTGTAAGAGCCCCGATTTTATAGGTTGCATCACTCCAGCCGCAGAGAGCGGACACGGTGGTGAACATCTGGGGTTAGTGGTCAAAGATGGTGTTTAACCTGATTGTTTTTATCGCGTGCACAGATAACAAGTTGGAGGAAACGTCTGCCATCATAAATACCTATGTATCGCGCTGCTATGATTAACTAAATTGTAGTGGGGAAACAACCGTTGATTTGCGTTACATCGCAATATTGTGGGTAAAAGCTAATTTTTTGTACATAAAGGCTGGCAGGATAGAGGGTTAACCTAGCTAAAAGTAGGTTTTTCTGATGGTTGAATAAGTGTTGTCCAACGGCAGATGACCGTTGGACCATGATTTATTTTAGGATAGTTATTCAATGTTCGCTTCGATAAACCACAAGAACTTATCCAAATCGCGAGACGCAGCGGTCAGCATATCGGCAGTATCCTCATCTTTCGCTTTACTGATAGCTTTTCGGACGTCGTTAGCGACGACGGCATAGCGTTCTGCCAGCGCTTTCAAATGATCCTGCACGCTGTGGATATCAGTCGGATAGCTCTTCAGGGCGGTTTTTTCATTAATCACCTGTACCGTGCCGGTTGCTATACCACCGATCTGTACCACACGTTCTGCGAAAGTATCCAGGTGGATGATAATGGCATCGCGGAAGGTATCGATCATTTCATGTACAGCGATGAAATTGGCACCACGCATATTCCAGTGAGCCTGTTTGGTGATCAGTGACAGATCGATAAAGTCTATCACCAGTTGGTTTAACAGTTTGATGGTTGAGGCTTTAACGTCATCGTCCAGGTCATTCCGGGTGTAAACGAATTGTGAAGGGGCTGATTTTACCAGTTTAGCTGTACGCATAATTGTTACCCTCTTAATTTTATTAACTGCCAGTTCAATTTCAACCGGCTCTGATTGTTCATAATTCTGCTGTTCAACATGGTTAATTATAGCAACTCTGTCAGTCTTGTTCGCAAAGAATCACCTATTATACAAATAGTCTGTGGCGTTATTTTTTCTTCCCCATGAATTTGATTTTTATCATGTGTCGCGAAGGACTGACATCCAGCAGGATATTTTTTCACATTACTAATCGTTGCGTTATAATTTACCATTATTAACAATGAGTTAATTACTGTTCTTTCTATTACCAGTCATTGTTTTATTTGTGGCCTATTGTCCTATATTACATTTATATGGTGAGGTGATATGATGACATGCTGAGATAGATTGACAAGAACAATAACGGAGTAAATAAATTAATAGGTGATGTCAAGTAACATTAATCCATTTTTTATATTGATGAAAAAATAATTGCACCAAGACATATTCAGCTTATTTATTAGTCTCAATATCTGAATGTTAAGTTTATTTTTTATATGAAAGGGCAGATATTGAGGTTTCCCTATAGATTGTGTTATAGGGAAATCTATTGGTTATTTCAGCTCTCCTTGGCTCGATTCGGTTTTTTTATTGTCAGCGTGGTACCCAATGAAGCTATGATGATAAACAGTAACGCTATCCACTGGGTCAGGATGAGATGCTCTCCCAGAAACAGAATGCCGGAGAGAGCGGCAATCGCGGGCTCCATGCTCATTAATGTACTGAATGTTCGTGCCGGCAGACGTGTCAAGGCTATCATTTCCAGCGAATAAGGCAGTGCCGTGGAGAGGATCGCCACCCCGATTCCCATAGGCAAGACCGAGAAAGAAAACAAGTTGGCATCGGAAAAAAATATACCCAGTGGACAAAAAACCAGCGCAGAAATTAAGGCTCCGATAGCGACACTACCCGCACCGTGGTTATTACCAGCTTTCTGTCCAAACAGAATATAAAATGCCCAGCAGGCTCCGGCACCGATGGCATAGGCGGCCCCACGGGGAGATATGCTGCCCAGATTTTGCCCCAGAGGCAATAACAACCATAATCCGGCAATCGCCAGTATGACCCACAGAAAATCGAAGAGTCGTCGGGAAGAGAAAATAGCGACGGTAAGAGGACCGGTAAATTCCAGTGCTACGACAATACCGAGTGGAACAGTGCGCAGGGAAAGATAAAATAAATAGTTCATTCCCCCTAGCGTGATACCGTAAACGAGTAGTGGCAGACGGTTAGAGCCAAAGTGCATTCGCCAGGGTTTAAAGATGGCAGCAAGAATCAACGCCCCAAACCCCAGGCGCAATGCGGTCACGCCCGATACCCCAATAAGTGGGAAAAGGCTTTTAGCCAGAGCAGCTCCGCTCTGAATGGATAGCATGGAGATAAAAATCAGCAATACAGGGAGTAAAACGGACGTTCGCAGGGTGGGGAATAAGGTCATCCATGGGGCCTTAATAGTGAGCAATTAATAAAAATCGGACTTTACATAAATAAACAAGTTATTCAGATTCAGTTTACTCTTGTTGACTTTAATTTACTCTCTGTTTGGAGAAAATTTTCATAATATAAGTTTCAGATTGAAAACTAAGCGAAAAATTAAGATTTATCTGTTTTTTTTGCTATCAAGAAATTAAGTATTTATTTAAATATTATGATTAAAAATCAATTAAAATCATATGGATATCTTGAATTTGATAATTTTTGTTACATGTTTTCCCGGTTTGGAAAATATTTGCCAGGCAACCAAGTGCTTATTTTTTTGTTATATTTATAGCGCGTAAGTATTCTTTCATAAGATGAATTCGAGGCTGTATATGAAAAAGATCGCGTGTCTTTCTGCTTTGGCCTGTGTTTTGGCCGCCAGTGCTGGTTCCGCAGTTGCGGGTCAAAGTACTGTATCGTTAGGTTATGCTCAAGGTGATATGCAGAGCGTAATAAATAAAGCCCCTGGTTTTAACCTGAAATACCGTTATGAGTTTGATAATAGCCCATTGGGTGTTATTAGCTCATTCACTTATCTGGATGATAGCCAGACTACTGGTGGTATCTACCAGAAAGGTCAGTACTATGGATTGAGTGCCGGTCCTGCTTACCGTATTAATGATTGGGCAAGCATCTACGGTGTTATTGGGATAAGTGCCGGTAAGTTCACTAACAATGCAACGGGGGGGGGTGCTAACCACAGTACCAGTGACGTTGGTTTTGTCTATGGTGCTGGTTTGCAGTTCAACCCAAGGGAAGACGTTGCACTGGATGTGGGTTATGAACAAAGCCGTGTCCGTAGCGTTGATATCGGCAGTTGGAATGTAGGCGTCGGTTATCGCTTCTAAATAACGTTACTACACTTGTACGTGTTGAGTGTAAGTATGTGAAATCCGCTCTTAATGAGCGGATTTTTTTATGCCTGAGTTAATCCAGCCACCAATTTTGCCAGTAGGTTATCCAACTGCTGTTGTTCTTCCCCGTTCAACACTGACAATACGTGGCGCTCGTTATCGACATGTAATTCCAGTAGTTCATCTACCAGTTGTAACCCTTTTTCAGTTAATTCCACCAGCGTCCCACGTCGATCTTGCGGATTGCGTTGGCGGCTGACCAGCAACGCGTCTTCCAACCGGTCGATACGATTGGTCATTCCCCCGGATGAGAGCATTAGTGCCTCATAAAGCTGAGTGGGTGAGAGTGCAAAAGGTGCACCAGAGCGACGTAGTGTCGCCAGTACGTCAAACTCACCGGAACGCAGGTCAAAACGGGTAAAAAGCGGATTGATGTAGTCACGTTCGATGCGCAACGATGCCTCATATAAGCGGCTAATCAGTCGCATGGGAAAGGGATCCACATCGGGTCTTTCCCGTTGCCATTGTGCAAATGCAATATCTGCTCTGTTAGTCATGGTATTTATCTTGATATTAAGATTCTTTGTGGAAAGACATGGAAGTCTGAACCAGCAAGGTTATCGACTCACGCCATTAAGAATGCTCATGACAACAGAATTTACCGCTCGTTCTCAGCTTTTTATTGTAATAACTATCTGATTATTGTGCTGGATAATGTGGATATGCCCCAACAGGCGGGTGCGTTAATGGAGGTTGTACAAGGCGGAGGCTACATTATTGCCAGTCTGATGCCATTAGTGGCCGGCTTTATTCGCCAGCATTCAACCGGGCTGGAACAGGCATGGGTGATTATGACTGACTGCCGGTGTGATCGTTCTGATGTTGATGGCGCTGCGTTTTGGCCCCCGTAAGCCGGCGTATGTCTGATGCCTGATGGAAGGGTCATCACATTAGACGATTCTGTATCGTCAATTGCGCCGAGCGTTGTCACCGTCGTGAAAAATTAAGGTGCGGTGTCAGAAACGCATTACGGAAATACTCCCGAATTGCCTGCATGGGTGGGGTAAATTCAGCGTCACGATGCCAGGCTAATCCGACACTCATTGGATGCACGGTATCCTTGAGCGAACGGGTTTCAATGCGTCGACCTTCCAGTGACCATGGGCGGTAGACCAGATCAGACAGAATGGCTACCCCCAGGCCATTCGCCACCATGCTGCGTACCGCCTCGACGGAACTGGTGCGCAGCATCTCCCGTGGCTGGAGACCATTGAGATCCCAGTAGCGCATGGCGCTGTGATCGGCTTCATCAACTGTCAGCATGATGAAGGGTTCTTTTGCCACATCCTCAAGACTGACTTCCGCTTTTTCGCATAATGGGTGACGGCTGGGTAACCATAGTCGTCGTTCGGAATTGAACAGGGTTTCAGAGATAATTTCCGGATGCGTGAGGTTTGCCGTCAATACCAGAGAAAGATCCAACGCGCGATTGATCAGGCCCTGCTCAATATCACGGCGTTCCCGTTCATACAGATTGATATTGACATGCGGGAACCCATAAGAGAGCCGCTGTAAGTGAAATGGCAGGAAATACCCCATCACCGTGTAGCTGGCCGCTATCCTCAATGTTCCACTGATACGGTTGTCGGTCAGTGGGATGTTAGTGGCATCGTCCACGCTGCGTAGAATGGAATAGGCATGATTGAGAAAATAGCTACCGTTTTCCGTCAGTGTCATACCATGTACTGAGCGCAGAAACAGCGGTTTCCCCAATAAACTTTCCAGCTCCTGTATGGCAGCGGTGACCGCTGACTGGGAAATGTTCAACTGAATGGCGGCCTGAGATATTTGTCCCATTTCAGCGGTGGCGACAAAATACCGGATTTGGCGCAGCGTAATCATGATGTTTTCTCCGATGAACGAGCCATCTGTTTTTCAGATACTCTGCTATCTGAAAATACGTCTTTCCGAATATAAAAAATTCACTTTATATTATTTTTAAACAAATCTATCACAAATAAGAAATAATTATGAAACGTGCAGTCGATCTTAATTCTGATATGGGTGAAAACTTTGGGCCGTGGATCATTGGTGATAGTGTTGATAAAGACATTATGTCTCTCATCAGTTCCGCCAATATCGCGACCGGTTTTCATGCCGGGGATCCCAATATCATGCGAGAGACCGTTGCATTGGCAAAATATCATGAAGTGGCTATTGGCGCACATCCTGGATTTCGCGATCTGGTGGGTTTTGGTCGGCGGCATATCAATATTCAGCCACAAGAAGTGGTGAACGATATTATTTATCAGCTGGGAGCGTTGCGGGAATTTTCCCATTTATATCAATTGCCATTGCAACATATCAAGCCACATGGCGCGCTTTATATGCATCTGGCAAAAGATTCTCAGGCAGCACAGGTTTTTGTAGAAACCCTGCATGCATTAGCGCCAGGTCTCCTGTTGTTCTGTATGCATGGTTCGGCGGTGTGGCATGCAGCGAAAGAATCACAACATCCTGTTATCTGTGAATTTTATGGTGACCGGGATTATGACCGAAGTGGTTCAATTGTTTTCACCCGCCGGGTTGAGGCACTTGACCCGGAGCAGGCGGCGAAGAGAGTGCTGCGCGCCTGCCTGGAAGGGAAAGTTCGTACCATCGAGGGGGATGATATCCCAATTACATTTGATTCGGTCTGTATTCACAGTGATACCCCCGGCGCATTGGCATTAATTAAAACCACGCGAGAAGTATTAATTAATGCTGATATTGAAATTAAATCTCCAGTAAAAGCAATTTTTAATCAGGTATCTGATAACTAAATTAGAGGAATCATTGGTAATGAAAGAATATGAAATCTGTTCTCCTTTACCCGGCATTTTCTACCGGCAACCTGCCCCGGATGTGGCAGTGTATATTGAAGAAAATGATGTAGTCACGCCAAATACGGTTATTGGTTTAATTGAAGTCATGAAACAGTTTAGTGAAATTTATGCTGAACAGGATGGACGTCTCATTATGTTTAAGGTTTCCAATGGTGAAGCTGTTGAACCGGGACAAGTTATTGCCATCATAAAAACTGATAGATAATTACAACAATAAAGATTTATTGCAGAGGTAGAGATGAATATACCAATAAGAAAACTACTGATAGCCAATCGTGGCGAAATCGCTGTACGTATCATCCGTGCCGCCAAAAGCCTGGGTATTGCTACTGTCGCCGCCTGTAGCGAAGCGGATGCCGATTCTCTGCCTGCCCGTCTTGCCGATGAAGTTTATATTCTTGGTCCAGCCCGAGCGGATCAAAGTTATTTAAAGAGTGAAGCGCTGCTCCAGGGAGCCCGCACATGTGGTGTCGACGCTGTTCATCCGGGATATGGTTTTCTTGCCGAAAACGCTGATTTTGCCGAGGCAGTGGAAAAGGCTGGCTACATTTTTGTCGGGCCGACGCCTGATACCATTCGTATGATGGGTGACAAGGCCGTCGCCAGACGTACTGCCCAGGCGGCGGGCGTACCCGTGGTTCCCGGCTCCGATAAGGCGCTGGACACCGTCACTGCCGCGTTACGGTGTGCAGAAGAAATTGGTTATCCGTTGCTGATCAAGGCGGCGGCTGGTGGCGGTGGGCGGGGAATCCGCATCGCTCACAATGCTGCCGATTTGACACGTGATTTCCCTATTGCTCAGAGTGAAGCCCGGGCCGCGTTCGGCTCCGGTGATGTCTATCTGGAGCATTTTATCCAGCATGCCCGGCATATCGAGGTGCAAATCCTGGGAGATGGCGAGCATGTCGTGCATTTATATGAACGAGAATGTTCGCTGCAACGGCGGCGGCAGAAAGTGTTTGAAGAAGCACCGTCTCCCGCGCTTTCCCCGACGCAACGCGAGGCGATCTGCCACAGTGCGTTACAACTGGCCCAACAGATTCGTTATCGCGGTGCCGGTACGCTGGAATATCTGTTCGATATCGCCACCGGCCGGTTCTATTTTATTGAAATGAATACTCGTATTCAGGTGGAACACCCGGTGACGGAAATGATCACCGGTGTCGATCTGGTGCAGTGGATGCTACGTATCGCTCAGGGTGAACCGCTGACGTTGGCGCAGGAGGCTATCACCATTAACGGCAGCGCCTGTGAAATGCGAATTAATGCCGAAGACCCTGATCGAGGGTTCTTCCCGTGTCCCGGCATGGTGGAAAAGCTGGTATGGCCGCAAGGCGAGGGGGTCCGGGTTGATAGTCATCTGTACAGCGGTTACCGGATTCCCGCATATTATGATTCCCTGCTAGCCAAGCTGATCGTGCATGGTCGTGATCGTCAGCAAGCTATCGCACGAGCAGAGCGGGCGTTGCATCAGCTAAAACTGACCGGTATCACGACGACACAATCACTGCATCAATGGCTGATTGCCGATCCACGTCTGCGGGCTGGGCAGTTCGATACCACTACGCTGGAAGCCTGGCTGAAAGAGCGTGTGGACACCAAGAGCCCGATATCTCAGGAGGCCTGATATGGAAAACGCCACAATACGCTACACCTTCGGTGGGGATGAGCATCTATTCGCTGAAGTAGATGAATCGATGTCTCTACCCGCATTCTTCCGTGGGATGGCGATTACCCGCGCTATGGAGCGACAGGCCATTCCCGGCATACTGGATATTTGTCTGGCCAATGCGTCCTTTCAGATTCGCTTTAATCCGGACATCATCGCGCCGCAGGCATTGCTGGAGGCGGTGCAGCAGGCAGAAAACCAGGCACAGACGGTTAATCGGCTTGAAACCCGCATCATTGAAATTCCGGTGTTATATGACGACCCCTGGACGCGGGAAACGCTGATGCGTTTTCGGGATCGTCATCAGGATCCCACCGTAACCGATCTGGAATACGCGGCACGCAGTAATGGCTATCCAGATGTTGCGGCTTTCATCGCCGCCCACAGTGGTACGCCGTGGTTTGTCTCCATGGTGGGGTTTGTCGCCGGATTACCCTTCATGTTTCAGATGGTGGAACGGGCACAGCAGATTGAGGTACCGAAATACTTGCGACCGCGCACTGACACGCCTCGGCTGTCAGTGGGGCACGGCGGCTGTTTCGGCTGTATCTATTCGGTACGGGGCGCGGGTGGTTATCAGTTATTTGGTGTGACACCGGCACCTATCTATGACCCAGAACAGCGGTTGGATTACTTCAGCGAGTTACTGGTGTTTTTCCGGACTGGCGACATCGTACAGTTCAAGCCCATCGATCAACTCGCTTATGAGCAGGCCATCCATGAGGTGGAGGACGGAACGTTCCGTCTGCGTATTCGTCCGGTTACTTTTGAGCTGGATAAATTTGCCGCCGATCCTACGGGGTACAAGCACTATCTTCAGGAGGTTCTGTATGCAGATTAATGTCCTCAAACCCGGGCTGGCAACATCGGTACAGGATACCGGCCGGGAAGGGTATTACCATCTTGGTATCCCGCCATCAGGCGGGCTGGATCAGTATTCTCTGCGTATGGCCAATCTGTTGGTGGGGAACCCGCAACAGGCCGCAGTACTGGAATTAACCTTGCTGGGACCGGAACTGGAGTTTACCGGTGATGGGCTGGTGGCATTGTGTGGTGCGTCGATGAAACCAAAGCTCGACGGTACAGAGATGCCGATGCATACCGCTTTCAGCGTGAAGGCTGGGCAGATATTGCGTTTCGATTACGCCGTGGCAGGCTGCCGCAGCTATCTGGCGGTAGCCGGAGGGATTGACGTGCCACAAGCCCTGGGCAGCCGTTCCACCTATACGTTAGGGGCGTTGGGGGGGTATCAGGGACGCCGTTTGATGATTAACGATACGCTGGCGGTTGGGATGGCAGGGATGAAGGCAAAGGCAGGCGCTAGCGTGCCTGACGATTTCATTCCAACATTTGCCAAAGCGGTCGAGCTGCGCATGGTGACCGGGTTGTACATTCATCGTTTAACAGCCGCGGCGGTAGCACAATTTTTTGCTGATAGCTGGTCCGTGGGTACCGAAGCCGATCGTATCGGTTATCGGTTGAAAGGCGGCGCACCACTGGTGTTTGAGCCCCGCACGCCGCCTTTTGGCGCGGGATCGGATCCTTCCAATATCGTTGATGCCTGCTATCCGATCGGGTCTGTTCAGGTTCCCGGTGGTCTGGAGCCGATTATTCTGTTACGTGACGCGGTTTCTGGTGGTGGCTACATGACGCTGGGCACGGTTATCAGTGCCGATCTGGATAGTGTCGGGCAGTTACAACCGCATAACCAGGTACGTTTTGTGCCGGTCAGTCTTGAAGAAGCACTGGTGGCCCGACAGCAATACCAAAACCGTTTGCAGCGGTTGGAGCAGCTTTTCATAGCGTGATCTTCTAATTCATCCGAATGTTTTTTGTCAGTTTTGGTTCTGCCCAAACTGCGGATTTTTTCGACCTTAAATGATGTTCAACCGCGTATCCGGAGGTTTGCAATGGCTGATTTATCCCATGAGCAAGAGGCCTATTCCGCCATTTCCGCTGAAACCGTGACTGGGGCAGAGCGAATGGGAAAACTGTCTCTGACTATGGCCTGGTGGGCAGTATGCAGTGCCATTTTCTACATTGTGGTCGGGGCGTCGCTGGCACTGAGCTATGGCGCGAAAAACGCCATCATTGGTATGGCACTATCGGTGGTGAGCTATGGTCTGGTTAATGGGACGATCAGCCGTTTTGCCATCCGCAGCGGATTGTCGGTAGCCCTGTTTTCCAATCTGCTGTTCGGCCGTATGGGGTCAGCGCTTGCCACGCTGATTTTCTTCTCTACTGCCATTTACTATGCGGTGTTTGAAGGGTCGGTTATCGCCTTTGCCATCAATCATCTGTTCCCACAAGTAGCTTATCACTGGGCGGCGCTGGTGGTGGTGCTTTACAGCGTGCCGCTGATTTTCGGTAGCGTGCAGCACTGGCTGGATAAATTCAACGGTGTGCTGTTGCCGTTCTATCTTATCGGCCTGCTACTTACGGTCCTGGTGTCCATTAATCATTATGGTTATCAGCCACAGTGGCTGGAATTCGGGCCGGCTTCCCCTCCAGCTAATGGGTGGTGGAATTGCTTCACTTACTACATGGGGGTATGGGTCTTGATGATGTATACCTTTGATTATGCCAGGTTTGGTAAAAAGGATGACAGCCATTACCATGCACGGTTCAACTTTGGCATGCCATTTTATCTCATCACCTTTTTGCTGAATGGTATAGCCGGAATTTATCTGGTCAGTAGCGTGGCCCACCAAGGTGGTGTCAGTGAAACGGCGGTGGTGGTGGCGATCCTGAATTTACTGGGGTTATGGGGGTTACTGTTTGTCTGGATTACTCAAACCCGTATCAACACTGCCAACTACTATCTGGCAACGGTAAATATGCAGGTATTTTTCGATCGGTTGTTACGTATTCGCTATCGCAAAATAGTCTGGGCCTGTGTGGTTGGTGTGGCGGTATATGTATTGATGCTGGCCGATATCTTTGCCTATATTCTGCAAGCGCTGGCCTATCAGGGTGTCTTTGTTGTGGCATGGGTTGGTGTGGCGTTAGGGCATATTTTTTCCGCTCGCCAGTTTTCGTCGTTACCTAAACCTACGGAAAAAACCGTCAACCTGCATGGGCTGAGCGCCTGGTTTCTCAGTGTGGTCGCGGGTATTGTGCTGATGCATGGCAGCACGCTGTGGCAATCATTTTCTGCTCCGGTGACGTTTCTGACCGCGCTGGTGCTGTACTGCGTTTGGCCACGTAGCCAGCAGGTTTAATTAATGGCATAAGATCAATGATGGGCACGGACCATAGGCAGGGATGCCTGTGCCTTATACTGGTGAGGGTACTCTGCATAATTTTAATCATACGGACTTGAAAGTCTCACAATCACTATTATCTTATTGAGTGAGGGCAAGACAATTTCGTTGCCTTGCGGTTTGCACTTTTGAATGTGTATTTTGCGATTCAGGAGGTTAACCATGGCATTCAAATCAGTGTCTTTATTTCCGGCGTTTGCCGATTCACTCTTCTCTGACCGATTTGACCGTATAGACCGGTTGTTCAGCCAGCTGACAGGCGATACGCCTTTATCCGTCACGCCGTCTTATGACATCCGCCGACTCGACGATACCCACTACGACATCACACTCAGTGTACCTGGCTGGCGTGATGAAGATCTGGAAGTCAGCATCAACAATGGGCAACTGCTTATTTCCGGTAAACACAAAGAAGAAACGTCCACGAAGGAGAAAGATGGCTGGCTGCATTGTGGTATCAGCCGTAGTGACTTTAGTGTTCGTTATTCGCTGCCGGATCATGTCAAAGTTGAAGGCGCGCATCTGGACAGTGGATTACTGACAGTAAACCTGCTGCAGGAAATCAAGGAAGATGAAAAACCGAAAAAAATTGCTATTGAAAAACATCATGAGAGCGTTTCATAGATACCAACGGATGATGTGCATTGGCACTAAGCGTTAAAAAGTATTGATATCACTGCTATGGCTCCGGTAGTTGCCGGGGCTTGTTACAAGGTATCTATCATCACACCATTCACTGGTTGATAGTGAATGGTGTGTTTTTTATTTTCACCTCATTTTGAGGCCGGTAATCCGGTGTTATGTCTGGTCATTAGTGTTGTAGAGTAAACGGCTCGGCTTCCTGAGAGGAAAGCACCGGGCGGGTAGCTGTTCCCGGAGATAGCGGTTTAACGGTGTCATGTGGTTGCGAATTGCTACAGGCAGCGAGTAGCAGGGATACCGACACCGCTGTTGCCGCGAGGGGAAAACGAGTCAGGCTCACGTTCAATACTCCTTGTTATTCAATGTTTTTTTCTGCTAAGGAGGTTAAGCGTAGTCAATCATTCGACATAAAAAACGGAGCGGGATCAAAGTATTATAAAAATGAACCGATGTTTTATTTATTGAATTTATTCTGCGGGGTTGAACAGAAACGATCTGAGCGCAATTTTCACTTTTCTGTGGGCACATTTCTGTTAAAAATAGGGATTGTCCAACGGAATGAAAATAAAGTATGTCGCTGCTTATCAAAGCTGTTCTTGGTGCACTTGTTGTTTTGTTGATTGGTGTACTGGCAAAAACACGTAATTACTATATCGCCGGGCTGATTCCCCTATTTCCTACTTTTGCCCTTATTGCACATTATATTGTGGGTGCTGAACGCGGAATAGATGCGTTGCGCGCGACGATCCTTTTTGGTATCTGGTCGGTCATTCCCTATCTTATCTATCTCATTTCCCTGTACTACTTGACGACGATGATGCGCCTTCCGCAGGCACTCATCGCCGCTGTGGTGTGCTGGAGTGTTTCTGCCGCATTGTTGATTAAAATGTGGAGTTGGTATCACGCCGTATAGTATGACCGTAACCGGCGTGTAACCCGATACCAGACATTACAGATCAGTGGCACCTGTCGCGCTATAGTTTTCGGCAGTCAGGTTGATGTGTCTCCTGCTTGCGCACGTGCTGCACGCCGCACGCTCTGCGGTGGCTGCCCATAGATGCGCAGAAAAGCTTTACGCATACGTTCGGCGTCGACAAATCCGGTTTGGATTGCGATAGCTTCTATCGGTTTCTGCGTTGATTCGATCAGGTTGCGAGCAAGTTCCAGGCGGATTTTCTCCACGGCTTTGGCCGGTGTGATACCGGTCTCGTTCCTGAATGTACGGGCGAAGTTGCGTTCGCTCATACAAGCGTGTTCTGCCAAACGTTGCACCGACAGACACTCGGCAATGTGCTCGCGAATCCACGGGAAAAGTGCGGAAAAGCGGCTGCCAGGGGTGTCAAATTCGAGTAGGGCAGAGAACTGGGACTGTCCGCCGCCACGCCGGTGGTAAACCACGAGTTGTTGAGCAACTTGTTTGGACAGTTCTGCTCCCAGGTCGTCTTCGATCAATGCCAAAGCCAGGTCGATACCTGCGGTGATGCCTGCCGATGTCCAGAATTTGCCGTCTTGGGTGTATATCTGATCCGGGCGAAAAAGCACCTTGGGAAAACGCTGGGAAAAATCTTTGGTGCGTCGCCAGTGCGTGGTGGCCTGCCTACCGTTCAACAAACCTGCTGTCGCCAGAAGATATGCGCCTGAGCACACGCTGCACATGCGGCGTGCTATCTCAGCTTGGTGGCGCACAAATGCCAACGTGGCTGGGCATTGAGCCGCTTCGTGTATACCGATGCCGCCAGCCAGAATCAGCGTGTCGATATTGCGGATCTGGTGCATGGGTTCAGTCTGCATTGCTGCGCCCGAAGAGCTAGTGATCAGACCTCCATCGCGTGACAATAGCTTGAGCGTATAAGGCGCGGGCTGGACGAAGCGTGTGGGCATTTCAAATGCGGCAATCGGCCCGGCAGCATCCAGCATCTGGAAACCGTCGAACAGGAAAAAGGCGATGATGCGTTTCATAGGCATAATGTTGGCTGAAAAATAGGTATTTATGTCATCTAAGCCAACCTGTCAACAGATAGTATATCGGCAGGTAAGAAGCGTAATCCGTTTTCCAGGAGTTCAATATGAATATGTCCCAAGCCAATTTTCGCACCGTGTTTGTCATTTACCCAGGTATGACGCCCTTAGACTTTATCGGTCCTTATGAATTCATATCGCGTTTGCCGAATGCTGAAACACAGGTGGCTAGCTTATATGGTGGCACTGTGCTGTGCGGTGGGTTGGCATTTGCCAATACCGTACCGCTGGCCGACATAGACCGCTGTGATTTGATATGCGTACCTGGTGGACTGACCGCTACACAGATATCGCTGGATGCGGAGTTTATTGGCCACATCCGGCGTCTAGGTCACAGTGCTCAGTATGTAACATCGGTCTGTACCGGTTCGCTAATCCTGGGGGCCGCGGGATTTTTACAGGGCAAACATGCCGCCTGTCACTGGGCTTTGCGCGAACTACTGCCACTGTATGGTGCTATTCCTGACGCCGCGCGTGTAGTACGCGATGGTCGGCTTATCACCGGTGGTGGGGTGACGGCAGGCATTGATTTTGCTTTGACCGTGTTGGCCGAGATTGCCGGAGATACCGTAGCCCAGTCTATACAACTGCGGCTGGAATATGCGCCGGAACCCCCGTTCAATGCCGGACGACCCGAAACTGCGCCAGCCGATGTGTTAGCGCTCTACACAGAGTCCATGGCGCATATAGCGCCACAGCGACAGGATGAAGTGCGGGAGGCCGCGCGTAGATTACGGGTGGGATAAATATGTGGCGTTTGCCAAGTGTGGCGTGTTTCGTCTCTCATGAGACGGGCGTCGGCGAAAGAAACCGCAGGGTAGGCATCAAATTAAAGCACTAGCGGTTTATCGTTGCAGACACTAATTGCTAAAATCATTGCGGGTTTCAGAAAGTTGGAGGAATGGTTTGTGAAGATTGAAGTTGTGACAGAGGCGACGCCAACCGTGACGAGACTGATTTCGCAGTTGGTATCTCAATTATCAACTACGTCCGCCACTCCAACACTCGACAGGATCGCCAGAATTGTAGAATCTTCTGCGACAATTCTTCTCGTCGCCCGTTTAGAAGACGGTGCCTACGTTGGCATGTTGACGCTTGTGCTCTTTGAAATCCCTACGGGAATAAGAGCAATGATCGAAGATGTCGTTGTTGATGTTGAGCACCGGGGGCAGGGCTTCGCGGAAATGCTGACACGAGAAGCGTTGAGACTTGCGCAAGAGGCTGGAGCGAGAACAGTGGATTTAACTTCCCGTCCGTCGCGGGAGGCCGCCAACACTTTATATCAGAAGCTTGGTTTTGAGCGGCGGGAGAGCAACGTGTACCGTTTCTCCTTTACACCACAGCAATAGGTTAAAGGGCTTTATCCAGAACACTCAGACGCCGCAAACGGATACCCGTCAGCCTAAGTACCTGGCGGCGCTGGAATGGACAAGCTGAAGACCATCGATCCACAGCAGTGTGTCCGGTACCGGTCAATAAACTGAGCGCCGAAGAAGAGCATCAGATAGTCATGGTATGTACTGCGGCGACAGAGTCAGGTGCATCACCGGGGCCGTAGCCGCGGACCGCAACGTATTACGTGAACGGTGGTCAACTTCATGCCGTCAATGACAACGAGTTGAGGTAGTGATGTTGAATCCGGACAAGCCAGAAACCAGGCTGAAATCCACAGCGTAAAAGCAAATAAGGGTGTCAACTTCGTTGGCGATTACCGCGAGGAAATAGGTTTAACGCTGACAATTAAAAACGATGCCCCATTTTGGTGCCTTTCAACATCCCTATTTGGGGATGTGCACTTTTTTGGCGCATTGGGATATTCATCTGCTTTTAGTTTACGAACAGTCCTGCCAGATGGCTCTTTGTCCAGATTGTTTTGTGCCCGGTAGTTTGCAAATTTCATTCTCCAGTTACCTACCGATACCTGAATTATAAAAAGACATATTTATTTACCTATAGATACCTGCGATGGCATGTAACCTGCTCATTTAGTCTTGTTACACACAACACATCACATCAACGAATGGTTCAGACAGTCGGGCCAGTGAGTGCCGAAACTGAAAACAAGAGGTATGTCATATGGTGAAACACGGACTTAAGAAAGAGCTGGGATTAGTCGATCTCACCTTGCTGGGAATAGGGTCAATGATTGGCTCTGGCTGGCTTTATGCCGCGCTCACCAGCGCCGGGTATGCAGGAGCACAGACTGGCTGGGCATGGATTCTGGGGGCCATCATCGTATTATTAATCGGGCTGGTGTTTGCGGAATTATCCGCTGCGTTACCACGTGCTGGCGGTTTTGTCCGTTATCCTAATTATTCCCATGGTAATGTTGTGGGTTTCGTGATTGGCGTCAGTTCGTTACTTGCTTATACCAGTACGGCAGGGGTGGAGGTGGAAGCCGTGCGTCAGTACGCTGTGTACTGGTGGCCTGCTCTGGGGAATACTGATGGCAGCCCGACAATGATCGGTTTTGCTGTTCAGATAGGGCTGCTGCTGGTGTTCTTCCTGCTCAACTACTGGAGTGTAAAAGTCTTTGGTCGGGTAAATACCATTGTTACTGTCTTTAAATTTGTTGTGCCATTGCTAACCATTGTCACCTTATTCATGTACTTCAATGCTGCCAACCTGAATGTACCACCGCCGCCGCCGGGCGGAACGCATGGTATCTTCTCCTCGCTGACCGGTGCCGGGATTGTATTCGCCTATCTGGGTTTCCGCCAGGCAGTGGACTTTGCCAGTGAAGCGAAAAATCCTCAGCGTGATGTACCACTGTCTATCATCATTGCCATTGGGTTGAGTTTTGTTATTTACCTGCTGTTGCAATATGCTTTCCTGGGAGCGGTACCATCCGAAGCGTTGAGTGCCCACGGTTGGGATGGCCTGAAACATGTATTGCAATCCCCTTATGCTGATCTGGCGCGCAGCCTTGGGATCACCTGGCTTATCAACCTGATCCTGGTTGATGCTGTCATCTCTCCGGCAGGTACCGGTAATATTTATCTCGCGGGGGCGAGCCGCGTACTGTTTGCCTGGGCGCGTAACGGCCACCTGTTTAAAGTCTTTGGCAAAGTGGATGAGAAATCCGGTGTACCGCGTGGGGCGCTCTGGTTATCACTTGTGCTGGCGATCGCCTGGACTTTGCCTTCTGAATTCCAGATGTGGGGGGGCCTGATTGGGGCCGTGACATCGGCAACGGTCTTTACTTACTTGCCAGGGCCGATTTCCGCAGGCGCTTTCCGCCGTCATCTACCGAATTTATACCGTCCTTTCCGCCTGCCGCTGTTTAACCTATTAAGCCCGCTGGCATTTGTCGCCAGTACAATGCTGGTTTACTGGAGCGGGTGGTCGGTTAACGTGATTTTGCTGCCGATACTGATTGTTGCCTGGGTGCTATATGCACTGTTTGCGAAAAAAGGTCAGCATCATCAGCGCGATGTCGGTTGTGCATGGTGGTTGTTGGTTTATTACATTGCCATAATGGTGATTTCCGGCCTGGGAACCTTTGGTGGCACAGGGCTTATCAGCGCGCCGATGGATATGATCCTGTCTGCTATTGTCAGCCTGGTGTGCTACTACTGGGGTGTCAGCACCAGTTTGGCCGCACCAAAAATTACTGAGGAAGAAGATGAAATCCTGGCGACAGGGCAAATTAATCAAGAAGGTTATGTGCAGTAAGGCAGCACATTGATTGGCTATTCCATCAACAACGGTAAGGGCCTGCGACCCCGTTCGGGCGGATACAACCCGGCGGGGCTTTTATCTTTTTACCAGATGATCTGGAATATAGAGCAAACCTTTCGTAATGGTTGCTTCAGTGTCTCGGATATAATGTTTAATCTGGTTCCTGAAAAGTCAGATAAATATTCGTCAGGCAGGCGTGAATGGGCAGCCAAGACGGTAAATTCCTCATACTGGGCCAGACTGTATTACCAGGGCCAGTGAGAAAAGGGAAATCTCACCAATCTGCGATCCGGGCGCTGGTGTTTAAAATGGATAAGGATCATTTACCGCTGCTGGAAGACCGGAACCTGCTACGACGGGGCAAAATACTTGAGCACGCAGAGAGCAAAATTCGCCCTTACTGAAGCCATACAAAGCTTGTCAAATGTCTCAGGGCGTGAAGCGGAAGTTCATGTTCGCAGGATGAGAAATGTCACTTTTTAAGTGTGATTCAGAAATTTTCTAAGATCATCAATGAAAGCTCGTACCCGAACAGAGAGATTCCTGCGGTTTGGGTAAATTGCATGGATAGCAATTTCTTCACCTCTTACATCAGTCAGCACTTGCACCAGGCGGCCTTCAAATAAATCCTTTTCAATCATGAAGGACGGTAAATATCCGATACCCAGCCCCGCGATGGATGCGGTGCGAATTGCATCTCCGCTGTCAAATCTGGCATAAGCCGGGCCGTCTAGAGTTATCTGACCTTGCTCTTTATCAACCAGTGTCCATGCGGTGGGAGTCGTTCCCAGACCATAGACGAGACGCCGATGGTTTTTTATCTCAGCAAACGAGTTCGGAATTCCCCACTTTTCGAGATAGTTGGGGGATGCATAAAGGTGTGGCCATGCCCTGTCGATCACCTGCGTTATGTATTGGTAACTTGTGGTTGCACTACCTACTCGGATGGCGAGATCGAATCCTTCTTCTACAAGATCAACAACCCGATCAGTGAAGCTTACCTCAATGCTCAATTCTGGTGAGGCCTCTAGAAATTCATTGAGAAACGGCAAAATAATCATTTTGCCGTAGCCTTCTGAAACGGTAAGTCGAAGTATGCCTTTTGGCCGTAGTGGATTTTGACGAATGGTAGCTTCAGCTTCTTCTAGATCCTCCAGCAACTGACTGCATCGATGATAAAATTCATGCCCCTCTGTCGTGAGAGATAAGCGACGAGTTGTCCGTTGGAAAAGCCGTGTCTCAAGATAGTTTTCCAAACGAGCCAGTGCTTTACCCGCCGCAGAACGCGTCAGTCCCATTGCCTTACCGCCTGCAACAAAACTCCCCGCCTCTGCAACAGCAACAAAGATACGCAGTGCACCAATATCTATATCCGAGCCTTTTGGTTTAGCCACTGGGATTTTTTTTCCCACCATTGGGGAACCCTTTTCGTTAATGTGTTGAATATACTGTCATTGTAGAATTTAACTGAGTGAGGTTTCAACAATGCTGTCGAAAAATGCCCAAAATGCTCTTGATGGATGGATCACTGCCGCTGGCCCGGTTGTTCAGAAGCTCTATGGTCAGTCTGAAGCTAGCTGGCCGGAAGTACGCGCTCACTATATGCAAAGTCTTGAAAAAATTTTCCCTGCGATCGAGGGGATTTCCTATAAGACCACTACGTTAGGCGATGCTCCTGCAATGATCAGCGAGATGGAGGAACACGTTGGGAGCAGAGTCGTTCTATACATTCATGGCGGCGGCTATGTGCATGGGGGTGTCGAAGCATACCGTGGAATTACGGGGCGTCTTGCCAAAGCGTTGAAAGCCAGGGTTTACACGCCAGACTATAGGCAGGCGCCCGATTTCCCATTTCCGACGCCAATTAATGATGTTTTTTCAGCTTATCGTGCAATTCTGGACCGTGGCATTCATCCCCGCGATCTCGCTCTGGTAGGTGATTCAGCAGGCGGCGCGATGGTCGTCACTATGATGCGCAAGGCTCGCGATGCTGGTATTCCGCTACCCGCCGCCGGGGTGGCGATCTCACCATGGGCAAATCTTACCCATAGCGGTTTGTCTGCGACCACCCGCGAGGGGATTGATCCGATTTGTAGCGTGGATTTTCTCAACATCTTGGGAAGGTGTTTTCTCGCCGGTGAGCTTCCTACACATCCTGATGCTTCCCCCGTTTATGCTGATGTCCAAGGGCTTGCACCGATACTAATCCAGATCGGTGAGAATGAGGTCATGCTGAGTGATGCTATCCGACTAGCTTCAAATTTAGGGGAAGCGCGTGTACGCACCACACTCGAAGTTTGGCCTGGAATGTTCCATGTATGGCATCTTCTAGCAGGGATCCTGCCTGAAGCTGATCAGGCTTTGCGCAATGCGGTGCGTTTCCTCGAGGATGTTCTTACAGAGGATAAGAAATTAAACGAGTAAATGTTCGTGCGATATATTTTAAATATTTGTGAATAAATCGTCAGGGCGTGCTTTTAGCAAATGAAGATCATTGTCTCATTTATTCACTACAATTGTATGGCTTGACTCCCTTAGGTCAGCTAGTGATGCCGAAATCTTGTTTATGAATGATGCAAGGTTTCGGCCTGATGTTATTAATTAGTACACCCACAGATAGCCACCACATTTTCGATATCAATTCGGGTATATGCTGACACTGCTTCATTATAAGAAGAGATATTATCAGTATCTGTAACTTATCGTTGATTGACTGTTAGACATCTCCGCTTCACACCCCAGAAAATAAAAGGCCACATTGAAAGGGTTGAGCAAAGCATCTTAATGAAAAGCCCTCAGGGACTTTTCATACATAAGTATCTGCAAAACGTTAATTACCACATCAAATCATCGGGCACTTTAAAATCGGCATACGGATCTTCTTCATCCTGCTCTTCCTGACTAAGCGCACTATTTAATACAATGCTGCTCGCATCTCGCTGCGCAATTTTATCGGCTACGCTAGCGGGGATAATAGCGTATTCACTCTCGCCACTGTTATCAACAACCAAACGAGCAATGGCGAGACGACCACTAATCAGCTGAGCCTGAGTCAGCTTATCCACAGCTATTTTTTTAATTAACTTATTATCTGTGAAGTTAAAACCAATATCGCCGTTTGAAATGTCAATTCTGTTCATTTCAATGAGCTGCTTCACCTGAGCTTTATATTCTTTAGCTAAAGCAGCTTGTTTTTGTTGTTCACTTAGCTGTTTATCACGTTCAAGTTGTGATTTTTTATTTTCTTCCACAGCCTCTCTTGCCTCACGCGCCTGAACTCGTGATTTTTTGGCTGTTCTTTGGACTTTGGCCATTTTTTTGCTGGTCACTAACCCAGCTTTTAGCATCTGCTCTTGTAAGGTGAGTTTTGTCATCTTCGTTTCTAAACCAGTTGAATAATGTGTGGGATTATACCTGTAATTTTTGAGGCTGTACCAGGTTGCAGTACCTGATCACTATGTGGCTTGAGTTGATAACGAACTGCTGGCAGGAAACCGCATTACAAGTGGACGATGCGCAGGCATTAACGCAAGCCATTCTGGGGGAACACTGCCGCCCAATGTGGCGAAAGCATTAACCGGGCTGCTACATGATATGGTCTGGTTGTTAGAAGCGTTTATAAAAGATCTATATATCACGGCGTACTGCGGCTGGTAAGCGATGCCGAAATTCTGCTTATGAATGGCGCAGGATTTCGGCACAGGGTCAGTGCGAATTATTTCAGACCTTGAGCAGTTTTACCGTGGCATCCACGTCTATCTCATCTTCTGAGAAGATTAACGTCGTTCCCTGGAAGGTAGTGATCGCCAGTTTTTTTAGCGAGCGCATTTCACCAGGCTTAGTGGCTGATTTCGGCCTGATATTACCCATCAGTACCCCCACAGACAGCACCGCATTTTCTTTATCAATGCGGGTATCGGCAGACACTTCTTCGCGGTAAACCAGGTAAGACTTGATCGACGTGAGCTTAAGGCGCTCGCCCGCAATATAGATGTATTTGCTCTCCGGTACGACTTTCACAGCATAAGCTGACAAACCCTTGTTATTGGTGGTGGGTTCGAAAGTGACCGCCGCATCTTTCTTAATCAGTTCAGGATTGGCGACTTTAATCACATGAAAATAACGGTTATCACCGTTTTCATCTTTGATAAATCCAAAACCTTTATCTTTAAACCAGGTTGTGATCGTTCCGTTCATCGCCATTACCGCCTACTTAATCGTTTATCTACTCAGTTTTTGCAGCGCGCAGTGTAAATCACAATGCCTGCGCAGACTACGTCTTTGGTTTAAGTCTTGATGATAAATCTCTGGTATGCAAAGGGGCGGTTGGCCTGGCCTCAATATTAAATACAATACTCAGTTAGTAGAAAACCGCCCGAGAGAAATTCAATTTATTTTTCAATTGATTGATTTTAATTGTTTTTTCTATTGGATTTTCATCGTAGTCCCAATCGTAGTCTCATAAGGAAAGATGCCCTGGCGGCTGCATTCGCCATGTCTTGCCGTACCTAACTTTTTAAACAGGCTGTACATCTCATCTGGTGAGACAAAATCACCCGCATCGGCTTCTTTAATAGCTTGTTCAATCTCTGCAATCTGCCAGGCTTCCCGCGCAAGATAGTCTTCAATGGCTTGTCCGGCCAGAAAAGAGCGGGTACGTCCAGTAGCTTTAGCCAGCGCATCAAGCTACGCGGTGGTTTCATCATTCAATCGAACGGACATGACGCCCATGCTCCACCTCACTATATTGTGTATTTTGTATACATCGTAGTTACCAGGGGAAGGGAGGCAAGCGGTTACTCAATGGTATCTGGAATATCGTTCTCTATGCTGGTGTGAATTAGTCGCTGACCGTCTGTTAAGAGCGAGTTATAGACGTCAAAAGAACGGTGGATTCTATATGACGGAATTAGGTAGTAATCAGATGATTTAACTTGATTGCCCTTTTTGCTAGAATTACTCTGAGTTATCAATTAGTAGCCCGAGGTTTTTATGGACGAAAAATACAGAAGGTTTGTTGATGAAGTTGATTTTTCAAGGCAATTATTGGGAATAGGACTCACTTGTTTGAGGAAAGCAAACTTTGCAACTAGAGGGCTATATTTTCAAGCATTATCAGGAGTTAGTCTAGGGTTAGAGAGGTTTATGAAGCCTTGCCTTATGCTTGATGATTATAATCAAAATGGAAAATATACTTCACGAAAAGAATTAAAGAATTAAAGAATTAAAGAATTAAAGAATTAAAGAATTAAAGAATTAAAGAATTAAAGAATTAAAGAATTAAAGAATTAAAGAATTAAAGAATTAAAGAATTAAAGAATTAAAGAATTAAAGAATTATGGGCATGATTTAAATGTATTATTCGAGCTGGTAACAGGGAGAGTTAATTTTCCTTCTGGCTTACATGAAATTCATTATAGAGTTATGGAATTATTAACTGAATTCGCAAAATCATCAAGATATAGCAATGTTGACTTCATCACTAATAATCATGATAACGATCCAATGAAATATTGGTATAATGAAATAGATAAGAGAATTTACAATGAATTATTAACTGACAGACAAAGAAACGTAATCGATAAAAAATGTGAACTATATCGGAATATTGGCGAAATATTACCTAGCTTTGTGATGGGGTATTACGATGAAAATAGGAATCCTATAAACTCACCTGGGGAATTAAATTATTTACTCAAGAGAAGCGAGATGCTTGCTGGTTATCGGGTTCTTTTAGTTATTGAGATTATTGAATGTCTTTATAACATACTGAACTCAATGGCATCTCAAGCTAAAGATAATCACTTCCATCATTTGGAATTAGGACGTTTTTTTGCAACCATAATTTATGGTACGGATAGAGATAAAATCAATAGAAAAGATTTTAATAGGATGTGAGAACCTGATTCTTCATACGCGTGATTACCTCAACCTGATGCCAGTACACAAAGCACTGCTTTGAGCGAGATATAGACGTTGTGCATAATGCTTATTGGCATCTCTGAATCAGCTTTAGAGTTGTAGTGGCTATTAGAGCAAGGATCATCCATTTAGCAACATCTGTAGTAAACTATCGCCAAGAAAATAGATCTTTAGAAAAAGGAAAGTTTATCTATGGTTCCAGGTTATGTATATATTTTGGTCAATCCGAGCATGCCGGGATTGATTAAGGTCGGTCGAACACTACGTGATTCCCGTATGAGGGCACGTGAATTATCCTCTACAGGTGTTCCAACACCCTTTCAAGTGGCCTTCGAAATATTTGCCGAACAACATGAAACTCTGGAGGCTAGGGTACATCTGGAATTAACAGATTTTCGTGTTAATACGGCACGCGAGTTCTTTCGCTACCCGCTCGACAAAGCCATTGCGTTATTGATCAAATTAGCGGAACCAATCCAAAGTTCCGCGGAGCAATATGTAGCCGAAGATGTAACACAACGGCTTCGAGAAAAATATTCCATGTACCTACGTCCCGATATTGTAGCCGTAAGGGTTGTTCAGATGCCTGGACGTGTCTGGCTAGAGATTACGACCGAGAAAGAAACTGCTGGATATCTCATAGACCAGACAATCCAACGTACGGATCTAGCATTCATTGCTGACACAGATGAGGCCTTCTTTCGACCAGAAGATGATGTCCGCTTGAATGCGAATAAACTGGTGAATGACTACGATGTGTATTCTATCATCATGACTACGGATCTTTTTCATGATGAAGCATGCTAACAAATAGTGCGCGCGCATCAAGCGCAGAGACAATATGTCTAATGCGCTAGGCGTAACTCTAGTCCAGACTCATATTATGTAAATAACGTCCGTTTTAGAAACGGAGAGCTTGGAGGGTTTCGGGCAGCTTCGAGTGTGAAGCGGTCGTAGCCGCCAAAGATAGAATTGGCTGGGAGTAACTAGATTCTCAGTGGTGATTTGATAAAAAATTGTGACAAAAAATTTCTACTTCTTGTTTCTGTTACAACCGTGTTTTATCGGAAAATCTATTGATGAGACATAGCTACAGAACTATGTCTCAGGAGTGCACTTTACAAAGGGCTTAAATACTAGTTTGTGAGCAGGGTAGCTGTGTGTTAATGGTTAATTAATAGTGTCCATTTTAGAATGGGTAACTTTATTTAATGATAGCTATAAAAATGCATTATTTAAAAATGTAACATTACCTTAATTTTAATGAAGTAATTCTTCATTAATTTCACATTCCCAATAACTACACAAGGATGGATGGAATGGGAAGTATTGGAGTCGTGGGGCTAGGCAAACAAGCCGAAGAGTATATCAAAATAATAAAACAGATTCCCGGATGGGATATCACAGCCGTATGTGACCGTGATAAAGATATTTCTTCAAAAGTCTCTTCTCACCTAAATGCCGAATGTTATACCTCGATAGAGGAACTTGCAGCATCCAAAAAATGTGATATCTATCTTCTTTGCTTACCGCACAATCAGTATTTTAATGCAATGAGTCTTTTATCTTATCCGGGGTGTTATTTTATCAAAGAGAAGCCTTTTGCTATCGATCTTGGAGAAGCAGAAGATACTTACTCTATGTTAAAAATGACAGGAGCAAGTTGTGCTGTACTACTTAAAAGACGTTTTAATCCTGCTTATCAGGCTGCCAGTAATTTTATAAGTGAAGTCGGTAACATCTATTCCGCTGAATTCAGGTACACACTTTCTGTTGACCGACTCGATGAGGGATGGCGGGCCAGTAAGTGTGTATCAGGCGGTGGAGCAGTCATTGATATGGGATATCATCTAATAGACCTCATCGTATGGTATCTAGGTGAACCTGATTTTGTTACAGCAAAGATTAGCAAAATTGCCAAACCTGAGCAGCAGTATGACGTGGAGGATACTGCCCATATACTATTTGAATTTCCTTCGGCAACGTACAATGAGGATTTTATCTGCAATGCTGTGATATCGCGGTGCTATGGCAATAAAAATGAGGAGGTTAAGCTTATAGGAACTAATGGAATTATTATTGTCACACCTAAAGAGATGAAGCTCTTATCACATCAAGGTGTGCTTCTAAAACATATTAAAAATAATTTAAGCTCTGATGAAATCCTTAAAATACAAATATCTTCACTCTTGAATTCCCACCGTAACAGTGAGGTTGAAAATATTGAGCAACTTAAGCATCATTATATTATAGATGCAATATATAAATCAGGGGTGATAAAAACAAAATACAAGTATTCAAGAGATACTGAAAACAAGGAAATAACAAATGCATGATGATAAATTAAAAAAATTAGCTATTGAGGGTGGGGTTTCAGTTCTTGCTGATGGCTATGGAAAATTTGAATGGCCAATTATTGATGAAACAAGCGTTAACGCAGTGGTCAAACAACTTGGCGAGAGTATTTCTATTTATAATCGTTCAGGAGTGTTTGAAAGATTTGAAGATACGTTCTCCCGTTACCACGGGCGCAGTAAAGGACTCGTATTAAATTCAGGAACGTCTGCTCTATTTTCAGCCTTTGAAGGACTTGGGCTAGGACCAGGTGATGAAGTAATTTGCCCTGCTTATACCTTTTTTGCAACGGTGAGCCCAGTAGTTTATACAGGGGCTACTTTGGTATTCTGCGATGCAGATGAACGAGGAAATATTGATGCAAATAAGATTCCTGAGCTTATCACTGACAATACCCGAGCGATTGTAGTCACACATATGTGGGGTATGCCCTGTGACATGCCAGCGATTATTAAAATAGCTCAGCATCATCATATACCTGTGATAGAGGACTGCTCTCATGCACACGGTGCTGAAATTGGTGGACGAAAAGTGGGAAGTTTTGGTGAGATTGCAGCATGGAGTCTGCAGGGGCAAAAGATTGTGACTGGCGGTGAAGGAGGAATCCTATTGACAGATAACAACAACATCTATAACAGAGCTCTATTACAGGGGCATTATAACAAACGCTGCAGATCAGAAATCCCCAAAAATTATGAACTTTCAGAATTCAGCACATCAGGAATGGGTTTGAAGTTACGCGCTCATCCTCTTGCAATTGCGCTTGCTGAAGAGCAATTCACTCACCTCGATGCTTGGCTTAAAACTAAGCGTAAATTTGCCGCCGAAATCTCTGAAGTTTTGGCTGGTATCCCTTTTCTAAAGCTGCCAGTCTTTGATGATCGCCAACCGAGTTGGTATGCGTATGTAATGAATTACGATGCGAATGCAACCAATGGAGTATCATTGAACCAGTTTGTTACGGCGCTTCATGCTGAAGGCCTTTCAGAGGTTGATGTCCCTACCTCAACAGGTGTGATAGCGGATATGCCTTTATTCCGGAAAACGGAAAAAATTATGCCGCGACTTTACTCTAAACCGGCTGCAGAAATTCGCTCAGAATATAAAGGAGCTCAAAAATTTTTCTCATCCGCATTCAAGATCCCTGTATGGGCGCGAGAACAGGATAGAGAAATTATGCTTAGTTATGCCTTAGGTATTAAAAAAGTAGCGGAAGCCGTGGTGTCGAGACCTGAAATTTTTTTAGGAATAAAATAATATGATTGACAGAAAGCTTCTTAATAAACTGCTATCTTCATTGGAAGTTTCAGCAAAGCAGGATGGCGTCACGAAACATGTTGGTGGAGTAGTTCCTGTTATTGATGAAGGCATATTAATAATCAAGAGGGCAGTAAGCGAAGATTTTCTTGCTGATTATTGGGAGTTGCCGAGTGGCGGAAGAGAGGTATCAGACACCACCATATTCGATATTGCTGAAAGGGAGTTGTTGGAAGAAACAGGATTAAAAATAAATAATTTAATTCATTACCTCGGTTTTTTTGACTATGAGACTAAAACGAATAAAAAAGTAAGGCAGTGGAACTTTTTAGTGCAAGTTACAAATGACGTAATAACTCTTTGTCCAAATGAGCATGATGAATATCGTATACTAAAAAGCGAAAAGGATCTGCCAGCAGAGATGTTGATTTCAGCAGAGACTCGTAATGTGATCATTCAGTCGTTTAAATATATAGAAGAGCAGAAGATATAAAACCATGGATATCTGGATTCTAACGTCATTTTTAGCAGCAGTTTTCTCAGGCTTTGAAAAAATAACACATCGCTTTAATATGCTTAAAGTTAAAGATGTATATAGTTACACTATAATTTTCCAATTTTTATGTGCTGCTATTGTTTCTCCTGCTGTTGTTATGAATCCAGTGTTTCCAAACGTTGCTGAGATAAGAGCCTATGTATTCCTCATTCTGGCTGCTGCATGCTGGGCAGGCTTTTCATTGTTAACGTTTCATGCAGATAAATACCTGGAAGCATCCGTTAAATCAGGAATTTCCCGATTAAGATTAGTGTGGGCAAGTATAATAGGTTATTTGTTTTTCAATGAATATTTTTCTTTGTGGCAATTTGCAGGGGGGGGTCTCATTTGGGGATCTCCTTTTCTAGTATCAAAAATAAGAGGAAAAGGTACTGCTCTAGGTTTCATACTAGAAATTACTGCAAGTTTAATGATAGCATTTGCATTAACATTTGATAAAATATGTGCTGATTACTTCAATGAGCCAGTAATTGTTCTATTTTCTTTTTTTAATAGCGCCATTATTATTTCTTTAATACGAAAAGGCAGATTCAATTTTAAACTGGAGTTAATAAAAGTTGCGCTCCCAGCGTCATTATTTAGTGCTCTATGTTACTTACTTCTTATTTACTCACTTAAGTACGGAGAGATTTCTATGGTCATCTCGATTTATATGATCTCACCCGTACTGGTTACTTTTCTAGGGATTTATCTGTTAAAAGAAAAAGAAAAAGTAAGATTAAAGTTTTTTTCTGCTTTAGTTGCCACGATTGGTTGTTTATTCACTCTACGCTGATACAATTTCTTTGCTGAATACATTCAGCCAATTTTTAGCAAGTTTAGCATCCTCTTATGGTAAGGATGCAGGCAGTGGCCTGCTCCCCATTGAATAGCACTACAATTAATTAGCAACGTCCTGGCACAAAGCCGTCATTGTGGGCGGCGGCTTCGTTCACCAACCCCAGCGCGGTGGAATACCACGTCAGCTTAAGCATCTTGGGATCGCCATACACGGAGGATGCGATGGTGCCGGTAGTGGTCTTTCCGGCAGAGGAACTGCCAATGTGGATCGATGCCTTTGCTGATTACGCCGTTGCCCGGCTTCGGCCAAAGAAGCCGAAGGGAATGCGCCAAAGCTGATTAATGCACGTTTCTTCGTATCAGGGCGGTAATAGTTAAAGCGCCAGATCTTAGAGCCACTCGGTTTTACCAACAGATACAACGGCGTGTATTCCTTCTCGGCAGGTTTGGCGGCTTTGATCTCGGTATTGGTCAGTGGGGTAGTTATACGAGCCATCGTAGTTATACGCTTTTGTAGTTATATGGGACGGTATAACTAAACTTTCCGGCTGTAAACGGGGTATGCCAATAGATAACAGGCAACAAAAAACCCGCAAACTCAGTGAGAATGCGGGTTTTTGTGGCACGAGAGAAGTTGAATTTATAGGTTAACTATTTGTTTATATTATCTTGGTTGTGAGTTTGTTTTTTATCATATAACTAAACGTATAACTAAAACGAAAAGTCATCATGAGAAATAGTCTGCGCATGACAGTTGAGTTTCGCTTGATACGCTGATTTTTAGCGCTGGTTGTGCTGTAAATTTAATTTTGCTTTACGACGTTCTAATACCATCATTTTTCGGGTGTGTTGCCATAGAATCCCATCTAGTAACATAAACTCGCGCCACTCGGCTGTACCCAAAGAAAGCGATCTGTGCATCAACTCGCCTACACGTTCAGCAAGGATCAGGTTTCTTGCACGTAGCAATTGCAACGGCGTGAATCGTCCATTATCTCCAGCCAAAGGAAAGAATGCCTGGCGGCTGCGTTCCCCATGTTTCACTGCATTGGTGTTACCAACGGGAGCGCCTGCACCGATACGTTTCCCGCCCCAGCCAGATGATCTTGATTGTTGGTTATGTTTTTTGTTCTCTTTCATGGCTGCGTGGCGGTTAGTTGGTGGATGTGCGTTCGTTAAAGGTTGTTCACCATTTTGACGGTAAACGTCTGTGCGTATGAAAGACGCGCAGAATCTGGATCATATTATCTTTCACGCGGTAGGGGATGATGTAGGGATAGTGCGTTAACACCAGTTCACGCGTTCCAGGTACACGGCCAGGTCTTCCCATTGCTGGCTGTTGCGGTAGTAATTCCGTTAACCTTTGGACTTCATCTACGAATTGGCTGGCGGCTTGTGGATCGTCTTGTGCGATATACAGGTACTCGGCTTCCAAATTGGCCGCAGCTTTACGCAGCCATTTAATTTCCATGTCTTACCGTACCTAACTTTTTAAACAGATTATCCATCTCATCTGGTGAGATAAAATCACTTGCATCGGCTTCTTTAATGGCTTGTTCGATCTCTGCTATCTGCCAGGCTTCCCGCGCAAGATAGTCTTCAATGGCTTGTCCGGCCAGAAAAGAGCGGGTACGTCCCGTGGCTTTAGCCAGCGCATCAAGCTGCGCAGTTGTTTCATCATTTAAGCGAACGGACATGACGCCCATGCTGCCACCTCACTACATTGTGTGTTTTGTATACATTGTAGTGAGGTGGGGAGAGAGAGGCAAGTGGCTACTCAATGGTAGCTGGAATGTTGTTCTCTGTGCTGGTGTGATTTAATCGCTGATCGTCTGCAATGAGCGAGGTATAGTCATTCGCACCCTGAGAATTACACTTTGAAGTGATTCAGGGTATGCGCTTACTGGTTACGAATATTGAGCGAGAATCATGTGATGATCGCCGCTTTTCCTTCGAGCCAGTAAGTGCTCCACGTTCGCTAACGAATACTCAGGGCATGCAGATAAACTGCTGGCTATATTTCTTTCGAAGAGCGTGGAATGCATACCAATCCCCGATGAAAAGGAGTTGGTGATGACTGCGACTAATCAATTTGCTGCACATGTTGGTCTGGACTGGGCAGATAAAAAACACGATGTCTGTGTTCAGTTTAAAAACGGCGAACGCGCATTCCATGTAATTGAACATACAGCTGAAGCGCTTGATCTCTGGCTTACCGGGTTACACCAGAAGGTGAAGGGCAGGATCGCTATAGCTCTCGAACTGAAGAAAGGCCCCGTGGTGTATTCTCTTCAAAAATATCCATTTATTACCGTTTTCCCTGTCCATGCTTTGTCCCTGGCCCGTTACCGGCAAGCTTTCTCGCCCAGCGGCGCTAAAGATGACCCGCAGGATGCCGAGCTGGCATTAGAGTTAATGCTACGCTATCCCCAAAAGATAAAAGCCATTGAACCCGACAATGTGGATATACGGTTGCTCCAGCAATTGGTTGAGCAACGTCGTCAGCTGGTTGAAGATAAACGCCGCTTTGTGAATCGGATAATCAACACACTTAAACAATATTATCCTCAGCCCCTGGAGTGGTTCTCACACCGGGGGGGAGTTTACTGTTGTGTGAACTAATTACACGGTGGCCCAGTCTGCAACAACTGAAACGTGCCAGGCGCGACACGATCCGCAACTTTCTGAATGCCAAAGGTGGCCGTGCAATGGTCCTTACCGAGCAACGTGTTGCGAGTATTGATAACGCGATCCCATTGACTACAGACCCGAGTGTTATAGAGGCTAATGCTTTGATGGCAACAGCACTGGCGACACAAATTAAAGTCGTGAGTGAAATCATCAAAACCTATGATGAGCGAATCGAAACGCTGTTTGACACATTGCCAGATGCGGGGGCTGTTCAAATCACTTCCGGGCATGGGGCCGTGTATGGGCCCACGGATGCTTGCTGCACTTGGTGATAACCGTGACCGGTTTAACAGCGCTGAAGAAATTCAAAACTACGCAGGTATTGCACCGGTGACAGAACGAAGTGGCCAGAAATCCTGGGTTCACTGGCGATGGCAATGTGCTAAGTTTGTCAGGCAGACCTTTGTTGAATGGGCTGCGAAGACGGTTAACTCATCATACTGGGCCAGACTTTATTACCAGAGCCAGCGAGAAAAAGGGAAATCGCATCACTCAGCTATCCGGGCTCTGGCGTTTAAATGGATAAGGATCATTTACCGCTGCTGGAAGACTAGAACCCGCTACGACGAAGCGAAATATTTGCTGGCATTGGAAGAGCGACACTCGTCTTTACTTAGGCCATAAAAAGCTTGTCGAATGTCTCAGGGCGTGAAGCTGACATTGGCCTTTCATGCCTGTAAGAGATACCCACCGGGCTGGTGGTTTTTTTAGCGTATCATTGCCAAACTTATACCGCACCCGCCTCTGGTGTTCCCTGATGGAAAGCCAGCTCCCATTGCCCCCTGTCAGAATACACCCAGCAAGAAGAACGTAGGGATGCTCGGCTGCCGTCCGAATTAAACGTCTTGTAGTGCAGAATGGCGCAGTACTCTCCCATGCTGAGCAGCCGGAAATCACTGCTAAGAATGATCGTTGGACTTAATTCGCCAGCCAGAGATGCTATCGTCTCCGCGCGGTCAACTATTACACCTGACCGTGTAATTTCCCGAAATTCGGGATGCAATATCTGTTCAAGCCATTTCCGATCTTTCCGCCGGGCACCGTGAAGACTGCATTCAAGTGCTTTCAGCTTTTCCAAGAGCATTTTTCTCACCCTAATTGAACCCTGACAGTTGAATGAATTTATCATAATAGCCAAGGCTAATCTTTAATGCCCCCGAGAGGTAACCTCCGCTTTTGGCACAGGAGTACCAAAGGGCATCTATGAGCGAAAAGTGGAAGTTCGCAATTATCCTCACCACTGATAAGTGGCTTTACTTATAATGCAATGTATTAGCTAATGTAATGGGAGCTGAGCAGTGAATTATGAATGGATGCTGTAGTTCATATTTGGGAGCATATTACTGTAAAAAACCGGCTTACATCGGTTTAAACTCACACGCGAGAATCATTTACCAAAAATTTTATGCAAAATAAAAAATACCAATTCACTCCATTTCTCTTTTGGCTAACTCTTCCCATTCGTCGATGGAGTTATTATAAGGAAATACCTCTTTAACTATGAAAGGAATATAGCTTTCTTCAGCATTGTGATGTATTTCATTACTGATATTACTTGTGATCCCGAATTTTACGTCAGGGTCGTTTTCAGAGAAATTTATATGAAAAGGCTGTTGACCTAAAGCCTGTCTAATTTTACTTGCTTGTTCTGATGGAAGTACTTTAAGTAGTTGTTTAAATGTTTTTTTGTTAAAGTCCAGAGAAATGGCCATATCAATATCTCCGGGTATTGTAGATATGCACGTGTATGACCGTTCGCTCAATCGACTAATAAATTTAGTGTTTATAGCTGGGGCACTAAAAAAACCATCTTTAACCAAACCCATTTTTCGAATGTGAATTCCAAAATCAGGCGCATAATTCAAAACATCCGGATTAGCTTTAATATCTGGATTTAATATCCTAAATAATTTTTCCCAGTGATTATCAATGTCTTTTAAAGAAAATCTGAGTATTGGGTGGAGTTCCCGGATGCTATATAGAACAAATTCATTCCCATTGCACAAAGCATACATTTCCGCCCTTATTTCTGGATGTATAGCATAACTATAGGCTTGCTCAACGTGCATGCTTTTGGTTATTTTCTCATTAGGAGCCTTTGCATCAAGAATCCAATATGGTCGGTCGTTAGAAAGAAAAACATAATCCGGTACTATTGAAATCTTTCTTGGCTGTGAACCTATTGAGACAAATGGATGTGTAAGCGTTTTGCTCCTGATTACACGGCTATCTCCCGATGCTTTATAACCAAGAGCTTTAATAATTGGTAAAATCAACTCTTCTCTAACTGAATCCTCTTTAAATTCATCAGAGCTTAGTAGGTTAAAATCAAAATCATCAAACATATTACCCCCCCCACATGTATTTATTTGACAAAAGATGTGTAATTCACGTTATTCATTGCCATTGTAAATCACTATAGAATAAAAAGATAATTTCAAGTGGCGGTGTTATCTAATTTTTTTTGATTTATAGCACAAAAACCGACCCCTACAGGTTGTTTATTACGATAGTTAAAGCTGATCACATTTCGGCAGTCAGTCCAAGATGCTCTCTTCAACAAGGCCTAGGTTTGTTTACTGTCGATGAAGATAATTGTGTCCATAGCACGATGCTTTCAAGTGGTATGATCTGTTCCTCAATGATTCATGCAGTACGAACCTAGCAACTTCTGCTTCTGGCACATAGCAGGCCGTCGAACTTAGTCGATCTCCAGTAATGTTTCACTCTGTCATAGATCGAAATCGCCCCCAATCTGCCATTTTAAGCACATTCCCCATACCATTTCCCCGCCGCGCCGACTGCGCAAAAAACCTTAGCATTTCGATACATGCGTACCGACCAAAAAATTGATTTCAAATTGAATAAAATTAGGCGTGGTGCGGGTTGCAGCGAGGTACGCAGTTCGCACAGTAATGCGCACAACTGCGTACCATATTGTGCATTTTTCCATACTCGCTCTGTGTCGTTTTGCGCACTTTCTTGCTGGTAATGGTTTAACCCATCATGATTTTTGTCTGTGCAAATTCTTATAGATAAGCAAAAGTGGGTCGGTTCGATAGGTTCAGTCGGTTCACGTAGTCAACCGATTGATAGATAGGATAATTATTCCTAGAATTGAACCGACCTATGGGTAGGTTTACGCGGTGTGTAGGTCGGTTCATCAAGCCAGCCAGAAAAGGGGCGTTTGGTTAGGTCGGTTCAAAATGGCTAAAGTCGGTTCAGGGTCGGTTCACTATTCAAATAAAAATAACCATAAATCAATGTATTAAAATAATGAACCGACTGAACCTACCGAACCGACCTTATTTTACTTTACGCGTGATTTACTCTTCCTCGTCGTCGAGTGTCATGAGCACCACAAAGCGCGGTTGTTTGCCGTCGATGCGCAGAGATTTGCGTGTAATGCCTTTGGTCGGTTTATCCAGCATTCCGGCATCGGCTAACACCTGTGCAAACGCTGCGGCATTGGCACCAGTGGCAATTTCGTTATTGAACACGGCAGGGAAGGTGTGAAACACCAGCGTATCGGCTCCCGGTTTTTTCACCCGATAACCCGCCAGATCCTTGATAGGCAGATCACGGGGGTCAGGATTGGGATGCGGTAAATAACGGCTGTAGCCAAACTGGTGCAAAAAGGCGTCAGCCTGTTCTACCCAGGCTTTGGCTTCACGGTTGCCCATGCCAAATTCATTTACCCAGGCATAGAAGCTATGTTGCAGTGCATCGTGGCATTCTTGCGCCGTCCAGCCGGTAAAAGAGGCTGAGAGCAACAAAGCGGCTTCCAGTACGGCAAAACGTGATGCCACACGCCGAACTTGTTCGCTGGCATCATCGGGTAAGAGTGACAACCAGCGTCGCTCTGTTTCGCGGTAGGTTGCCTGCGCATTTTCTTTCTGGCTGGTAAGGTAGGCGATCCACGCCCGACCAACTGCGCCATAATGGGCGTTGCTGGCATCCCGGATCGCGTCAGCATGGGCTTTGCCATCCTGATAGCCATGAAATACCGTCGCTTTGGTGATCGGGACATTCAGCAAGCGCACCAATTGACCGGCATTCACCCGCCCGCCGTCAGCGCGGATATAGCTTTCCAGGTCGATTTCACCGGTACTGAACGCCATTGCCCGCCAGCGTTTTAGCTCTCGGTTGCCGCCTTCTCTGGCTCCCTGAATCTTACCTACGCCGTTAAACAGCGCATAGGCGGCATCGGCCACGGCTTTGCGATTGCTGCCTTGCCCGATTTCATCCAGCGGCATAAAGCCGTCATTATGGGAGGCGGCTTCGTTCACCAGCCCCAGCGCGGTGGAGTACCACGTCAGTTTAAGCGCATTAGGATCGCCATAGACGGAAGAGGCGATATCGCCGGTGGTGGTTTTGCCCGCAGACGAACCGCCAAACAGATGGACGCCGAACCCATCCGCGTTTACCAGCCCGATGAGGGGCGCAGCAAAGGCGCAGGCGATCCCCAGCATCATGGAGGGATTACCCTGTGCCAATGCTACGACGTTTTCGCGCCAACTTTGCGCCGTTCCGCTGGTGGCATAACCTTTAGCCGCGCCCGATTTACCGTTGAACAAGACGGGAATGCTTGGTGTACCGATAACAGAACCGTCCGGCATCAGGTAAGCGCCATGCTGCCAACCAGTGGCGCTGGCGATTGCCCAGCGACAACCCGCATGACTACGACATAAATGATCGGCCAGTATTGCCCGTAATCCGCCTTTGGCCGTGACTGCCAGCCCACCTGCACGTAATCGCGCCCAGCCTTCACGTTCGCTGATATCTCGCATTGGAAGGGCTTCGGTACGGGATTGGTTCTCACCGCTTGGCGTCCAGCTTAAAACCAGATAACGCTCTGATTCATCCGATCCGATACCTGCTACCGTAATAGGGTCAGATAGCCAGCTTTCACGCTCGATAATGTCGCCGCTGTCGCGATTCGTTTTCGGCTCTACCCAATACAGTCCACCATGACGAATATCTGCGTAAGGTTTTAAGGGGGAATCGAAAGACGGCTGCTGTTTTTGTCCTGGCTGATAAAGTGAGGCGGCAAAGGCCGATATGGATACCGCCACGCCATGCTGCTGGTAGTAATCATTCCAGTCAGCTTTTTCAGTTGTCGGCGGGAGCGCCACCCAACCGTTTACCGCCAGTGCCGCTTTTTCAGCCGCGATTTTTCCGGTGTTACTACCATCAGGTTTGTTGTCATTATCCGCAGCAAGGATGATTTTGGCGTCCGGCCAGACAGCACGACAAGACCGCGCAACGTGGATCAGATTACCGCTGTCTAACGCGCTGATAGCGACACCTTGCATCAGTAACGATGTCGTAAGCGCCGTGGCGTATCCTTCGGCAATGATCACCGTGTCTGTGTGTTCGGGTAGGGTACTAACGGGAATGAATGTGCCTTTCTTGCGGCTACCGGCAATCAGCTTTTTCTCACCATTGGGTTTGATAAGCTGTGCGCCGGTTGTGGTGCTGTCCATGTTTTGCAGTATCAGCAACAGGGAACCATCATCCAGCAGTAGCGAGGGGCGTTGCAGCCCCTTATTCAGCAGATAGTCAGACTGGCCTGATACCGCCTTCTCCACCAGCGAATTTACCCGTTCGGTAATCAGACGATTATCAGGCTTTTCACTGGCGGGCATAACGACCGGCAACGGAAGCGCTAGTACCTCGGCGACCTGTTCCGCAGCTTGCCTCGCGCCACACTTGTTCACCTTCATTACCAGATCCAGCCCGGTTCCTGCGCCGCAATGAGAACAAAAATAGGTGCCACGGCCTTCTTTATCGTCAAAACGGTAGCGGGTATTCCCGCCACAGTTGGGGCATTCACTTTCCTGCCGATTGGTCGGGATGCCTAAGCGCTGCAAAATTCCCTCCCAATGGCCGTTGGCTTTTGCCCGCACGTCTTGAATAAACGTGTTGCTCATGCGTCTTCGTCCTCCTGCGCACGGTGGAGCGCATCAAGCCGTTCGGCAAGAATGAACATCAGGATCTCTTTTGCCTGCGGTTCCCTTAATTCCACGATGGCATAAGCTAACGCACGACACTGATCGATCAGTTCTTCCTGTTCCAGCGGTGTGTTATCAAACATGGCGCACCTCCTGAACGGGAAGGCGACCAGCAAAGAACAGAATAAAATCAGGCTCAAAATGCTGACGAGCGGATCGCTCATTTGGGGCAATAATGGCTTTACGGTGCGGTTTTTCGTGCGGCGTTCTGCGGTAGACAGCCAGAAAGAGAAAGGTGAAATTAGGGTGAGACGGGGTAGGGGTAGCAACCATAGCGGCGGCCTCTCGTACGGGTTTGAAAACCTCACCACACCGCTGTCAATCGGGGTGGTGAGACGTAACAGGGTTGACAGACCGGCGTACAAGAAACCGGCGAGCCCGAAGGCTCCCCCATTACGCCCCACCATAATTTGGGCATAACATGGTTTACGGACGTAAAAAAACCGCATGAAACTAAAGCGGTCGTCCGCTTGTACATTCAGGCTGTCAAACCTGGTCGCCGATTTTGCGGCAACAGCGAAACGATAAGCCAGATGCCCCGCCAGCGTCAATACGTTTTGTATTGGTTTTGCTAAGCGTTGCGCATTTTCCTGAGTGGTAGAAATAGATTCGCCATTGTGTATAAAAAGGGCTATTCCCTGATTTTGGGCGTAACAATGCCCGTTCCAGCCAGCGCCAGATTTTTGGATCATCATATTTTTTTGATTCCGATATGCCGCTATCGCGGCAATAAAAATGAAGGTGTCGGTTTATGCGGTTTCGGTTTGCTGGTCACGTTCGGCAATGCGTTGCCTTAACCAATCGCTAACTTCATCCTCGAACCAGCCTACGCGCCGTAAGCCGACCCGAAACCCTTTGGGGAATTCTCCGGCATTGATCATTTCCTGAAAGCTGCTGTCCGAGCTAACGCGCAGAATGGCTTTCACTTCTTTCTTTAACAGGATTTTTCTGTCTAACAGATTCATAGCGATATACCTCATCAATGACCGGTCGTATCCGGTCGATGAGGCTATTCAATAACAGAGTGAGGGAATTGGCATCGCAACGAAAAATCGATTTTCGCTGCAAACTTAACAGTTTGATTTATAATATTTATTTGCTTCTGAAAAGTAATTATCCAGAGTACGGTTTTTGATGTTCTCCGTATTCTCGACTATTTCTAGCTTCAGGCTATCTTGTGTCCATCTTTTTGATTTGGTCGATGTATTTTTTAGTGCATCAATAATCGCGCCAATAACGAAAAGACTTTCATTCAGATCGAGGTCGGTATATTCATCCAACTGCTGCTTTTCAAATTGTTCAATATTTACGCGACGAAATACAAATTCGACATCACGTAATCCATCTGCGGGATAAAACGATGAGTGATAATTATCTGGTGTTACGAATTCTTTTCTTTTTTCATCAAATAATCTTAGCTTTCCTGCGTCATCCATTTTGTATCCAACAGCTTTCTCAATGAAAGGTTCGACTATGCTGATATATCGTTCGTCATCAATTAAAAATGGTCCATCCAGATTAATAAAGGTTGCTGGCTCCCTTCCTTGGTGAATAGAACAAAGGTGCAAAACATCCAATACTTCAGCCCCTATCATCGGTAGATCATAGATGCCTGTTTCAAGGCGAAACACTTCCCCATATCGAGACATGCGTATAGGCATCCTATTTGATATTGCCTCAAGTGCATCATCCAACACATGAGGATTTTCCTTAAGCATTCCTTTCTCTAATAAGAATTTGTTAAACCCTGCTAAAAGATCTTTGCTAAGAGGGCTCTTTTTTTCAGCCCACATACCATAGCGATTTTTTTCTATTAGCGCTGAAATGATGATGTGGCCATCAAGTGCAAGTTGAAGACAGTCTGCAATGGATACTTCTTCCTGAAAGCTGGTGGTCAGTCTGCGGGCGGTTTCTTCTAATGTTAACCACTCTTTGAGCTTAAACAGCTTTTTCATGATGCTCCCTATCAGTGAGTCTTGTGCCAGTTGGCGGAGAAAAACATTCAGGTATGGGGTTCTCGGTTCTGCCTGTTTTCACCGGATAACCACATTTTAGGAGGGCAACTAACAGGAATCAATAATTAACTGTATATAAATACAGTATTAGCTATTGGCGATGCGTAATCCTCTGGCTCCTTCCGATGCCATCACTTTTCCTGTTGCGGCTGTTTCCACAAATTCACCCCACCAGCACATCAACACCTTGCGTTGTTCCAGATAGGTGGAGCGGTTATAGGCGCGGCGTACTTCGTTGGTGTCTACGTGGGCGAGAGCGGCTTCGATCACATCTGGCGGGAACCCTTCTTCATTGGCGGCGGTACTGAATATGGCGCGTAGACCGTGGGATACCAGTACGCTTTTGTAACCCATACGGCGCAATGCGGCGTTAGCGGTTTGGCTGTTCATCGGCTGCTTGGGATCTTTACTGGATGGAAACAGGTATTCACGGTGTCCGCTGATGGGCTTCATGGCGTCCAGAATGGCTAACGCCTGCGGGGGCAGGGGAATAATGTGGTCACGGCGCATCTTCATGCGGCCTGCGGGGATCGTCCAGGTTTTATCTGTCAGGTTTATCTCGCTCCAGCGGGTTTCAGCGGCTTCGGCGGGACGGGTAACAGTGAGTAGCTGCCATTCAATCAATAAGCGGGTCTGTAACTCAATGCTGGCGACCGATAGCGTTTTCATCAAGCCAGGTAATGCCTCTGGCCGAATAGTTGGCATATGGTTTTTCACCGGCGTCTGAAAGGCTTTGCGGATCTTGGCGGCGGGGTTAGCAGGAATCAGCCCGGAGTTAACCGCATAATCCATCACCTCGTTGATTCGCTGGCTTACCCGTTTGACAGTTTCCAGTTTGCCGCTGGCCTGTATCGGTTCCAGCGCGGTGATGAAGTGACGAGCAGTAAGTTGGCTGATCGGTAGGGTTCCGATGAACGGGAACACGTATTTTTCCAGCGAACGCCAGATATCTTTAATGGTGTTCTCGGCCAGCGGTTGAGACTTTTTTAATTCATACCAGTCAGCGGAGACTTTGGCGAACGTGTTTAGGTTGATGGCTTGCTTTTGTTCGCGCTGCTGTTGCTGATGGAATTGTGGATCGATGCCTTTACTTATCAGCGCTTTTGCCGCTTCACGCCGTTGTCGGGCTTCGGCCAAAGAAACAGCAGGGAATGAACCAAAGCTGATTAATGCACGTTTCTTTGTATCGGGGCGGTAATAGTTAAAACGCCAGATTTTAGAACCGCTCGGTTTCACCAGCAGATACAACCCATCTCCGTCCTGTAGCGTGTATTCCTTCTCGGCAGGTTTGGCGGCTTTGATCTCGGTATTGGTCAGTGGGGTAGTTATACGAGCCATCGTAGTTATACGCTTTTGTAGTTATATGGGATGGTATAACTAAGCGTATAACTAAACTTTCCGGCTGTAAACGGGGTATGCCGAGAGATAACAGGCAACAAAAAACCCGCAAACTCAGTGAGAATGCGGGTTTTTGTGGGGTTTCCGGTAGTGAACGAGACTAACCGAATATATATTTGGTCGGCACGAGAGGATTTGAACCTCCGACCCCTGACACCCCATGACAGTGCGCTACCAGGCTGCGCTACGTGCCGACGCTGTGGGGGCATATACTACCGTTTCTCGCTTTGATTGCAATAGCCTTACGAAACGACTGCTTTAGATTTAGGCAGTTAGTCAGCAATAAATCGCCGTTCGTCGGTCAATACCTGCAATAACAGATCCAACTGCGGTTTTTCATTCAATAATTCATGACCTTCCTGATTATAAGCCCGGTAATTGCCGTGACTCCCGAGTTCAATAATCTGTTTTGGTGTGGTAATGATCAAATCACTCCCATCACCGTTGACCAGCCAGTTATCTCGTCGCTCTGCTGTAAACAGGTCTTCTCCCTGTGAGTAATCGCTGGATGGCGTTTTTACATGTAGCAGACGTTGCATCAATGTGGTCATAACGTCTTTGTTATCCGTCATTTTGTTGATGGTCTGTGCGGGTGTGCCAGGCCAGTGAATGACCAGCGGAACCTGCCACAACGAGCGTTTCATCGGCGTCGGCGAGTTATCGCCTGGGCGTTGGGCATTTCCTTGTTCAGCCGTGATAACCACCACGGTTTTATCCAGCATATTTTTGTCACGCAGCACACTGATGATCCGTTCAATTTGCTGGTCCACGCGCTGATTACCCTGAAGGTAGAGGCGTTGTTGTTCCGCAGCTGGGCTTTTAGACGTAGTTGCCTGCCAACTGGTGTGGTTTAGCTCAATGAATGAGAACCACGGTTCGGTTGTGCCGGCGCGACTGTCCAGCCATTTTTGCCATTGCGTGGTGATGATTTCATCACTTTGCGCATCTGGCGTTGGCAGTGAGAAGTCAGCCAGAAGTGCTTGTCGGTAAAGAGGACTGTCGAATCCACTGGCAGAAAACAGACCGAACTGATAACCCTGCTGACTTAACGCGGTAATCAGCGCAGAGGGCTTACTGCTGTTGAGAACACTGTCTATATAGGTGGAGGAGATACCATAGAACAGGTTGAACAACCCACTGTCCTGCTGCATACCGGCACTGTAATGGTCACTGAACCGAATATTTTCAGACGCAAAACGGGTCAGGTTAGGCATAGCATGTGGCGTATTCTGATCAGGAATACTGTCTACCATTACCATTAACAGGTTATAGCCACTGCCGGCATCACTAAAGGCGATGTCGCTCAGTGGATATTCCACCGAAACTGCTTCGGGATTACCTTGTCGCAGCAGTCTGCGCTGATATTCCTGTGCGTTGAGCAGACCGTGTTTCTCCAGAAAACGGCGTGCAGTCATCGGGTAAGAAAGCGGTAAGTTAGAGCGCTGCATGGTTATCGGGCGATAGAAATTGGCATCAGCCCAGATGTACATTAGATGCGAGGCACAAAACGAAATGATAAAAATACCCACCAGCGGTTTGGCAAAATGATGACGTCGATTCAGGCTACGCAATTTTTGCCAGCACCAAGTACCAAACAGCATCTCCACCATAAATATGACGGGCACCCCAATAAACATCAATTGCCAGTCACGGACCATCTCGCTCTGGTTGGGGTTGGTTACCAGTTCCCATACAGTGGGATTAAGGTGCAGGTGGAAACGAGTAAAAACAGCAGCATCGACGATGAGCAGTGTGAGTCCCGTCGTTGCTATCGCCGCTGATAAAAACCGCAACAATCGTTGCGACATAACGACAAATGTCAGAGGGAAAATAATCAGCAGATACGCGGAAAAACCAATAAAACTAAAGTGTCCAAGCCAACTGACCAGCGCATAAAGACGCCCGGTCAGTGATGATGGCCAGTCGGTAACAAACAGATAACGGCTACCTAGCCCGAGGCTGAGGAGAATGTTAAACAAGGCAAACCAGTGTCCCCAGCTGATCATCTGGGAAACTTTTTCGCGGTAGCGCTGGCGGTTGGTTACCATATACAGGTCAAAATCAATGTGTTTTATCTGCTGTTACTGAAGCTTGTAGTGCTTCAGCGAAAGAGCGGGCCAGCACCTGACGTTGTGCCGGGGCCACGCTAGTGTTAATCAGGTTGGTCACCATGTTTCCCAACACCATCAATGCGAGATCGGTTGGTGTGCGGCGGTTTTCCAGAACCTTGACCAAGTCTGATAGTAACTGTTCAACTTGCTCGTCACTATAACGGGATGATTGTGGCATAAAATGGTGCTTCTTAAGCGACTAAAGTCGAACATATTACCGTATAAGAGCGTCTTTTTCCGCACTTTTATCATTTCGGCCCGTGGATGCGTTATCTCTGTGTGGTAGTGGCTTTTGGTTGCAGCGAGGATACTTAGGTGCTTGAATACGTTCCCCCGCTAAAAGGAGAGTTTATCATGAGTCTGGATATCGACCAGATTGCCCTGCATCAGCTCATCAAACGCGATGAGCAAACACTGGAAATGGTGTTGCGTGATTCGCTGTTATCCACCAATGACGCCGTTAACGAAATGATGGCTGAACTGCATCGTGTCTATAGTGCTAAAAATAAGGCCTATGGCCTGTTTAATGAGCAAAGTGAACTGGCAGATGCATTACGTGCCTGCCGTAAGGGAGACGATGACTTTCTGGCATTTACCCGTGCCGCGACAGGGCGTCTGCGTGATGAACTGGCAAAATATCCGTTTGCGGAAGGGGGGGTGGTTCTGTTTTGCCAATATCGCTATTTGGCGGTGGAGTATTTGCTGATCGCGGTGTTGAACAGTTGTAATAGTTTGCGGGTAAACGAACAATTGGATATCAGCAGCACTCATTATCTGGATATTCACCATGCCGATATTGTGGCACGTATCGATTTGACTGAATGGGAGACCAACCCGTCATCAACTCGTTATCTCACTTTCCTGAAAGGGCGGGTCGGGCGCAAGGTATCTGATTTTTTCATGGATTTCCTGGCCGCAGCCGAAGGGCTGGATACCAAAGCGCAGAACCGTGGCTTGCTCAAGGCTGTTGATGACTATTGCGCTGATGCGCAATTGGATAAAAATGAGCGTCAGCAATACCGTCAGCAAGTGTACAGCTATTGCAACGAACAGTTGCAAGCAGGAGATGAGATTGAAGTGGCAGCCTTGTCCGGTGAGTTACCGACTTTAGGAGATCAGAGTTTTCAGGACTTTTCCATCGGACAAGGCTATGAACTTGAGGAGAGTTTCCCGGCAGATCGCAGCACGTTGCGGCAACTGACCAAGTTCGCCGGCAGTGGCGGCGGCCTGAGTATCAACTTCGATGCATTACTGTTGGGGGAACGTATTTTCTGGGATCCGGCGACTGATACTTTGACTATCAAGGGAACACCACCGAATTTGCGTGATCAACTACAGCGTCGCCTGGGCGGCGGTAACTGATCTGTTGCGATATGGATTTGTATTGAATCAGGATTTTTGTAAAAAATGTGGGCAGAGCAAGGTATTGATAACTGATTATTCGGTATTTTACTGGCAATCTGGGGCCTCGGCTGAGTGTGTTTTTAGCGAATTAATACCGGGAAACCATTACTGAAACCAGCAAAACCACCGCAGATAAGGGGTACTGATGCAAAACCCATATCCTATGGACGGCAGTTGTGATTGTGGGGCTATCCGCTACCGTCTGAAATGCGCACCGTTGGTAGTGCACTGCTGCCATTGTAGCTGGTGTCAGCGGGAAAGCGGCTCGGCATTTGCCTTGAATGCCATGATTGAGTCAGACAACGTGGAATTGCTCAGTGGTGAGCCTCTGCTGGTGAACACACCATCCAACAGCGGACAAGGGCAACAGATCGCTCGCTGTCCTAAATGCTATGTGGCATTGTGGAGCCACTATGCTGGCAGTGGCCCGCTGACCCGGTTCGTGCGGGTTGGGACCTTGACTCATCCGGAACTGTTGCCGCCAGATGTGCATATTTTTACCCAATCTAAACTACCGTGGGTGATTCTGCCGCAGGAAACTCCGGCGTTTGCCGAATACTACGACCGCCAAACGGTGTGGCAAGAAGAGAGCCTGCGGCGTGCGGCCCTGTTGGTGCCGAAAATCAAAGCGTATCAAGCTGCTTTAAGGTCACCCCGGAACTGAAGTTCACCGCCGTTGTCGATAGAAATAAAAAACGCCGCTAATGCGGCGTTTTTCTCTCCGGGATACCGGATAACTTCAGCGTGATTAAACGCGAACGAAGTCGATGTGAGTTAATTTAGGCTTGAAAGCATGACGCTGAACAGCCTGAATTTTCACTTTGGTTTCTTTGCCATCGATAACGAGGGAGATAACTGCATCGTAAAAACCGCCTTTCCCTTCCTGGTTTTTAACGATATCGTGATCCAGCTCGATAGAAACCGGCGCTTCCGCACCACCATAAACGATGGCTGGGAATTTGTTCGCATTACGCAGGCGGCGGCTCGCACCCTTACCCTGCTCTTTGCGTACTTCTGCATTGATAGTAATCATGTCTTTCTCGACTTTAAAAAAGTGATCCTGCTACAGGCGACCCAGCAACAGGTTGGATATTCCGCTTGTGTTTAGACAAAAGCGGGCGGAATTCTATCGGAATCTGGCCCAGCGGGCAAATGAAACCGCCATTTAATCAGCCGCGCAGTTCATTCGCTCTGCGGTAGCGGCCCTGGTAGTCGAATATTTTTTCCCGCACTTGCCAGAATTTGCCTTGTTGGCGTGCGACAACAAAATCGGGAGCTCGCAGTAGCGGTTGTTGCTGTGTGATCTCGGCGGCAGTCTGCCAGTGGAAGGGGATACCGGGCGCACGCAGGTGGACGCGTAGAAAATGGATCTGAAAAACGTGCCGCTGGGCCGGTGTCTGCAAGCGGAAACGCTCACTAACTTCAGCACCATCTTCATCATGATAGGTGATGTTCAACCATTCGCCTTTGGTATCCAGGCCATGAACCATACTCATACCACTGCAACGCAGTACCAGCGCGTCTTTCAGCTTTAGCGCCGCTTTCAGCATGTCGTCCGGGTCTACCAGTATTTCTTCACATTGATGGCAACGGCGGGCGGCAATATCATTTTCTGCTCCACAGTGCGGACAGGTTTTGAAACGAAAGCGGTAATCGCATTGTTGACGGCGGCCATCCTCATCCTCACTCCACCCCTGACAGCGTCTCCCGTAGTGTTCAATCACGGTGCCGTCGTCGGTACATTTGCCCCAGAACAGATTGGCAAAGCCGCACTGTGGGCAGAAGACCTGTACTGGCTGGCTATCGCTATGCGGTTTACGCTTGCCGACTTCGGGTGTATACAGGTCGTGTGGATTACCGGCGTAGTCGAGAATCAGACAATCAGTTTTTCCCGCAGACAATCGCAAACCGCGCCCGACGATCTGCTGATAGAGGCTGACGGATTCGGTCGGGCGTAGAATGGCGATAACGTCTACGTGAGGAGCATCAAAACCGGTGGTTAATACGGCGACATTGACCAGATAGCGCAATTGTTGCTGTTTAAACGCCTCAATCAGCGAATCACGTCTGGCTGCTGGTGTGTCAGCGCTGATAAGCGCGGCCTGACCGTCGGGTAGCAAACGTTCAATCTCACTGGCATGTTCCACCGTGGCGGCAAAAATCATCACCCCGTTACGATCGGCGGCATATTCGACAATCTGGTGGATAATTTGTGGTGTAACCCGTTGTTGACGTTTCAATTCACGGTTAAGGTCTTCCTCGCTGAATAAACCGTTACTGTGAGCGCTCAACTGGCTGAAATCATACTGTACTACTGGCATATCCAGGCGCTGTGGCGGCACCAGAAAAGCGTGCTTGATCATGTAGCGTAGCGGTAACTCATAAATGCAGTCCCGGAACAGGCAGTGCTCATCACCCCGGATCATGCCGTGGTAGTGGTATTGATAGATCCAGCCTTTTCCCAGGCGGTAGGGTGTAGCAGTCAGTCCCAGCAAACGCAACTGTGCATTGGATTGTTGGAGATGATGAATAATTTGCTGATATTGGCTGCTATCGTCGTCGCTGACCCGGTGGCATTCATCAATAATCAATAATGAAAAAGCCTGTTCAAACAGGGCCAGATTGCGGGCGACTGACTGTACGCTGCCAAAAACCACCTTGCCCTGACTCTGTCGCTGTTGCAGTCCGGCGGCAAAGATGTTGGCCTCCAGCCCCAGGGCACAGTATTTTTCGTGGTTCTGCGCTACCAGCTCTTTGACATGCGCCAGCACCAGCACGCGACCACGGGCTAACCGGGCCAGTTCGGCGATCACCAGACTTTTTCCCGCGCCAGTGGGCAGAACGATCACGGCGGGTGTAGTGTGGTGCCGAAAGTAGTCGAGGGTGGCTGTTACGGCATCTTGCTGATAAGGCCGCAGTGTAAAAGACATCGCCTAGTGTTGACAGATTTTACTGGCGTGGGTGGTAAAACGCGCACTCTGCAGAACAAATTTGCCTTTCCTGGCTAAAAACTGCACCAGCATCTCGGCGGTCATATCGCTGGCCGAGTAAGTATGAAAGCGGGCATCGTTGCCAAAGCGGATGTTTATGGTGGTGATTAACTGTTCAGTCGTAAAAGGGGTTTCGGCCGCCAGCATCATTTGCAGCACCTCATGACCATGAATAGATGACATCGTATCGCTCCTTATTATAAATTGCTTCCATTATGCCTGTTACTCATGGCAGGAGCGACCCTTTGGGTCAGTGGGTCAATAGTGTCTGATTGACTGGGTCTCTCCATCGGCGTAACACGCCGTTATGCTAATGTGTGCTTAGGGTGTATAACGCTACTCTTCTTTTTTTATGCTGACGGGCAGATCTCGCGCTTCTGGCGGATTCAACCTGGTCAGTCAGCCGGGTAATATAGGCAGTAAACGTTTAATGAGACTGGATAAATTTCTATCCCAACAGTTAGGGATAAGCCGTTCACTGATCGTGCGGGAATTGCGCGCCCAGCGGGTTACGGTGCAAGGTGAAGTGATAAAAAGCGGATCATTCAAACTGCTACCGGAACACGTGGTTGAATTTGACGGCAAGCCCCTGCAACAGCAAAACGGGCCACGTTATTTTATGCTGCACAAACCGCTGGGTTATGTCTGTTCTACCGACGATCCTGACCATCCGACAATCCTTTATTTTATGGATGAGCCGGTAGCGTATAAATTGCATCCCGCCGGACGGCTGGATATTGATACCAGTGGCTTGGTGTTATTAACCGATGATGGCCAGTGGTCGCACCGGATCACGTCGCCAAAACACCATTGTGAAAAAACCTATCTGGTGACGCTTGAACAGCCAGTGAATGCCGATACCGCAGCGCAATTTGCGACAGGTATACAATTGCATAATGAAAAAACACTGACCCGTCCCGCGCTGCTGGAGAAGGTAACGGAATATCAGGTGAGGTTGACGATCAGTGAAGGCCGCTACCATCAGGTAAAACGGATGTTTGCCGCCGTGGGGAACCATGTTGTGGCGCTGCATCGTGAACGCATCGGTGCCATTGTGCTGGGCAGTGATCTGAAACCGGGAGAGTACCGTGCGCTGACGGCGGAGGAAGTTGCCAGCGTCGGGTTGTAACTGCCTGCATTTGGAACGGACGTCCTGTAATACGATTAACTCTTTATCCCCGCTGATGCTACTGGCAGCGGGCTTTTGTCATCTCTAAAGGAATTGTTTTCCGTGCGTCCACAACATTCGTCCCGGCTGCGTCTTATTTTTATCCTTGGTTTGATCTCCATGTTGATGCCAATAGCCATTGACATGTATTTGCCAGCATTACCCGTGATTGCAAAAGAATTTAACGTGGACCCCGGTCGGGTACAGATGACGCTTAGCGCTTACGTGTTGGGGTTCGCCATCGGCCAACTTTTTTACGGGCCGATGTCCGACAGTATAGGACGCAAACCGGTGATCCTGGGGGGCGTTCTGGTTTTCACTATCGCCGCTGCCGCCTGTGCGCTGTCTCAAACGGTGGAACAACTGATTTACATGCGTTTTCTGCATGGCTTGTCAGCCGCCTCGGCCAGCGTAGTGATTAATGCGTTGATGCGGGATATGTTCTCCAAAGATGAGTTCTCTCGCATGATGTCGTTTGTGATTCTGGTGATGACAATTGCACCCTTGCTGGCGCCGATCATCGGTGGTGCATTGTTATTCTGGTTCAGTTGGCATGCAATATTCTGGACCATTTCTGGTGCAGCGCTGATGGCTACAATTTTTGTATGGTTGTTTATCCCGGAGTCGCTACCAGTGGAGCGGCGTCAGCGCTTTCATTTGCGCACTACGTTGGGTAATTTTTCTCAGCTGTGTCGTCACAAGCGGGTATTTGGCTACATGTTGGCCAGCGGATTCTCTTTTGCCGGGATGTTCTCTTTTCTGAGTGCCGGGCCGTTTGTTTATATCGATCTGAATGGGGTGTCTCCCCAGAATTTTGGCTACTACTTTGCTCTGAATATTGTTGTTCTGTTCCTGATGACGTTGTTGAATAGCCGCATTGTCTCCCGCATGGGACCGATGTTTATGTTCCGGTTGGGGCTGATTATCCAGTTTTCTATGGGCATTTTTCTGCTGTTGGTCTGTGCGTTCAATCTTGGATTCCTGTCATTGGTTGTCGGGGTGGCGTTGTTTGTCGGTTGCGTGGCTACCGTCGCATCCAACGCGATGGCGGTTATTCTTGATGGTTTCCCTCATATGGCAGGTACGGCGTCATCATTGGCGGGTACACTACGTTTTGGTTTGGGTTCACTGATCGGTGCCGTGTTATCTTTATCGTCGTTTCAGAGTGCCTGGCCGATGGTGATTTCTATGGCATTCTGTTCTGTCTCCGCCGCTGCCCTGTATCTGTATGCCAGTCGTTCCTGAGTCTTTTTGAACAAGGGGCGTTTCCCGTCTGGTTGTCACGATCATCATTACTATAGTGCTGATACTCTCAAGGCAATAGGGAGTTGTTGTCTGTCTTGTAATTTATTTGTTTTAAAAGTGAACAACATGAAAAATAAGTTGAGATATGAGGCGTAAAAGGTTACATATAGCGAAAAATAGCTCAGATTCGTGATCCTTGTAACAGAATTAATCGTCCTGACAGTCATTAAACGCACGAATATTAATCAATCGCTAAGAAAATGTTAGCTTCTTGAGCAAAAAAAAAGTGAAATTCAAAAAGTATGCATTACATATGTTATAATTTTGTAAATTATGCAGTCTGCCTAGCTGAGGAAAACCGTCGTGAATAGTCTCCAACTTTCGGTAGTTCATCGCTTGCCGCAAAGTTATCGCTGGTTAACTGGGTTTACCGGTGTGAAAGTGGAACCGATTCCGCTCAGTGGCAAGGACGATGATAATAATTTGATTGGTTTCAAACTGTTAAGTCATGATGGCAAAGATGCATGGAAAATCCTGCATCAGTTGGATCAATACCTGGATGAAATCCATGTTCAATGCACTGTATTGGAATGGGACAGTGAACCTTGCCTGTTTCTGCATCGGAACGATGAAAGTACAGCATTATGCCATCTGAAAAACGTTGGTGTCGCCATTGCCGAGTCTATCGCCGCTCAGCATCCCTTCTGAAACAGCAACAGCGGTTGGCCCTGTTGCTGCCCCATAGATAAGTCTGCGTTGTGGTCTTAAGCTGAGAGTTGTAATAACTGCCGGGTATATTCCTGCACCGGGTGGGCAAATACGTGCTGACAAGAACCTTGTTCAACCACTTCACCATGGCGCAACACGATAACCTGATGACATAACGCATGTACAATATGGAGGTCGTGACTGATAAACAGGTAGGTCAGACGGTGTTTCTGTTGCAGTGTTTTCAACAACATCAGAATTTGTGCTTGCACAGTACGATCCAACGATGAGGTGGGTTCATCAAGAATCAGCAGCTCTGGTTGTAGAATCAGTGCCCGCGCAATAGCGATACGCTGACGTTGACCGCCGGAAAATTCGGCTGGATAGCGGTGACGTGTCTCGGGATCCAGTCCCACTTCCTGCATGGCCTGGATAACGCGCTGTTCCTGTTCGGCAGCGCTCAGTTTTTGATGAACGGTCAGCCCTTCGGCAATAATCTGTTCGGCATTGAAGCGCGGATTCAGTGAGGAGTTGGGGTCTTGAAAAACCACCTGAATTCGACGGCGGATGGGAAGCATCTGTTTACGGTTAAACGTATGTAGTGGTTGTCCATCAAACCAGATTTCCCCACGTGACGTCAGCAGCCGCAGTAATGCCAGTCCGGTAGTGCTCTTGCCGGAACCGGACTCGCCCACCAATCCCAGACTTTCTCCCCGCCGCAGAGTAAAGCAGAGATCATTGACCACCTTTTTTTCATCAACAGTACGCCGCAGCAGACCGCGCTTGATGGAAAAAGCGACATTGAGGTGATTGACGCGCAGTAATTCGGTTTGGTCATCGGTCAAGGGTAACGGCATACCGCCAGGCTCGGCATCCAGCAATTGCCGAGTATAAGCGTGCTGAGGCGCGGAAAATAACATCCTGGTCGAATTATGCTCGACGCACTGACCTGATTTCATTACGGCCACGTTATCGGCCAGACGTTTGACAATATTCAGATTATGGGTGATGAACAGCAGAGCCATCCCCAACTCCTGTTTCAGTGATGTCAGTAACGTCAGTATTTGCGCCTGTACGGTCACATCCAGCGCAGTAGTCGGTTCATCCGCAATCAGGAGATCTGGCTGGGTTAGCAAGGCCATTGCAATCATTACCCGTTGCCGTTCACCACCAGAAAGCTGGTGTGGAAAATCCGCCAGTCGTGCGCTGGCCTGCCGAATGCCAACGCGTTCCAGACAACTGATAATCTCTCCTTTGGCAGCTTCACGACGCATTCCCT